>JBKJJJ010000037.1:0-11840 GCA_046598045.1 Candidatus Eiseniibacteriota bacterium
GGGCGCCGGGCCGCGCTTGCCGCTGCCCGGCGCAAACTGTTAGATTGCGGCGGAGGCGCCCGTAGCTCAGATGGATAGAGCGACAGCCTCCGAAGCTGTAGGCCATAGGTTCGAATCCTATCGGGCGCACCATTCCGCTATCCTGCCCCCATGGACGCACCCCGCCTGGCCGGCGTCGACCGCCACCCCGACCGTCTCGGATCCATGTTCAGCGCCATCTCCTGGCGCTACGACCTGATCAATGCCCTGATGAGCCTCGGGCAGGACGGGGCGTGGCGGCGCGCGCTCGCGAGTTCCATCCCGCGCGGCGCGCGCGTGCTCGACCTGTGCTGCGGATCGGCGCGCTCGTCCGTTCCGGCGTTCGAGCGCGCGGGCACGAACGTGACCGGGCTCGACGTCAGCTTCCTCATGCTCCGGCGCGGGCGCGAGTTCGCGCGCGCACAGGGGGCGCGCTTCGACCCGGTGCACGGCGACGGCTTCCGCCTGCCCTTCCGCGCGGAGACGTTCGACATCGTGACCGCCGCGTTCGGCCTGCGCAACCTGGTGCCGCTCCCGCGCGCGGCCGCGGAGATCCAGCGCGTGCTGCGCCCGGGCGGGCGCTTTCTGGCGCTCGACTCGGTCGCGCCGGCGGGCGGCGTGTTCGCCCCGTTCCACGCACTGTACCTGAGGTACGGCGTGCCGCTACTCGGGCGGCTGTCGCCCGACCCGGCCGCGTACCGCTACCTGAGCGAGAGCATCTTCGACTTCGGGACGCCGAACGCGGTGGCCGCCCGGCTCGAGGCGGCCGGCTTCGCGTCCCCGGTCACGGCGCGCCCGCTCATGCTGGGCGCGGTCGCGTTGTTCGAGGGCGTGCGGCGTAATGCGTTGTCCCTGCGTGCAGGGCCCGACGGGGGCGCCGTGCAAAGCGAGAACGCGCCCGGGCAAACCGCGCACGATGCAATGCACGTCGCGGCCTCGGCGCCGCTCCCATGACCCTCCCGGGCAGCCCGGGGACGCGGCCCGAGCGACCCGTGCGCGGTGCCGGAAATCGTGCGCGCGCGCAGGGGTCGACCGACCGGGCGACGCTGTGGACCCTCCTCGGGCTCCACGTCGCGCTCGAGGCGGGCCTGGTCGCCGCCGGGTGGACGCTCGTCAAGTACCTGCCCACCATGCCTTTGAGCGCGGCCCAGAAGGTGATGTTCGAAGTCGGGCTCGCGGCCGCATTCGTCGGTTTCGGGCTACGGGGCCTGGCGCTCTGGCGCCGCCTGCGCCGGGGCGGCCCCGAGACCGGGCGCTGACCATACCGCGATGCTTCGCGCCGCCGCGTTTCGGCGCCCACCCGAAAGAAGATCAAGCGGGGCGGTGGCACCGGCCTTGCAATGCCATGCGCTGGGCCTCAGGAGAGGCCGATCGCATTGCGCCTTGCACCTGTGTTCACGAAGGGACGCCGCGCTCATGTTCACGCCGGATCACACGCTCGACGCGCTCCTTGCCCTGACCTCCGGCAACCATCGCGACCGTTCGGTCGCCGTGGAGGAGGCGCTCCGCGCCGCCTGCAAACTCGTGGAGGCCGAGGCGGCCTCGTTCTACTTCTATGACGGCCGCCGGGCCACGCGCACGACGCTGCTCGAGACTGGCGCGCGCATCGTCGAGGAGCATCCGAATCCGGCCGAGGGCCTGTTCCGCCAGGTCACGCTCGAGGGCCGCGCAGCGGTTCTGAACAAGCCGCAGCAGGACCCGCGCTTCTGGTGCTCCGACGACGCGCCGGCGGCGCTCGAGGTGCGCAATGTGCTCGCCGCACCGGTCCGGATCCGCAAGCAGAACATGGGCGTGCTCGCCGCGTTCAACCACGAGGGGCGCTCGGGCTTCTCGTCGCAGGACGCGAAGACGCTCGCGCTCTTGTCGAGCTGCCTCGGGCTGGTGCTCGAGAACACGCGGCTCTCGACCACGCTCGAGCGTATCGCCGTCACCGACGAGTTGACGCAGGTCTACAACTACCGCTTCCTGAAGACCGCGCTGAGGCGCGAGATGCAGCGCGCGAAGCGCTTCCGCCAGCCGTTCGCCCTGATCATGGCGGACGTCGACAACCTCAAGATGTACAACGACCGCTTCGGCCACCTGCGCGGCAGCCAGCTGCTGCGCGAACTCGCGCAGTTGCTGTCGGGCCAGGTGCGCGGCATGGACCTGATCGCCAAGTACGGGGGCGACGAGTTCACCGCGATCCTGCCGCAGACGCCGCGCGTCGGCGCCCGCGCCGTCGCCGAGCGGCTGCGCGCGTGCGTCGCCGAGCACACGTTCCCGCACGTCAAGACGGGCGAGATCACGATCAGCCTGGGCCTGTCGATGTTCCCCGAGGACGGGATCCAGCCCGGGAGCCTGATCGGCGCGGCCGATGCCGCGCTCTACGCCGCCAAGCAGCGCGGACGGAACCGCATCGTGGAAGCCACCGGGCTGGTGATCTCGCCCGCCGAGGAGCGGACCCGGGCGTCCGCCTAGGGACTGGACAGATTTCGTTGCCAACGCTAGAGTTGGCTCGATTCCCAGCCTGTCCCGCCGCCCCTTAGAGACCGCCCCAGGAGGCCCGGTGGAACCCGTAGCTCTGGCCCTCGTTGGCACCGGCGACTGGGGGGCCAATCTCCTCCGCAATTTTGCGAGCCTCCCCGGGGCCCGCGTCGCCGCCGTGTGCGACGCCGATCCCGTGCGGCTCGAGCGCGCCCGGAAGGTCGTGCCCGGCGCCATCGCCGTGTCCGACGCGCGCGCGCTGCTCGACGTGCCCGGCCTCGAAGCCGTGGTGATCGCGGCGCCCGCGGCCGCGCACGCCCCGCTCGCGCGCCTGTTCCTCGAGGCCGGCAAGGACGTGTACGTCGAGAAGCCGTTCACGCTCGACGTCGCCGACGCCGAGGAGCTGGTCGCGATCGCCGAGCGCGCCAAGCGTGTGCTCATGGTCGGGCACCTGCTCAAGCATCACCCGGCGGTGAAGAAGCTCAAGGCGATGATCGACGCCGGCGAGATGGGCGACGTGCGCTACGTGTACTCGCAGCGCGTGAACCTCGGCAAGGTGCGCAGCGACGAGAACGCGCTGTGGTCGTTCGCGCCGCACGACCTGTCGGTCATGCTCTACCTGCTGGGCGACGAGCCGGTCGACGTCTCCGCGCGCGGGCAGGCGTTTCTGCAACCCGGGATCGAGGACGTCGTGTTCACCTACCTGCGCTGGGCCGACGGCCGCATGGCGCACTCGCACGTGAGCTGGCTCGACCCGCACAAGATCCGCCGCTTCACCGTGGTCGGCTCGAAGCGCATGGCCATGTTCGACGACATGGAGCCCTCGGAGAAGGTCAAGGTCTACGACAAGGGCGTCGACACGAAGGATGGCCCCGGGGGCTCGAGCGAGGGGTCGTTCGTCGACTTCGCCCGCGCGCACACCGTGCGCCAGGGCGACATCTGGATCCCGAAGCTCGACGGTGCCGAGCCGCTGAAGCTCGAGTGCCAGCATTTCGTGGAGTGCGTGCGCAGCCGCGCCACTCCGCTCACCGACGGCAGGGACGGGCTCACCGTGGTCAAGGTGCTCGCGGCGGCGCAGGCGTCGCTCCAGCTCCAGGGCGCGCCGGTGCGGCTCGATTCGCTCGTGGAAGGAAAGACCTCGTGACGGAACTCAAGGGCGCGAAGCCCGCGGACATTGAAGCGCGCGTGGGCGTGGGCACGACCTGGGGCGAGTACTGCGTATTCGGCTCGAACATCGTCCTCGGGAAGAACTGCCGGATCGGCAACCACGTGGTCTTCCACGATGACACGGTGGTGGGCGACGACGTGCGCGTCGACGACCACGCCGTGCTCGGCAAGCTGCCCATGCGCGCGGCGAGCTCCGCCACGACCAAGGACGCATCGTTCCCGCCGCTCACGGTGGGGGACGGCTCGATCGTGGGCACGGGCGTCGTGCTCTACCGCGGGCTCAAGCTCGGCCGCAAGTGCCTGGTCGCGGACTACGCGACCGTGCGCGAGGACGTGGTGATCGGCGACCGCACGATCGTGGGTCGCGGCGTCACGGTCGAGAACGAGTGCTCGGTCGGGCGCTTCGTCAAGCTCGAGAGCGAGTGCTACATCACGGCGTATTCGACGATCGAGGACCGCGTGTTCATCGCCCCGGGCGTGATCACGTCGAACGACAATTTCGTGGGCCGCACCGAGGCCCGCAAGAAGAACTTCAAGGGCGTGACGGTGAAGCGGGGCGGCCGCGTCGGCGCGGGCTCCGTGATCCTGCCGGGGAAGACGATCGGCGAGGACGCGCTGGTGGCTGCGGGCTCGGTGGTGACCAAGGACGTGCCCGCTCGGAAGGTGGTCATGGGCAGCCCGGCGCGCGTCGTGCGCGACGTGCCGACCGAACAACTCCTGGAACACCAGGGCTGGAGCGACGACGTATGAGCGCCAAGGTTTCGTTGGCCGACGCACCCAAGACCATGACCGTCCCCCTGCTCGATCTCAAGGCGCAGTACGCCACGATCAAGGGCGACCTCGACGCGGCCGTGCACGCCGTGCTCGACTCCGCGCGCTTCATCGGCGGGCCCGAGATCACCGCGCTCGAATCCGAGATCGCGGCCTACAGCCACGCCGCCCACGGCGTCGGCTGCGCGTCCGGCACCGATGCGCTGCTGCTCGCACTCAAGGCGATGGGCGTCGGGCCGGGCGACGAGGTGGTGACCACCGCCTACTCGTTCTTCGCCTCGGCCTCGACCATCGCGCTCGCGGGCGGCAGGCCCGTGTTCGTCGACATCGAGCCCGGGACCTACAACCTCGATCCCGCGAAGCTCACCGCTGTCCTGACCGCGAAGACCAGGGCGGTGGTACCCGTCCACCTGTTCGGACAGTGCGCCGACATGCCCGCCATCGAAGCCGCGTGCAAGGACATGGGCATCCCCGTACTCGAGGACGCGGCACAGGCGATCGGCTCGGAGTGGCTCGGCAAGCGCGCCGGCGAGATGGGGGTCGCGGCCTGCTTCTCGTTCTTCCCGTCGAAGAACCTGGGCGGCATCGGCGACGGCGGCATGGTGGTCTCCAGTGACGCCGCGCTCGCCGACCGGGTGCGCCTGCTGCGCGAGCACGGCGCGCGCCCGAAGTACCACCACCACGTGCTCGGCCAGAATAGCCGGCTCGACGCGCTGCAGGCCGCGGTGCTCCGGGTCAAGCTGCGCCACCTCGAGGACTGGCACGCGGGGCGGCAGAAGAACGCGGCGCTCTATCGCGAGTTGCTCGCGGACACGAACGTGGGCCTGCCGCTCGCGCGCAAGGAAGCCCGGCACATCTACAACCAGTTCGTGGTGCGCACGGCCAGGCGCGACGACCTCAAGCAGCACCTGCAGGGCGCCGGCATCGGGACCGAGGTCTACTACCCGCGACCGCTTCACCTGCAGGAGTGCTTCGCGGACCTCGGCTACAAGGAAGGCGACTTCCCGCACTCCGAGGCCGCGGCGCGCGAGACGCTTGCGCTGCCGATCTATCCCGAACTCACGTCCGAACAGATCACTTACGTGAGCGCAAAGATTCACGAGTTCCTGGGACCGCGCGCCGGTTAAGACCGTCGGCGCGGCACGAGCGAGAGGCGGCATGGACGAGTCCCAGCGCGAAGCCATCCAGCGATTGCTAAGGCGCGTGGACGAAGTCCGCGGCCTCGAGTCGCTGCCCGCGGGGGGCGAGGTCGAGGCGGGGGAGGAGACCACGCGCCTGCTCGGGGCGGCCGAGGGGCTGGTCGAGGAGCTCGAGAAGTCGCGCCGCCGCCTGATCGAGACCAACGTCCAGCTGGTCTCGCTGCGCGAGGTCGCGCATTCGATGGTCAGCTCGGTCGGCACCGAGGAGACCACCCAGACCGTCACCACCTACCTGCACAAGGCGTTCGGGTTCGAGGACGTGTTCCTCGGGCTGGTCCACCGGGACCAGTCCACGCTCGAGGGCACCTGGACGCGCAAGACCGGCACCGGGCACGCCTCGTTGCCGTTCCGCATCCCGCTCGTGGGCGAGCCCGAGGGCGTGCTCGCGCGCAGCGTGTGGCAGCACCGGCCGTTCACCATCCACGACGCGCGGCTCCACCCGCCGTTCGACGCGCCGCCCGAGACCACCCTGGGCGACGTGCTCGAGGCGGTGCAGGGTTACATCGCGGTGCCCCTCCAGAGGAGCCGCACGCTGTTCGAGGCCGACGCCGCCGAGGGCGCTTGCGACCTCGCCTGCCCGTTCGGCCCCCAGGGGCGCGGCTCGTGGTACACGCCGCCCCCGGGCGCGAACGGCGACTGGCACGACGAGCGAAGCCGCCTGCGCCAGCGCTGCCTCGACTGCCCGCAGTTCCCGATCCTGGGCGTGCTCGGCGTCGGCACGCGCCGCGAGATCGACCTCGCCGCGGTCGAGCCCGCGCTGCTCGAGTCGATCGCGCTCTCGGTCGCGCCGGTGGTCGAGAATGCGCGGCTCTATCACGAGTTGAGGCGCAGCGAGCGCTTCCGCGAGCACGTGCTCAACTCGATGAACAACCCGCTCGCGGTGCTCAACCTGCAGGGGCGGGTGGTCACGTTCAACCGCGCGGCCGAGGAGCTGACCGGCCTGTCCGGGGCCGAGGTGCGCATGCGCGAGCTCGCCGCCGTGTTCGGCGCCGAGACTTCTCGCCTGCTGCTGCAGACGCTGCGCACCGGCCACGAGCACCAGCGCCAGGAGACCGTGCTGCCGAAGAAGGGCGGCGCGGCGGTCCAGGTCGCGCTCACCGCATCGCTGCTGCGCAACGAGGACCGCGCGGTCTACGGCGTGATCGCCACGTTCATCGACCTCACCAAGGTCAAGGTGATGGAGGAGCGCATCCGCCAGCTCGACCGCCTCGCGGCGCTCGGGCGCTTCACCTCGAGCGTGGCACACGAGATCAGGAACCCGCTCGCGGGCATCGCGGCGGGGGCGCAGTACCTCAAGAAGTCGATCCCGCCGCACCATCCCGACCACGAGAACTACAAGTTCATCCTGAGCGAGATCGCGCGGCTCGACCGCATCGTCTCGGACCTGTTCCACATCACGCACCCGTCCCGCCTGGCGACCAAGGACGGGGCGCTGCCCGAGATCGCCGACCGCGCGCTGCTGTCCCTGCGGCCGCTGGTCAAGGACAAGAAGATCACGGTCAAGTGGGACGTGCCTTTCGGGCTGCCCCACGTTCGGGTGGACCCGGACCAGATGCAGCTGGTATTCATCAACCTGATCAAGAACGCGATCGAGGCCTCGCGGCCGAAGAGCACGGTGCTGCTGCGCTTCATGAAGCGCCTGGCCGAGGCCGACGCCTACCCGCACCCCCCGGGCACGACGCTCGTGGTGGCGACCGTGGTGGACGACGGCCTCGGGATCGCGCCGGAGCACCAGGACCGCCTGTTCGACCCGTTCTTCACCACCAAGAAGGGCGGAACGGGGCTGGGCCTCTACATTACGCATGACATCATCAAGCGCCACGGCGGTACGCTCAGGGTTGCGAGCGAGCCGGGCCGCGGGACCACATTCACGATCGAGCTGCCGGTGGAGCCGATCCAGGGAGGCGAGGATGTCTAGCGCAAACATCCTGGTGGTGGACGACGAAGATTCGATCCGCCATTTCGTGAGCCGGAGCCTCAAGGACGACGGGCACCACGTCCGCTCGGCCGGCACCGCCGAGGAAGCCCGGTCGCTGTTCAACGACGACACGCCGGACGTCGTCGTCCTCGACATGAAGCTCGGGGAGGCGAACGGGCTCGACCTGCTCGCCGAGTTCAAGCAGACCGCCCCGGACACGGTCGTGATCGTGATCACCGCGTTCGGCGAGACCGAGACCGCGGTGCGCGCGATGAGCCTCGGCGCGTTCTACTTCCTCAAGAAGCCGCTCCAGCTCGAGGAGCTGAACACCATTGTCGGCCGCGGCGTCGAGAAACTCAAGCTCTCGCGCGAGGTCGAGCACTTGCGCGTTGCGGCGATGCAGGAAGAGGGCTACCTGCGCTGCCACTCGGTCCCGATGCTCGAGCTCTACGACAAGCTCGAGAGCGTCGCCCAGGGCGAAACCACGAGCGTCCTGATCGGCGGCGAGTCGGGCACCGGCAAGGAGATGATCGCGCGCCTCATCCACAAGCTCTCCGCGCGCGAGTCCAAGCCGTTCGTCGAGCTCAACTGCTCGGCGATCCCGCGCGAGCTGCTCGAAAGCGAGCTGTTCGGCCACGAGAAGGGCGCGTCCACCGACGCGCGCGCGCAGAAGCCGGGCCTGCTCGAGCTCGCGAACGGCGGCTCGCTGTTCCTCGACGAGATCGGCGAGATGCCCGTGCAGCTCCAGGTCAAGCTGCTGCGCGTGCTCGAGCGCATGACGTTCAAGCGCGTCGGCGGCATCAAGGACATCGTGGTCTCCGTGCGCATCATCTCGGCCACGAACCAGGACTTGGACCGCCTGGTCGCGCACGGCGGGTTCCGCGAGGACCTTTACTACCGCCTGAACGTGGTCTCGTTACGCGTGCCGCCGCTGCGCGAACGCACGCAGGACATCCTGCCGCTGGCGAACCACTTCCGCGAGCGTTTCAACGCGGCGTTCAAGAAGCAATTCCGCGGCTTCGCGCGTCCCGCCGAGGAGATGCTGGTCGAGTACCCCTGGCCCGGCAACGTGCGCGAGTTGCGGAACCTGATGGAGCGGACGGTGCTGCTCGAGCGCGGCGACGAGATCAAGCCCGAGCAATTGCAGCTCGGCTCCGGCACCGGCCCGCGCATGCGGCGCGACGCGCAGACGCTCGGCGCGGCGCTCGACGCGATCCTCGGCGCGCCCGACCTGCCGAGCGACGGTATCGAGTTCGAGAAGCTGGTCGAGGAGATCGAGCGCCAGTTGATCCTCAAGGCCTACCACCTGAGCGAGGAAAACCAGAGCAAGACCGCCGAGGCGCTCAACATGAAGCGCGACAAGCTGCGCTACCGCATGAAGCAGTTCGGCATGAAGGACGAGGAGCCGTCGTCGCGTGTCGGCCACCCTTAGCCCGCGCTTCACCCGGGCAGCGTTCGCGCTGCTGGTCCCGGCGCTGATCGCGGCGGGCTGCAGCTACTCGCCGAACCCGGCGCTGTTCCCGACGCACCTGAAGACCATCGCCGTGCCCGTGTTCCAGAACCGGACCACGCAGCCCGCGCTCGAGGACGAGGTCACGACCGCGGTGGTGAACCGCTTCATCCGCGACTCCAAGCTGCGCGTCGTGTCCGAGGACCAGGCCGACCTCGTGATCACCGGCGGCGTGTCGGCCTACAAGAACGCGGTCTTCGGCTTCAACGCCCGCGAGCAGGCGCAGGAGTACCAGGTCGCGGTCACGGTCGTCGTGACCGTGCGCGACAGGGTGAAGAACCGCGAGCTCTGGAAGGACGACGGCCTCGTCCGTACCGCGAACTACTTCGTCACCGCCTCGCCCGGCCAGGCTCCGCAGACCGAGGCCCAGGGCCGCGTCGCGGCGGTCGACAAGCTCGCCGACGCGATCCTCAACCGCACGGTCGAGAACTGGTAGTGGCGACCAAGCGCGCCGCCGCTTCGGGCAAGCCCCGCGCCGCCGCCGGCCGCGCTGCCGCCGCCGCGCCCCGTGCGGGCGGCCCCGCCGCCTGCGAGGCCTGGCTCGCGCGCGCCGCCGACTCCCCGGGCACGACCTACCTCTCGGGCAATGACGAATCGCTCAAGACCGAGATCCTGCACGCGCTCAAGGAGGCCTGGCTCGCCGCCGTACCCGACTCGCCGCCCTCGGTCCTGCGCGCCGCCGAGGCGGGCCCCTCGGGCGTACTCGGGGCCGTCCAGGGCGGCTCGCTCTTCGCCTCGCGCTCGCTCGTGATCACGCTGCGGGTCGAGGACTGGGCGCGCTCGTCGTCGATCCCGATCGCGGTCGGCCAGGCGCTCGCCCAGATCCCGCCCGAGAACCTCCTGGTGTTCGTCGAGTCGGCGGGGGACAGCGAGCGCAAGCACTTGAACCCGCTGCGCGCCGCCTGCGCCCGCGTGTTCGCGCTCGACGGCCTCCCGCCGAGCGAGCTCAAGCACTGGGCCGAGCGCCACGCCCGCCGGCAGGGGCTCGCGCTCGCGACCGACGCGTGGGACGCCCTGTTCGGGATGCCACGCCTCGACGCCGGCGAGGTCTTCAACGAGCTCGACAAGCTCGCCGCCTGGGCCGGTGACGGTGGCACGGTCACGCGCGAGCAGACGCTCGCGCTCGTCCACCCGGCTGGCGGCGCCACGCTCTCCGACCTCGCCGACGCGGTCGCCTCCCGCCACGCTGCGGCCGCAATGGATTGCCTGCTGCGCGCGCTCGAGGGCGGCGAGTCGCCCGGCTCGATCCTGTTCCAGCTGGGCTCGCTGCTCGCGGGCGCGCTGCGCCTCAAGGGCGGCGGCGGGGGCTGGATCCGCGACCGCCGGCGCTCCGCGGTCATCGCCCAGGGCTGGGCCTCCGAGGACGTGGCGCGCGGGCTCGACCTGCTCTACCGCTGCGAGCGCGCGTGGAAAACGGGACGAGCCCCCGACGACACGCTGCTCGTGCGCGCCGTGCAGGGGCTCACCGCGTAGCATCCTCCCGGATCGAGCGGGCTACATGTGCTTCATCATCTTGTCGTCCGCTACCACCACCGAGTCCACGATCAGCGTCTTGATCCCGCCGACATTGCGCAGCGTGCCCGTCGCCATGACCGACTTCGCGGCCATCGTGCGGACCAACTTGTAGGCCTCGTCGTGTCCCGGGTGCTGCAGCAAAAGGACGGTCTGCCCGTTCTTGAGCAGGAGCGCGACGGGGTCACCCGCCTCGAGGCTGTGCATCGCGCAACTCGCATGCTCGGCGCCGTGTTCGCCATGGGTCGCGAAGCACTCCGCGCTCATGACCTCGCCCTTGAGCGTGACGGTCTTGTCGCCCTTCATCTTCATCATCATGCCCATTTCGCCGGCCATCTTGTCGCCCATCATCTTGTCGCCGGCCATCTTGTCTTCGGCCGACGAAATCCTCGCCGTGGCGGGCATGAGGCAGATCGTCGCGAGCAGGGCAGCCAGGGTCAGTACGCGCTTCATGGGGTTTGTCTCCTGTTGTGGCCCGGCGACGCCGGGAACTGGGAACCGGGAACCGGTTGACGTACAGCGCACCGGCAGCAGCGCCGGGCTAGGTGCTTTGCAAACCCGTACGTGGGAAGCCTGGCCGGGTGACCTTGGCCCGACCGCGCGCCCCCTTCAGAGTGCGGGCTGGGCCGCTGTGACGAGCATCACCGTGAGCCCGCCCCGGTCGCTGCGCGTTCCTTTGAGGTCCACGCTTCGCCCCACCAGATTTCGGAGCACGAGCTTCAACTCGGTGCGATCGCGTTCCACGAGCAGGAGCAGTGCCTTGCCATCTTGCAGCCGAACGAACATGGGGTCGCCGTCCGCCAATCCCCGCGCCGCGCAGGCTGAGTGCGCCGGGCCGAAACCTCCGTGGCTCGCCAGGCAGGCGCCATCGACGATCTCGCCCGTGAGGATGACCTCGGGGTTCGCTGCGCGCTCAGCGCTGCCGGCCTGGATTTGGAGGGTCTGGTCCCTGGTCAGGGCGCCCGCACCGGCAGCATGCGGGCACGCTGCCGAGCCGTGGTCATCCGCGAAGGCGCCTCCGCCGGTGGTCCCGAGGACAGCCAGCAGGGCGGTGCAGGACATCCAGCCCTTCATCGGACACTCCTCTCCGCTGTCGAACCCGATCCCATTGGAGGTCGCGAGGGATGCTCGGACGGCCCCTTTCGACGACCACTCCGCGTTGATTACGCGCCGGTCCCGGGGAAGTGACGTATGGGGCATCCCAACCAGGGGCGGGCCCGGATTGATCATTGGGCTCTCCGCGGCCCTCTGCGAGGGGCCGCTGCAGTTTGCACCCGACCAT
>JBKJJJ010000082.1:0-15356 GCA_046598045.1 Candidatus Eiseniibacteriota bacterium
CGATCGGATCGGCATCAGAATTGCGCCCTGCGGCGACGTCAGGCGCCGACACGCCGGGAATCGCGCGGTGCCGACCCCTGCGTTTGGGGAGTTGGAGGCATAACGTCAGGAGGGACAGTGGGATATCATGATTCCTTCCAAATCCCGCCCCCGCTACCACATTGAAGACGATCGGCCCCGAAGCCCGGCAGGTGCGCGCCACCTCCCACGCTTCGGGGCCGATTTCATTTCCGGGAGTGGCCCCGGCCGCCGGAGAATGCCCGCCATGTCCGTCTTCACGAAGCTCGCCCGCTCGATCGACAAGCGCCGCCAGCTCGGCTACGCGCGCCGCGCGCTCGCGATGACCCCGCATCCGCTGCCGTTCTACGCAGACCAGCTCGCGGCCGGCGAGCCGTTCTCGTTCTCGCGCTTCGGCGACGGCGAGTGGGGCGCGATCTTCCACTACCCGGGCACGAATGCCGACGCGCACGAGTACTTCCCCGAGTTGGGCGCTCGACTGGCGAAGGCTCTGACCGACCAGTACCCGTATTTCGTCGGCATCCAGAACCACGCGCTGCGCTACGAGGGCCGGCGGATCGCCGACTGGTTGAACGAGCGCGGGGTCAAGGGCCCATTCCACAATGCGGACGTGTTCGGGCAGGCGAACGTGCTCGGTACACTCGCCCCGTTCGTCGCTGCGCTGCGGCAGCGCCCGGTCGCGATGATCGGCCCGCCCCACCTGCGCGCGATCGACCGCGTGTTCCCCTACGAGCGCTACTTCGAGGTGCCGGCGGTGAACTGCTTTCTCGAGGCCGACGCAATCACGCGCGAGCTGCGCGCGTTCGGCGCCGGCCGGCGCGGCGTGGTGTATGCGTTCTCCGCCTCGATGGCCGCGAACGTGATCCTGCACGACCTGTTTCCGGAGTTCGGCGCGGACAACTGGCTGCTCGACCTGGGATCGATCTGGGACCCGTACGTGGGGGTGCAATCGCGGGGCTGGTTCCGGAACCTCGACCTCGGGCCGGCGATGAACCGGAACATGGGCGGCTCACCGCCGGCGGACCAGGCGGCAAGGCGGCTCGAGGACGAGGTGCTGGCGCGCAATCGGCGGCTCATCCGGACGGAGTGAGCGCGGGCCTTGTGCCGCCCTTGACCTGCACGCTGGCCGGGGCGAGGACGCCCTCGCTCGCACCAGGCGCGGGAGGTCCGGATCCGGTCAGTATTCCAGGGTGTAGTTCAGCCGAACCGCCCGGCCCGGCTGCGGCAGGAAGTCCTTGATCACCGACAGGTGATCCCGGTAATCGCGGTCGAAGACGTTGTCGCAATGCAGGCTCAGGTCATGCACCGCGCCGCCGTGCACACGCCTGAGGCCGACCCCGAGATTCAGGAGTCCGTAACCCGTGGTCGGCGTGTCGCCGTCCCCCAGGCGGTTCTGCGCAGCGGCGAGGCGCCACTCGATCATCCCGGTCGCGCGATCGCTCTGGTAGCCGGCGCGGAGCAGGCCGCGGAGCGGTGGGGTGAACGGCAGCGGAGCATCGAGCTGCGTGTCCTCGGCCCGCACGAAGTCGGAGGCCGCCTCGAGCGCGACGTGGGGCGCGACCGCGAGCGACACGCTGGCCTCGAATCCGACGAGCCGGGCGTCCGTCGCCGCAAACTGGCGAACCGGAAAGTTCTCGAGCGTGTCCCCGCGCAGGAATCCGTAGATGTAGTCCTGGATGAAGTTCGCATAAGGCGAGACCTCGAACTTGACCTTGCCGAAGCTGCCCTTGAGCGAGGCGTCGATCCCGAACCCGCCCTCGGGCTTCAACCCGGCCGTCCCGACCGTGAACGTTCCGCTCGGCGCGTCGACGCCATCGGCGAACAGCTCCTGCACGGTGGGCGCGCGGAACGAGCGCGCCAGGCTGATCGAGCCCGAGACCTCCTCGCCGAACTTCCGGACCACGCCGAGCGAGGCGGTGACCGCGTTCGAGAGGCGGGCCTCGTCCAGCGTCTGGAACGTCGAGTCCGTGGAGGCGGGATCGGGCCGGGTGTGGATGCGGTTGTAGTCGTAGCGCACGCCGGCCTGCAGGCGCGTGCGCGGCGAGGCGTGGAATTCCTCGAACACGTAACCCGCCAGGCCGGTGGTGATCGAGTTCGGGCCGAGCGGCTCGTCCCCGTCGATCGTCAGCTTTTCGATGTTCGTCCACAGGCCGAAGGCGCCCTCGACGTTGCCGGCGGCGTGCTGGCGCTGCAGGCGAGCGTTGTAGGCGTGCTTGTGGAAGTGATTCGCCTGTGGGTCCGAGACGCCGCCCGCGTCCTGCGCGGTCGGAAACTCGGAGTGGTTGTAGTCGTTGAAATTCGCATCCAGCTTCCAGCGCGATGCGGCGGCGCCGAACGCGCTGCGCAGCTCGACGGTGTTGCGGCGCTGGGCGATGCGCGACGTCGTCGGCGGCACGTTCGCCCAGTCGTCGTTCGGCGGCACGCCGGCGATCCCGTAGTTCATCTCGTAGTGCTTCGCCCCGATGCCGATCGTACCGCCGTCTCCCTGCCAGGCGTAGCCGATGCCTTCCTCGTGGCTGCGGTCGAACGAGTGCGGCAGGCGGTCGAGGTCGAAGATCGTCCCGGTCTCGGGATCCTGGTACGGGCCGGACGGGATATGGATGTTCTGCGCGTGTACGCCCCCGGCCGAGACCTGGAAGGCGTGATGCGCGCCGCTGAACGCGTTCGCGAAGTACCCGGAGTAGCCGTCGTTACCCGCGTTGCCCTCGATCGTGGCGATCCCGGAGAGCGCGCGCTCGGACACGCCGGGAACCAGGTCCGTGATCAGGTTGACCACGCCGCCGATCGTGCTCGGCCCGAACAGGATGCTGGCCGGGCCGCGCACGACGTCGACCTGGCGGATGCCCACGGCTGCGATCGGCGTCGCGTGCGCCGGGTCATAGGTCGCGAGATCGCCCATGCGCAGGCCGTTCTCGAGCACGAGCACGCGGTTGTCCGAGAGACCGCGCAGCACGGGCCGCGATGGCGCCGACCCGAGGCCGCGCACGTTCACGCCGGGGAGATCGGAGAGCTTCTCGGCGAAGCTGGATCCCGGGCTGGACAGGAATGCGACGCGCGACTTCGATTCGGCCGACTGGTAGAGATCGTCCGCCTGGCGGGGAGTCGGCGAGGCCGAGACCACGATCTGGTCCATCGGGATGGCCGATTCCACGAGCTCGAACTCGGTGTGAGCGGTCTCGCCCACGACCTCGACGCGATTGGTCTGCGAGGCGTGACCGATCAGGCCGGCCACGACGTGGTACGTACCCTTGGGGACGCTGGAGAACGAGAACTGGCCGCCGCTGCCGGATCGTGTCTCGCGGTCGAGGTCGAGGATGCGAACCGAGGCGCCGACGGCAGGCGCACCGGCGCCATGCACCGAGCCCGTCAGCGTGGCGGCGATGGCGGTCGGTGCGACCAGGATCAATGTACAGAGCCAGAGGGCCGGCATGAACTGGAGTGCATCGCGATACATGAAACCATCCTTTCGCGGATCCGCGCGGGATCGCGATCAGCGTCCGGGGGGACGGGCCGACCGACAGCAATGCGCCCGCCCTCCGGCCCCGAGGCCGGATGAAGAGCGTGTGAGAGACGTGCAGGAAAAGTGAGATCGGCTCAGCGGCCGATCACTCTCTCAGCGGCGGGAACAGCGGTGCGGCGGTACAACGGTGCGAGGGGATCCGGGTTGCCGACGCGACCTCGCCCCGCGGCAGGACCGCGGCAATGGCGAGAGGGTCCGCAGCGGCGTCGTGGCGGCGCGGCACGATCCCGCCTTGCGAAGGCGCGACACCGGCGTCGAGCGAGGCCTCTCCGCGCAGCGAAGGGGCCGGCCCGGCGGAGGGCGCGGCGTCGGATTCGTCCCACCAGTCGGGCTCGGTGCCGGGATGCGTGATCCACGCAGTGCGCACGGGAGGAGCCACCGGCGCGCCCTTGATCGACGGGACGATTCGAAATTCGGGCGTGGGCGCCGAGAGTTTTTCTTCCTCGCCCTCGCCGTAACGCACGCACAGGCGCGCGTGCGCCGCGCTGAGTTCGGGCACCTTCCAGGTCCAGCGGTTGCGATAGCGCTCGAGCTCGGGCGTGACGCGAATCGTGAACCGGCGGTCGTCGTCAACCGCGAGCACGATTTCGAGCTCCTGGATCTCGCGCGCGGGCTTCGACCATTCGAGCTCGATCATGTCGCCCGCGTGGATCTCCCCGTCCGGGAAACGGGTCAGTCGCGGGCCGGCGGGGGTGGCGCGTGCGGGGCCCACAACCAGGACGAGCAGGCTGATGAGGAGCAGGAGCGGACGGTTTCGCATGGGGAGAAAACCTACCATGCCCCTCCGGGGGCCGAAAAGCGAATCTCCCCGGATCGGCGAGGGCGTGCGCCCCAACCAGAAAACACTCAGTCCCGGTTTCGGACAATGCGAGCAACATCTCGACGAAGTCTCTGTTCATCGAGTCGCCCTTCCTTGAACATCCAGGCCTGCATCGTGAGCGTCCATACCATCGCAACCCGCTCCTCCGGAGTCAGGAGGGCGTAGCTGTCCTCCTTGCCCTGATCCACGAGCCGGGTCACGCGAACGGGGTAGTTGGATCGGTCCAAGGATCACCTCCGAGGCATTATGTAGGCCTCGATCCTGCGCTCGATCGCCACGCTCGGGCCCTTGAATCCGGTCCAGTCGTCGGTGTGAGTCCCCCGGATCGCGTCCCGATCGCGCGCGATGTAGGCGCGGAAAATCGAGTCGATGTGGCCGAGGATCTCCGCGCGGTCCCGGGATCGCGCCGCGCGGCCGCCCCCGGCTTGGAGGTTTGATATTCCTCCAAGCCCTTGGAAGGCCACGATATGGAAACCCTCAACGGGCGGGGCTCAAGTCCCGCTCAAGCACCCTCCCCGAGGATTGTCCTTATAAGGTCGCGGATCCCCGCGACCTGCCGGCGCACGCCCGAGGAACCTGCCATGCATGCCCAGAGCCCCCAGCCCTTTCGTCCTGCAACCCGGACGCCCCGTGTGCCGCGGTTCGCGGTCGCCTCCTGGATCCTGTTCCTCGCCCTGGCGAGTTCGGCCGCAGTTTCGCGGGCCTCGACCCCCGGGAGCGCGACGCTCAATCCCTCGAATCCCTCCGCCACGTGGACCGGCAGCATCACCGGCGCCGGCACCGGGGAGAACACGTGCGTCAACGGCGTGAGTTGCGACAGCTTCCAGGTCACGCTCGCCCCCGGAGACTACACGGGCAAGCAACTCGACATCCGCATCACCTGGACTGTCCCCGCCTACGATTACGACCTCTTCGTGCACGTCGGCACGCTCAAAGGGCCGTCGCTTCCGGCGTCGGCGGGGGCGCCGCCCGCGACCAGCGAGCTGGTGCACGTCGGTATTGATCCCCCGGTGGTCACGAGCGCGCGCGTGTGGTGGGCCCACATCCAGGCCGCCAGCGTGCCGCCGGCCCAGACCTACCAGGGCAGCGCATCCCTCGTGGCCTCTCCCCCGCGGCCGCTGATCAACTACCTTGCGGGAGACTTGGCGTTCAGCCACACGATCCCGCTCATCGCGCGCGGCACCGTGCGCACGCTCGAGCCCAGCATTCGCATCGATGTGCGCGGCAACTGCTACGTCAGCGGCATCCGCGGCGTGCCCGCAGGGGTCGACCTCTGGCGCTTCGACCTGAACCCCGGCAGCCCCACGTTCGACCCGGAGATGCGCAACCCGCTTTACCTCGGCCAACCCGATGTGTTCCAGCAGCAGGGCGCCGGGGACCCAACCGCCGGCGGCGCCGATGGGGGCGGCGACATCGACATCGCCACGAGCTTCCCGACGACCCCCGGGTCGGTTCCCATCCTCACCATGGTGAGCCTGGCGGCGGCCGAGATCTCCTCGAACCTCTCGACCAACCTGGGCGAGACGTTCCAACACAATGGCGCGGTGGCCCTGATTCCCTCGGACGATCGCCAGTGGATCGAGGCCGACGGCCCGAACAACGTGTACCTCTACTACCGTGCGCCGATTCCCTCGGCCGCCTTGTTCGTGCAGAAGTCGACCGACCACGGCCTGACGTACGGCGCGGCGGTCCCGGTGCTCGATTCCAACAATCCGGCGTCCACGACCCCGGGCTACATCGACGTGGATCACGCCGACGGCACCATCTACGTATCGCACCAGAACTCCAACGCGCTCTACGTCAGTCGCTCGAGCGATGGCGGCCAGACCTGGACCACGCGCCTGGTCGACAGCAGCACGGGTCACGGCCACCTGTTCGACCCGGTCAAGGTGGGCGATGACGGCACGGTGTACACGGTGTGGTCGAACGAGCGCCACATTCTGTATTCGTACTCGACCGATCACGGCGAGACATGGTCGCTTCCGGGCGTGGTGGAGAACCCCGCGTCGACGCGCACCAATGTGTTCCCGTGGCTCGAGGCGGGCAGCGACGGTCGCCTCGCGGTGGCGTGGTTCGGCACCACGAGCGACAACATCAGCGCGGCGGAGTGGGACGTCTATTTCTCGCAGTCCCTCGACGCAAAGTCGGCGACGCCGACGTTTCGCCAGCAGCGCATCACCGAGCACCGCATTCATGGATCGAATATCAGCGAGGGCGGCCTGGGCGGCGGCGCGAATCGCAACCTGGGCGACCTCTTCCAGATCGCGTTCGACCCCCAGGGTGCGGTGGTCGTGGCGTTCGCCGACGATCACAACGACTTCGACGGCAACACCTACGTCACGCGCCAGCTGAGTGGTCCGGGACTGCTCGCCAGCGCAAACGGCGGCACCGGCAAGGTGCTTCCCCTGGTGGCGAGCGGCCCGCCGCTCTACAGCTTCGCCGAGCCGGAGGTCGTGGACCCGCTGCACGACGCAATCGCGCAGGTTCAACCGATCCCGACGGACAATCCCTTCGACGTGGTCGCGATCAAGTACTTCGCCGATCTGAATGGTCCCGACGCGCCGTACGTGGGCGCGAAGATGACCCTCTCGGGCCTCACCACCGCTCCCCCGCCCGGTACGTGGCGCATGGCGTTCACCGCGAATGCGCCGGACGCCGGGAATCAACTCCCGTACGGCGTGTCCGATCACGGGGACATGTTCTTCGTGATGGCGAGCGACTCCGGGGGCGTGACCTCGTTCCGCTACGGCACGGCCTACCGGGACTCGACGCCGCTGGTCTCGGCGCTCGGTGCGTACGCCATGGCGTATCGCACCGTCGGCGCGGCCGACTCCGGCCTGGTGGATACCACGAGCAGCACGATCACAGTCAAGGTGTCGCTCGCGAAACTGAACGCGCTGCTGCCGCCGGGGCACGCGCCGATCGAGGCGGGCCGTTGGCTTTGCGGGTTGCGAGGGAGCGCCTCCTCCCTCGGCGCCGGTCCGAAGGACAACACGCGCGGCGGGCGCTTCAATTTCCTCGTGCAGTACACGGGCTACGTGGGTGTCGACCCCGGACCCGAGGCCTCGCGGCTGTCGCTCAGCGCCATGCCGAACCCGGCCTTCGCCGGTTGCGCGGTGCGTTATTCGCTGCCGCACCGGGGCCCGGTGACGCTCGATCTGTACGACGTGAAGGGGAGGTACCTGCGGACGCTGCAGTCAGGCCCGCTTGAGGCGGGGCGCCATGAGGCATTCTGGGATGGGACCACCCGGGGGGGGGTGCGTGCCGCCCCCGGAGTGTACTTTGCGCGCCTCGCGCTCGCGGACCGGGAGGCGATCATCTCGCGGATCGTGGTGGTCGAGTAGTCCAGGGCCCGATGGGGCGACGCGCGCAGTTTGGGCCGCGTCGCCCTGTCGGCCCACCCGCATCAGGGAAGTTCGGAGCTGGCCGTGACCCCTCGCAGCCCCACTTCGTGGAATTCGACACGAAGGTGGCCCGGGCAGGGCCGGCCAGGCTCGCTCGTGATCGGGATCAGTAACGTCCGCCGCGCGTTCGGGACGTAGACCGCGATCCCCCGCAGGCTTCCGATCGCTCCGGCCGAACCCCCCGGCCCGGCACAGGTCACGGTGACGTCCCCGTGGATCGAGCGATTGCCCTCGCGCTCCAACTCGAATCGAACCGCACGCCCGCCCTCGTCCCCGGGGACGAGCGTGAGCCCCGTGATCGACGCCCGGGCAAACGTCGCGCCCTGCCGCACGATGATTGGGATCGCAATGCCGTAGACCGGTCGCAATTCGACGGACACCCCCCGGCTCGACTCACCGGAATTCGCTCGCGCCGAGTCCGCGGATGGAATGATGCGCGCCACGAGGTGGGATCGGTATTCGCCCGGGGCGAGGCCGGCCGGCCGGTCGACGCGCAGGCGGACCGTTCGCGCCTCGCCCGGGTCGAGCTCGAGTTGATGCGGGGAATAGCGCACGAGCCCGTCGGCGCAGTCCTGGCAGGAATCGCCGCGCGGCACTTCGTCGAGACCGCCGTCGGGCCGCATGCGCATCTGCACGAACTCGATCCGGTAGATCGCCCGCGCGCTGCCGGTATTCGCGAGCCTGAGTTCCGCGCTGCGCTGCGCCCCCTCGATCACGAGCCGTGTGGGCGTGACCCGAAGCCCGCCGCCGACTCCCGAGACGACACCGCCTTGCCATGTCCCCGGAGAAGGCATGCCAGAAAAAGACGCCCCGGGCAGGACGAGCATGCCCGCGGCCAGGATTGCGGATCGGATGTCCATGACCTCTCCCTAGTTGTACGCGACCGTGACGTTGAACGAGCCCGCGTACAGACCCGTGCTCTGCAACGCGCCGACGTGAAGTGTGGCCCCGATCGAGAGCGCCTTGGTGCCGAGGATCCCGAGTTGACCCGAGCCGGAAGGCGAACTCGCGAAGGTGTCGACGGTCATGACGTGCGACCCGGCGGCGAGCGTGGCCGACGGGGAGAGCGACACGCTGAACGTCGCGAGGGGGTCGCCGGAAACCGTGAACGTCGCCGCAGACACGAGCGCGCCCGAGCCAAGGGAGGCTCCGCCGCCGGCGGTCCGCGCCCCCGCGGGCGCGACCACGACCGTCCCGGAACTCGCTCCGGCTGCGACCTGACCGAAATTGAGATTCGTGAGCTTGACGATTGCGATCGGCAGGATCAGGGCGCGAAGGGAGTCGCCTGCGGCAAGGCGATCGACGGGCGGGAGCAAGACTTCGCCGCCGGAAGCGAGACCCTGCCCGGAGAGCGCCAGCGCCCACAGGAGCATGATCCGGACCACGGGCACCTCGGGTGCGGGCTAGGGACCGCCATCGGACACGGAAGCCCGGACGGAGGCCCCGTCGAGAGTCACGAGGTCCACGCCCTCCATGAACTGGCCACCGGTCGCCAACGTCAACGCGCGTGCGGCTCCTCGAGCCGATTGCGCGCATCCCTCCTCCACGAGCGCGAACAGAAGGTACGCTCCTGGTGACACTCCCGCAAGCTCGTAGGAGCCGTCGAGTGCCGCATGCGCGCGCTGAACGATCCGACCGGTCGAAGCCTGGACCAACTCGACGGTGGCGGCCACAGGCTCGGGGCCGGCCGGCGTCCACCGGGTGACCTTGCCCATGATCTCACTCGAGACCGTGACGGGCAGCTCGACGCTCGCGGTGCGGCCGGCCCGGGGAAGGATCGCGATCTCGGGCGCAGGTGGCTCCCAGAGCGGATCGTCGAGCGACGCGGTCGTGAGCCGCAACGGCACGGACCGATTGGCCTCCAACCCCCGCACGACGGCGACTCCGTTGGAGTCGGCGCGCGCGGGCCGGCCTCCCGGAGACCGCACCTCGGCGCCCGGGATCACGGGCTCGGCAGGTCCGCGTTTTCCATCCCCGTCTTGGTCGAGAAACACCAGGACCGAGGCGGCACCGCTTCCGCCTGCATCCGCCGCGTCCATGGACCAGGTCCCCGCGCGCGGCTCGCGCTGGAGTCCGACTCGAAGCCCGAGCGATACCTCCATGCCCCGGTTGCCCGTCCGCGCGGACTCGAGGCTCCACGCGACGCGCCCGGTGCCCGGAGAGAGCCGCATGCGAAGCGTGGCCGTTCTCGTCGTGACCGGTCGCTCGAACGAGAAAACCGCCGTCGTCCCCCGCGGCCCACGAGTCTCCGCGGACACCTGCCAGGCGTCACCCTGGGGCTGGTACTCGAATTCGGCGCGAAGGCGCAGCCCCCGGACGGAACGCGCAACCAGGAAGCGACCCCGCGTTTCTGCCTCGGCGCTCGTTCCCCGGGCCCGAGTCCGCCGGAAGTCCCATCGATGGAAGAAGGACCACCCGCGCGCGCCGGCGCTGGTTTCCTGCGCGAAGGCGATGGTCTCCCCCGGCCCCTCCCGCGTTTCATAGCGCGCCTCGAACGCAAGCGGTACGCGCGTGCGCGCACCGAGGCGCAAGGTGCCATCCGTCCGGAGCATGCTGCGCTGGCGCAGGAAACCGAGATCGCCCGGCACGAGTTCGCTGCGAAAGCGCTCCATGCGCGCGTGTTCGAGCCAGAGGGCGACGGCGCCGAGGCGGGTTCCCGCACCCAGCTGGACCGCCGCGCCTCCGGCCGAATCGGTGACGGCATCGAACTTGGTGAACACGCGCGACCAGGCATGCCGGGCCCCCACCCCAAGGTAGAGCTGGCGATGCCCCTCGAGGCCGAGCGTCGACAGGCGAATCAGCGCGGACGTGGCGGGACCTGTGCTGCCGTTGAACTCCGCGAGTGCCCGGGTGGAGCCATCCCGTGGATCGCGCACGATCGCCGCGCGATACGACCGGGTCCCCGGCGGCGCGAGCGAGCGCCCGAGTTCCAGCTCCTGCGTCGCGGAATGCTCCTCGCCCTGTGGGCCGTGGAGCACGACGCGCAGGCTGTTCCTTCCGTAAGCGATCGGAACGTCGCGGAAATCGTAGACCCCGCGTGCGTCCGACTCCTGGTATCCGACGAGGGCGCCATTGCGATACAACTCGGCATCCCAGCCCGGCGGAAGGACCCCCCGCAGCGTGCGCCGTTCGAACTCCGAGGGCTCGGTGAGCGCGAAGCTGCTCACGATCACGCCCGGTGCGCTGACCGCCGGACTGATCAGGTCCAGTTCGGGGAGCGCGACGTCCCCGATGCCGAACGAGCGTGCTCGCAGCGGGCCGAGCAATACGGGCTCGGGATCCTCCCTGCCCCCGAACGCCCGCACCGACGACAGGGGTTGCGCCCGCTCTCCGGACAACCAGACGCGCCCGCCCAGCCCAAGCGCGTCTCCGCCGGCATCGAATGCGTAGTGCCAATCGCTCTCCCCCATGCCGGCCGGCCGCCGAACGATCGAGGCCGCGAGGTCCATGGCGTCCCACACCCACGTTCCGTAGGGCGTGCGCGCGGCGGGTCCGTCGAACGGCCTCTCCTCCCCGGCCTGCAGCATCGATGCGGCCACGCGGGCCCGTCGCTCGGCGCGCTGCATCATGGGAAGCGGTTCGCGCGGGAAGACGAGGAGGGCCGCATTCGGGAGGTCGACCCGGAGATCGAGGGGGAGCCAGCGCTCCAGCAGGTCCATTCGAACGTAGAGGTCATCCGGCTGCAGCTCGACGCCGTCGGTCGGCAGGACCTCCGGACGACCGCCGATCTCGATGCGACCGCGTGCCGCATCGAGGTCGAAGCTCCGCTTCTGCGTGAGGAGGAACCCACGGGCGCGCCCGGACGCAGGGTCGACGGTGATCCCGAGCTCGAGCGCGGCGGCGAGCGCTCCCAGAGGCAGGAGGGGGCCCCGGGGGGTGGGGTAGGTCAGCAAAGGCACATCGAACTCGGCCCCGTCCATCCGGATCGCCAGCAGGTTCGCCGTCGAGTCCGGGCGCACGACACGCACGATGGCCGCGTCGGCGCCCCCGGCGACCCCGATCCCGAGCAACAATGCGATGCACCCAAGGCGAAGCACGTTCGTCTAGTTGTATGCAACCGTGACGTTGAAGGAACCGGCGTAGAGCCCGGTCGCCTGGCTTGCGCCGACGTTGAGCGTCCCACCGACATTGAGTGTCTGGGATCCGCCCGCGCTGAGCGTACCCGTCCCGCTCGGGCTGCTGGTGAACGTGTCGACCGTCATCGTGTTGCTCACCGCGAAGGTCAGCGTCGAAGAGGACGGCAGCGTGATGCTGTAGGTGGCGCTTGGCTGGCCCAGGACAGTGAAGGATGCCGCCGAGGCCCCGAGACCGGACCCGAGCGTCGTTCCCCCGGTCGCGCTGCGTACTCCGGCCGGAGTCATGACGATCGTGCCCGGCGTGCCCCCGGGAACGGCCGCGGCGTAGTTGAGGTCGCTGGTCTTGACGAGAGTGATCGCGCTGATCACCGTTGCGCTGGCATTGGCGGACGTCGTGGCCGATCCGAACTGCGCGTGGGCCGGCCCCGCGGCGAAGATCCCCAACCCCAGGATCGACGCGGCCATCGTGAATCCCTTCATGAGCCCCTCCTTCTGCCGGCCCCTGGGCCGGCGTGGTGACGGTGGAACCGACACGACCAAGCGCGGGCACGTTGCCGACGCTGATCGGATCCCACCGCGCCGGGTCACCGCGCTGCGCGCGGCGCCCTCGAGAGCCGTGTAACCCAGCCTCCCAACCCTCAGGCGGCCCAGCCCTCTTCCTTCGGTTTGAGCGTGAACGTGGGAGGCGCGGCGTTCGGGCCCGGGATCGCGGCACCCTCGGCATCCTGCGCGGCCACGCCGGCGGCACCCGCATCCTCCATCTTGATCTTGATGCGCAGGTTGTTCGCGCTGTCCGCCTGCTGCAGCGCCTCCTCGAGCGTGATCTTGCCCGTGCGATACAGCAGGTACAGCGCCTGGTCGAACGACTGCGAGCCGTCGAGCACGTTGTGCTCGATCGCGCCCTTGAGCTCGGCGATCTCGCCCTTCGCGATCAGGTCCGCGATCCGCGGGGTGTTGAGCATGATCTCGATCGCGGCGGCGCGCCCCGCGCCGCTCGCGAGCGGCACCAGGCGCTGCGACACGATGCCCCGCAGGTTGAGCGCGAGCTGCCCATACAACTGGGCATGCGTCTCGTGCGGGAAGAAGTTCATGACGCGCTCGACGGCCTGGTTCGCGTTGTTCGCGTGCAGCGTGCCGAGCACGAGGTGCCCGGTCTCCGCAAAGTGGATCGCGGCCGAGACGGTCTCGAGGTCGCGCATCTCGCCGATCAGGATCACATCGGGCGCCTGCCTCAGCGCGCTCTTGAGCGCGGCCGCGAACGAGTCCGTGTCGACGCCGACCTCGCGCTGCGTGATCACGCAGCGCTTGTGCGGGTGCACGAACTCGATCGGGTCCTCGATCGTCAGGATGTGCCCGCGGGTGAGCGTATTGCGGTGGTCGAGCAGCGCGGCCAGGGTCGTCGACTTGCCCGAGCCGGTCGCCCCGGTGACCAGGATCAGCCCGCGCTTCTCGAGGATCAGCTGCTTGAGCGCCGGTGGCAGGCCGAGGTCGTCGGCCGACGGGAAGTCGATGCGGATCAGGCGCGCGACGAGCCCGACCTGCCCACGCTGGCGGAACACGTTCAGCCGGAAGCGCCCGACGCCGGCGACCAGTCGCGCGGAGTTGAACTCGTGCGCGCGATCGAACTCGGCGGTGTCCGCGGGGGTGAGCGCAGCGCGGATGATCGCCTCGACCTCGTCGCCACCGAGCGCTTGCGCGGAGGCGGGCACGGTCGCACCGTCGACGCGAAACAGCGGCGGCGAATCGGCGGTCAGGTAGAGATCCGACCCGCCGCGCTCCTTGAGCTGCCCGAGCAACTCGTCGAGCTGCACGTCAGCGCCCGAACAGGCCGGGCTTCTTCGCCGGCTCCATGCTGGGTGCGCTTCCGGGACGGGGCGGCGCGGGTCCCCCGCCGTGGCCCGTCGCGGACCCGGCGCCGACGCCGACTCCCATTCCCGGGGGCGAAACCAGGCCACCCTGCGCGCCCTCGAACAGCTTCGGGTTCGAGGACTTGCGCATCGCCTCCTCGCGCGCCAGGCGGCCCTGCATCACGAGGTCGCGCAGCGACTGATCGAGGCTCTGCATGCCGTGCTGCGCCCCGGTCTGGATGATCGACAGGATCTGCGCGGTCTTGTCCTCGCGGATCATGTTGCGCAGCGCCGGGACGCCGACCAGCACCTCGATCGCGGCCACCCGGCCCTTGCCGTCCTTCGAGGGCAACAGCGACTGCGCGACCACGCCCTCGAGCGACTCCGAAAGCATGGTGCGCACCTGTGCCTGCTGATTCGCCGGGAAGATGTCGATCATGCGGTCGACGGTCTTCGCCGCCGAGTTGGTATGCAGGGTCGCGAGCACGAGGTGCCCCGTCTCCGCGGCGGAAATCGCGAGCGCGGTGGTCTCGAGGTCGCGCAGCTCGCCGACCAAAATCACGTCGGGATCCTCGCGCAGCGCGCCCCGCAGCGCGTTGATGAACGAGTCGGTGTGCGGACCGACCTCGCGCTGGTTGACCAGGCAATTCTTCGACGCGTGCACGAATTCGATCGGGTCTTCGATCGTGAGAATGTGGCCCTGCCGCGACTCGTTGATGTAATCCACCATCGCGGCGAGCGTGGTCGACTTGCCGGAGCCGGTCGGGCCGGTCACCACCACGAGCCCCTTCTCCTTGTTCGCGAGGTCCTTGAGCACGTTCGGCATGCCGAGATCGGCGAGCGAGAGGATCTTGTTCGGGATCAGGCGAAACACCGCGCCCGGCCCGCGGTGCTGAATGAACAGGTTCGCCCGGAAGCGCGACACACCCGGGATCTCGAATGCGAAATCGAGGTCGCGCCGCTCCTCGAAGACCTTTTTCTGGGTGTCGCTCAGGATGTCGAACAGGACGCCGCGCGCCTCGTCGGACGACAGCGCGGGCACCTCGACCGGGGTCATTTTCCCGCGGATGCGCAGCAGCGGCGCGACCCCCGCGGAGACGTGCACGTCGGACGCGCCGGACTGCTTCGCGAACGTCAGGAGCCCGGTCAGGTCGAAGGCCATGGCACGGCCCCTAGGTGAGCGCCCGGGCGGCTTCCAGCTCGCCCAGGCTCCCGTCGGCCACGCGGGCACGCGCGCGGTCCGTGAGCGTGCGGAATCCCGAGCGCACGGCGAGCTCGACCAGGCGCGTGCGTTCGGCGCCGGTGGCCAGCGCCTGGCGCAACGCATCGTTCGGCACGAAGACCTCGAACAGGTGCGGCCCGCCGGAGACGCGGCGCTGCTGCAGGACCGCGAGCAGCCGCCCGGCGAGCACGCCCCGCCCTTCGCGCGACGCCATGAGGTGCTCGAGCAGCGCGAACGTGTCGCACCAGTCGGTGCGCACCAGCAGCAGGCGCCGCGATCCGGCCGGAGAGAGCACGGCGGGGGCGTGGTCGCCGGTCAGCACGTCGTCGAGCACGACCACGTCGGCGCGCTGCGCGGTGGTCACATCCTGCCACAGGGCGCGTGCCGATTCGGCGCTGCCATGGACGCGCGCGGCACGGCCGAGCGGGGCGGTCGGGCCCGGCTCGAAT
>JBKJJJ010000088.1:0-14658 GCA_046598045.1 Candidatus Eiseniibacteriota bacterium
GCCGAGCGCGGCGCGTT
This sequence comes from Candidatus Eiseniibacteriota bacterium, assembly GCA_046598045.1. Taxonomy (GTDB): domain Bacteria; phylum Eisenbacteria; class RBG-16-71-46; order RBG-16-71-46; family DASYSL01; genus JANPEF01. The sequence continues at coordinate 18 of JBKJJJ010000088.1, forward strand.
CGGCAGCGCGCGCGACCACGAGCCAGGCGGCGCCGTAGCGCGAGCCCTCGACGCGCTCGACGGCGTAGCCGAGGCGATCGAGCATCGTCTGGAGCCCCGACGCGCGGTAGCGGCGCCCGCGGAACGGCCGCGCCTCGAGGCGCGCGGGCGCGAGCACGCGGCCGGCGCGCGCCGCGAGTTCGCGTGCGACGCGGCCCGCGAGCTCGATCGTGTCCGCCGGCGAGGCGAGGCTCCACAGGTTCGGCGCAACGAGGACGAGCGGCGCACCGGGCTTGAGCGCGCGGCGTACCTGCTGGAGCAGCCAGCGGTCCCACTCCGTACGCTCGAGCGCGCCCACGATCAGCGCCCCGGCGAGCGATCCGGGCTCGTCCACCAGCGCGCGCTCGGGGTCGGCGACGACCGGGGCGAAGCCGGCTGTGCGCAGATCGCCGGCCACCCGTGGGGCATCGGGCGCGAGCACCAGGACGCGGGCGCCCGGGGCGAGGCCGGCGTTGCGAAGCACCTCAAAGGGCCGCGAAACTTGGGATGGGGAAGGGCCCAGGAATCCTCCAGGAGCGGGTTGGCGCGACGGATCGGACCGGCAGTCTAGGGCCGGGCTACCCGAGCCACAAGGCCGGGGCCATTGCGAGATTTCCGTGGCGCCCCTTCCTGCGGGACGGTAGACTTTCAGCCCCCGGAAAATCCCGGCGTCTCACGTCCCTGGAGATCCCCGCCATGCGCCGAAGTCTGATCCTGCTCCTCCTGCTCGTCGCCTCCGCGGTCGGATTCGCCGGCAGGGTCGCCGCCGAGCCGCCGCCGACCTTCATCACGAACATCTATGCCGCACCGTTCCCTTCGTTCAACCAGGTCAGCCAGATGGCGCTCGGGCCGGACGGGCGTGTCTACGTCGCCGACGCCTATCGCAACCGGATCATGATCTACAACCTCGATGGGACATACTCGGCGCAGTTCGGGACCGCCGGTACGGCCCTCGGCAGGCTCGGGCTGCCCTCGGGGATTGCATTCGACGGGGCGGGGAACATCTACGTCGCTGAGCAATCGAATGCGCGCATCCAGAGGTTCAGTGCGAGCTTCATCAGCCTCGGAGCGATCTCGATTCCGGGCCCCAGCCCGGCACCGCTCAATTACCCGAGCAACCTCGCGTTCTCGCCCGATGGCCAGACCCTGTACGTGACCGAACTCCTTGGACACTGTGTGACCATGTTCAATCTGGCCGGGACGTTCCTCGGGCGGGTCGGCGGGCCGGCGACTGGGAGCGGCCCGGGACAATTCAGCTACCCGTTCGGGATCATCGTCGACCCCGCCGGTGACGTGTTCGTCGCGGACGAGCGCAATCACCGTATCCAGCACCTGACCGCCGCGGGCGCGTATGTCGGAAGCTGGGGCACGCCGGGCACGGGCCCGGGGCAATTCAACTACGTGGTGGGTTTGGGGCTGGACGCGGCCGGGGAGATCTACGCCACGGACCAGCTCAACAACCGGGTTCAGAAGTTCCACCACGACGGGACGTTCGTCACCGAGTGGGGGAGCTTCGGCGGGGGGGCCGGCCAGTTCTACAATCCGTGGTGCGTGCTCCCGGTGTCCCCGACCCACACCCGCGTGTTCGACACCGGGAGCACGCACCACGGATTGTAGAACACGCGGGTGTGGGTCGGGGACACCTACAACTACCGACTCGGCATCTTCGAGACGCTCGCCACGCCCGCCACGCCGGCAACGTGGGGCGCGCTCAAGCACCGCTATCGTCAGTGAAGGGAAGGGTGAGGGGGCCTCTGCCCGGCGCCCCCTCAAACCCGTCTAGCGGATCAGGCCGCGGCCCGGGCGGGCTTGTGGCGGATCAGAACCGCCGCGATCAGCGATACTAAGAGCCCCGTCAGCACCGTCATCAAGCCTCCCGTGCACGAGGACATGAGCGGCGTCATCATGGGCGCCTGCTTGGCCAGAGCGGCCTGTACGCCTTCGGGGGACATGCCCCTCGCCGCGAGCACGCGTCCGGTCATGGCCTGGAGGTCGGCGTAGTACGTCGGGAACAGGGCCGTCGTGATCACATAGGACCCCGCGAAGATGATCACCCCAGCCACCAGCGACATCACCAGGCCGGCCATGACCTGCTGCCCGTAACCGAATCCCTGCTTCTTGGTGTTCTTGAGCATCCACACCAGCAGGATGATCTCGAACGGGACCACCATCCAGAACGTCCACGACATGCCCGGGTCCTTGTACCACCCGGTGTAACCGTGGATCAGCGTCCAAACGAGAACCAACAAGCCCAGAACCACCCCGGCCTGCACGGAACTCTTCATCGGAACCTCCCTGGATCGTGGGGACCTGCGCGCTTCGTGAACCTGCGCGCACTACAGCGCGGAGGATGGTACCCCATTCCCGCTCCGCGTCCACCCCGGAGGCGCCCCCTACCACCAAACGGCCCGTGCCTGTAGGGTGGAGAGGTTCCCTCGTCACCACGCCCGTCCGAGGATGCCATGACCCGAGACCGATCCCTCCGCCTGCTCGCCGTCGCCCTCGCGGGGGCGTTCGCCGCCCCGGCGGCTTCCGCGCCCGCGCTGCCCGAGACTCCGAAGCACCCGGTCGTGGACACCTATCACGGTCAGGCCGTGCCGGACGACTACCGCTGGCTCGAGGACTCGTCCGATCCGAAGGTCAGGTCCTGGAGCGATGCCGAGAACGCGGTCGCCCGCGACTTCCTCGACGGGGTCCCCGAGCGCAAGGACATCCTCGCGCGGGTCGACGAGCTCACGCTCAGCCGGACGCCGCGCTACGTCAGCCTCGTGGTCCGCGGTGCCACCACGTTCGCGATCAAGGACCAGCCGCCGCTCCAGCAGCCGCTCCTGGTCACGCTGGCGTCGGTCGACGACACCACCGGGGAACGCGTGGTCGTCGACCCGAACCGGATCGATTCGACCGGGGAGACGACGATCGACTTCTTCTCGCCCTCGCTCGACGGCTCGAAGGTCGCGGTCTCGCTCTCGAAGGGCGGCACCGAGGACGGCACGGTGTACGTGTATGACGTCGCGACCGGCGCGCGGCTGCCCGACGAACTGCCGCACGTCAACGGCGGGACCGCCGGCGGCTCGGTCGCGTGGAACGCGGACGGCACCGGCTTCTGGCGCACGCGCTACCCCGCGGCAGGGGAGCGTGCCGACGGCGACGTGGACTTCTACCAGCAGGTCTACTTCCACAAGCTGGGCGACCCGGCGAGCGCCGATGCGTACGTGGTGGGCAAGGAGTTCCCGCGCATCGCCGAGATCGACCTCGAAACCTCGGACGACGGGCGCTTCACGGTGTGCGACGTGTCGAACGGCGACGGCGGCGAGCACGCGTTCTGGCTCTCCGAGGGGGGCGGGGCGTTCGGGCAGGTCTCGCGCTTCAGCGACCGCTGCGTCAAGGCGGCGTTCGGCGACGGCGCGCTCTACCTGCTCTCGCGCGCGGGTGCGCCGAACGGCAAGCTGCTTCGGCTCGCGCTGCCCGGTGGGACGCTCGCGAAGGCCCGCGTCGTCGTGCCCGCGGGACGCACCGCGATCGAGAGTTTCCTGCCGGCGGGCGACCGCCTCTACGTCGAGGACATGGTGGGCGGGCCGTCGGCGATCCGGTTGTTCACCGCGCTCGGCCGGCCGACCGGCACGCTGCCGCTGCCGCCGATCTCGTCGGTCGGCGGCATGGTGCACGCCGCCGGCAACACCGCGCTGATCCGTACCGAGAGCTACACCACGCCCGCACGCTGGTCGCGCTACGATCCCGCGTCGCGCAGCCTCGCGCCCACCGCGCTCATCCAGACCTCGCCCGCGACGTACGCCGACGTCGAGGTCCGGCGCGTGTTCGCCACTTCGAAGGACGGCACGCGGGTGCCGATCAACCTGATCTACCGCAAGGGTACGAAGCTCGATGGCAGCGCTCCCACGCTGCTCTACGGCTACGGCGGATACGGCCTGAGCGACACGCCTTCGTTCAGCGCGTCGCGCCAGCTCTGGATCGAGCAGGGCGGCATCTACGCGGACGCGAACATCCGTGGCGGCGGCGAGTTCGGCGACGCCTGGCACCTCGCCGGCAACCTGACGAAGAAGCAGAATGTGTTCGACGACTTCGCGGCCTGCGCGCGCTATCTCGTCAGCCAGGGCTACACGAGCGTTTCGAAGCTCGCGATCCGCGGCGGCTCGAACGGCGGACTGTTGATGGGCGCGATGATCACGCAGCACCCCGACCTGATGAAGAGCGTGGTCTGCCAGGTCGGCCTGCTCGACGCGGTGCGCTCGGAGTTCGAGCCCAACGGCGTGTTCAACATCACCGAGTTCGGCACGATCAGGAATGCGGCGCAATTCAAGGCGCTCTACGCCTACTCGCCCTATCACCACGTCGTCGACGGCGCGAAGTACCCGGCCACGCTGTTCATGACCGGCGCCAACGACCCGCGCGTGGCACCCTCGAACTCGCGCAAGATGGCGGCACGCCTGCAGGCTGCGAACGCCTCGGGTGAGCCGATCCTGCTGCGCACCAGTGCGACCACGGGCCATGTCGGCTCCTCGCTGTCGTCGCGCAACGAGGAGACCGCCGACTGGTACGCGTTCGTGTTCAAGACGCTGGGCATGCGGTACAAGCCCATCGCGGCGCCGTTGCCCTGAGTGACGATCCCGGCCCTTCTCCTCGCGATCCTGCTTGCGCCCCTCGGCGCAGGCGCCCCGCTTGCCGGCGTGCCTCTCGACACGCTGACGGTCGAGCAGTGCGCGGCCCTCGCGGCCGAGAACGCACCGGACGTGCTCGCGGCGCGCGCGGACGCGCGAGCGGCGCGCTATGACTCGAGCGCGACTGCCGTGAATCGGCGGCCGAGCCTTGCGCTCGACGGGGCCGTGCTGGTCGCGCCCAATGGTTTCTATGACCCCGTGGTCACGAACCTCGGGGAGTACCACGCGAAGGTCGTGCTCGACTGGCCGCTCGCCGATGGCGGCGCGCGGCGGCGCGCGCGCCAGGCCGCCGCGCTGACGGCGCAGGGCTCGCGGCTCGATGCCGCGCAGGCCGCGCGCGAGGCCAGCCTGCGCGCGATCGAGGTCGCGCTCGACCTCGTGCGTATCGACGAGGTGCGCGCCGCCCAGGCCGACGCCGAGGCGTGGCTCGACGACCTCAACCTCCTGGTCGACGCGGGCGTGCGCTCCGGTCGGCGTGGCCGGGCCGATGCCGCGCGCGTCGCGCTCGAGCACGATGCGGCGGCGGCGGCCGAATTGGCCGCCGAGGGCGCGCGGGGCGCGCTCGCGCGCGAACTGGCAGCCCTCATCGGCCGGCCCGGGAACGCGGCGATCGCCGTGCGGGCACCCGACGTGGGAGGCACGCGGTCCGTCGCGCCCGCGGATTCGGTCGCCCTCGTGGCGCGCGCGGAGACCCTGCCCGACGTGCGGCGCGCGGCCACCGAGGAGGCGTTGCGGCGCATCGCGATCGAGGATGCGCGGAAGCGCAAGGCGCTCGAGATCGGGCTCGTCGCGGACGCCGGGCTGTGGGGGGCGGATCTGACCCGCGCCGTCCCGCGGGACTTTGCCGCGACGCACCCGGGGGCATCGTTCGGCGATCGCCTGCGGCACGATCTCGGCGCGTCGGTCGCGTTTCAGTTCAGGCGGCCGCTGTCTGACCCGGCGCTGGGCGCGACGGCGCTCGCGCGCGCGGCGTCGCTCGAAGCGGCGCGGTTGCGGCGCGAGGCGCTCATCGCCGCGCACCGCCGCAATGCGCTCGACCTGCTGGAGCGCGGGCGCACCGCGACGGCGCAACTCGAGCTCGCGCAGGCATCCGCCGTGCGCGCCGAGGAAAACGTGCTCCGCCTGCGCAGCCTGTACGCGGGCGGCGCGGTGGGGCTGCTCGATCTTTTGGATGCGCGGCGCCAGTTGGACGACGCGCGCACCCGGCTCGCCGATGCGCGCTTCGAGGCGCGCAGGGCTCATTCCGAGGCGGAGGTGTTGTGAATCGAATCCCGGAGCTGCGCTGGTTCACGTCCGCCCTGGCGGCGGCATCGTTGCTCGCGGCCGGGTGCGCGAAGTCGGCGGGCGAAGGCGAAGCCCCGGTCGACCCCGTCGTCAGCGTGCACGCCGCGGTCGTGAGCGAGCGCACCTTTCGCGACGCGGTCGACGCGCCCGGACGCTGGAAGAGCGCAATCGAGCTGTCCGTGCGCGCGCCCGCGGCGGGCTTCGTCGAGTCGCTCGGGCCGCGCGCCGGGGAGCGCGTGAGCGCGGGCCAGGTCGTCGGCCGGCTGCTGACGCGGGATTCCCGGGCCGCGCTCGAGGGCGCGCAGATGCTCCTGCGCGAGAGCGCCCCCGGGGCCGCGCGCGCGGAGGCGCAGCGCGCGCTCGAGCTCGCGCGCCGCGAGCTCGTACGCATTCCGCTCGTCGCGCCGCAGGCGGGCATCGTCCTGCGCCGCGCGGCCGAGCCCGGCACGCAGGTCGACGAGGGCGGAGAGGTGCTCGCGCTCGTCCCCGCGAGCGGCCTCGTGTTCGAGGTGCACGTGCCGCCCGGTCAGGCCGCGCGGGTACGCCCCGGACAGGCGGCCGAGATCACGGTCGCGCCCGCGCCACCGCGTGCGGCGACCGTGCGCACGGTGCTGCCGCAGGCGGACTCCACCGACCAGTCGACGCTGGTGTGGCTCGTGCCGCTCGCGAGCCAGCCCGCCCCCGCGATCGACCGCTTCGGCTCGGCGCGCATCGAGGTCGGGTTCCCCCGGATGTCGTCCGCCGTGCCGGAGGCCGCCCTGATCGAGGATGACCTCACCGGCGAGCCGCGCATCGCGGTGATCGATTCGAGCGGCCGCGCCGCGTGGACCACGCTCACGGTCGGCATCGCGCAGGACGGCTGGCGCGAGGTCCTGTCGCCCCGCCTCGCGGCGGGCACGCGGGTCGTGACCGAGGGCCAGCACGGCCTGACCGACCACACCCGGGTTCAAGTCGCGAAATGAGGCATTTCTTCGAGTTGTGCCATCGCCAGCAGCGGGGGCTGCTCGCGCTGTTCGCGGCGCTGGCGCTGCTCGGCACGGCGCTCGGCGTACGCCTCCCCGCGGCGATCCTCCCCGAGATCGCGTTCCCGCGCATCACGGTGATCGCCGACAGCGGGGAGCGCCCGGCCGACGACATGGTGCGCGCGGTCACGCGCCCCCTCGAGGAGGAACTGCGGCGCGTCCCCGAGGTGCGCGAGATCCGCTCGAAGACCTCGCGCGGCTCGACCGAGATCCTGCTCGACTGCGCGTGGCGCGTCCCGATGGCGCCCGTGCTCCAACAGGTGCAGGCGCAGGTCGAGGCCGCGCGCGGCCGGCTGCCCGCCGGCACCGAGATCCAGGCGCGCCTGATGAGCCCGGCGATCATGCCCGTGCTCGGCATGTCGCTCACGTCGAAGACGCGGAGCCCCGCCGAGCTGCGCGACCTCGCGCTCGTCCGCCTCCAGCCCGAACTCGCACGCCTGCCCGGCGTCGCCGAGGTCAACGTGCAGGGCGGCGAGCGCCTCGAGGCCCGCGTCGCGCTCGACCCGTACGCGCTCGAGGCGCGCGGACTCGATGCCACCCGCGTGGCCGACGCGATCCGCAATTCCGCCGCGCTCGCCTCGGTCGGCCTGGTCGAGACCAACGGTCAGCTCTACCTCGGCCTCGCGGACGCGCGCGCGCTCGACGTGCCCGCGCTCTCCGCGCTGCCGGTCCCGCTCGAGGGCGGCGGCGTGGCGACGCTCGGGCAGCTCGGCAAGGTCACGCTCGAGCCTGCGCCCGAGTTCACGCGCTACCGCGCGCACGGGCAGGACGCTGTCCTCGTCAATTTCATGCGCAAGCCGACCGGCAGCACGGTCGAGCTCTCGCGCGCCGCGCACGGCTGGTTCGACACGCACAAGGAAGCGCTGCCCGCCGACATCCACCTCGAGACCTGGTACGACCAGGCGGACCTCGTCACCGCTTCGATCGGCGGTGTGCGTGACGCGCTCCTGATCGGCGCATTCTTCGCGATCGTGATCGTGCTGCTGTTCCTGCGCAGCATTCGCCTCGGCCTCTCCGCCGCGCTCGTCCTGCCGGGGGCGATCGCGCTCACGCTCGGCGGACTCGTCGCGACCGGGCAGACGCTCAACCTGATGACGCTCGGCGGGATCGCGGCCGCAGTGGGGCTCGTGCTCGATGACGCGATCGTGGTGATCGAGCACCTCGCGCACCGCGCATCCGAAGGCATCGCCGCGCGCCCGGCGATGATCGAGATCGCGCCCACGCTGATCGGATCGAGCCTGTGCACGCTCGCGATCTTCATTCCGTTCATGGCGCTCGGCGGGCTCACGGGCGCATTCTTCCGCGTGCTGGCGCTCGCGATCGCGTTCATGCTCGCCGCCTCGCTCGCGATCTGCCTCGTGTACGTGCCGTGGATCCCGCTGCCGAAGAAGACGCACGAGGAGAAGCCCGGCCGCTTCCACCGCCTGCACGAGCGCATGCTCGGCGTCGCGCGCAACCGGCGCTGGCTCGCGTTCGTCGTGCCGCTCCTGCTCGTGGCCGTACTCTGGCCGCTGTCGAGCACGCTCGGCTCCGGGTTCCTGCCGGAAATGGACGAAGGCTCGCTGATCCTCGATTACGTCGCGCCGCCGGGGGCCTCGGCGAGCGAGACCGATCGCATGCTGCGCCTGATCGAGCAGGACATCTCGGCGGTCCCCGAGATCGTCGCGTGGTCGCGGCGCACCGGCAACCAGCTCGGGTTCTTCATCACCGAGCCGAACAACGGCGACTACGTGCTCCGGCTCGCGAAGAAACGCAGCCGCTCTGCCGAGGAGGTTGCTGACGGCCTGCGCGAGCAGATCGCCGCGAAGCAGCCTGCGCTCGAGGTCGAGTTCGGCCAGCTGATCGAGGACGTGGTCGGCGACCTGACCTCGAACCCGCAGCCGATCGAGATCCGCGTGCTGGGCGAGGATCGCGTGCTCGACCAGCAGCGCGCCGAGCAGATTGCCCACCTGATCGAGGCGATCAAGGGCGTGGTCGACGTCAAGAGCGGCGTCGTGGTGAGCGGCCCCCAGTTCGCGATCGCCCCGGGCGCGGGCGCGCACCGCGCGGGCCTGGGCGCGGACGCGCTGTCCGAGTTCGTGACGCCGTACGTGCGCGGCCTCGACGCCGGCATCATCCCGCGCGGCGCGCGTGCCTGGCCCGTGCGGGTCACGATGTCGGCGCCGGCCGGATCCCCGGGCGTGGCCGCGCTCGCGGAGGCGCGCGTGCCGGTCGCGCCCGGGCACTGGGCGCGGCTCGGCGACCTCGCGACGCTCGTGGTCACGCCCGGCGAGACCGAGATTGCGCGCGACGACCAGCGCACCATGGTCTCCGCCACCGCGCGCCTCTCCGGCCGCGACCTCGGGTCGGCGATGGGGGAGATCCAGCGCCGCGTCGGCAAGGAGGTCGCGCTCGCGCCGGGCATGGCGGTGCGCTACGCGGGCCAGTGGGCGGAGCAGCAGCAGTCGTTCAAGGAATTGGCGATCGTGCTCCTCGGCGCGATCGTGGCGATCCTGCTCGTACTGCTGTTCGCGTTCCGCTCGTGGCGGCTCGCCGGATCGGTGCTGGCGATCGCGCTGGCCTCGCTCGCGGGCGTGTTCGTCGCGCTCCACCTGTGGGGGGCGACGTTCAACATCGCGAGCTTCGTGGGCGCGATCATGGTGGTCGGCATCGTGGCGGAGAACGCGTACTTCCTCGTGGCCGCGTACCTCGAGGCGCTCGCGAAGGGCGAGACTCCCGCGGACGCCGCCGAGGCCGCCGCGCACCGGCGGGCCCGGCCGGTCCTCATGACCACGCTCGCCGGCGTCGCGGCGCTCGCGCCCCTGGCGATCGGGCAGGGCTCGGGCGCCGAGCTCCTGCGGCCGCTGGCGATCGCCGTGATCGGCGGGTTCGCGGGGTCGGCGCCGCTGCTGTTGCTGGTCCTGCCGCACTGGCTCGCGGCGTCGGGGCGCCCCGCCCGCCTCGACGGGGCGAAGGTCATGGAAAGTCAGGTCTAGGTCAGGCTGGGCCCCCGGCTAGCCATGCGGCGGCGCGCCTGCTAGCATCCCCTTGATGAGACCGACGCGCTGGGTCGCCGTGTGCCTCAAGGTGCTCCTCCTGGTCACGCTCGTGACCGCGGGGGCGCACACGCATGCGCACGACTCGATGGACCACCCCTGCGTGGTCTGCATGGTCGGCCACGCGCCCGCGATCGCGGCCGCCGCCGCCCCCGCACTGAAGGCGCCCGAGCCCACGCTCGAGGCGCGGGTCGAGCGGCCCGTCTCCGCCACGCCCGCGCCCTCATGCGCGATCCCCGCGTCGCGCGCCCCGCCCCTCGGCTGATCGGCTCACCCGCTCTCGATCCCGACTGATTCGCATGCCGTCGCCGGCGCGTTCGCACGCGTCGCCGCGCGCGTGTCGAGACGACCCATACCGAGAGGGAGAATTCGCGCATGCGATTCTTCACCCTGTTCCTGCCGTGCGCGCTGCTGGCCGCGTTGCCCGGCTTCACCCCCGCGTGGGCGCAGGACGCGACCGCGCCCGACACCACCACCGTGGTCGAGCCCGCGCCCGTCGCGGCCCCCGAGGCGCCTGCGCCTCCGGGCAGCGCCTCGATCGCGAACCCCGCGACCAGCGTCATCGGATGGTTCCAGGCGGCGGCCGGCAGCGACCGCCGCACGCAGGAGAAGGCGTTCGACCTGCGTGAGGCCGAGCTTGCACTGCAGTCTGCGGTCGATCCCTATGCCAAGGCCGACTTCATCCTCTCGTTCAGCTCCGCCGGCGTGGACGTCGAGGAGGGCTACTTGACCTGGCTCGCCCTTCCGGGCGGCGGTCAGGCGAAGATCGGCAAGTTCCGCGGGGACTTCGGCAAGTTCAACCGCACGCACGCGGGGGAGACGCCGTTCGCGGACCGCCCGCTCTCGACGCTCGCGTTCGGCGGCGAGGAGGGGCTCTCGACCAGCGGCCTGGCGCTCTCCGCGATCGTGCCGACCGGGTTCTACTGGGACGTGACCGCGAACGTCGGCACCGCGCCCGAGGCGGGCGAGAACCGCGTGTTCGGCGCGGACAGCGGGCGCGACCTGCTGTGGATCGGCCGCAGCAGCGCGTTCGTCGACCTGTCCGAGGCCTCGAACCTGAACCTCGGCGTGTCCTACGCGAACGCGCGCGCCGATTCGGCGTTGCGGAGCGAGGGCGCGCACGCGCAACTCGCCGGCGCCGACCTCACGTTCCGCTGGAAGAACCCGCGCCGCAGCATCTATCGCTCGCTCACGCTGCAATCCGAGTTCACGCGCGAGCAGGGCTCGGCCGCGGGCGCGCCCACGCGCAGCGGCTGGTTCGGCTACGCGCTCTACCAGTTCGCGCGGCGCTGGAAGCTCGGCGCGCGCTACGACTCGACCGACCGCACGACGCTCGTCGGCCGCGAGCGCGGCGTGCTCGGGCTGATCCAGTTCCAGCCCAGCGAGTTCTCGCTCCTGAGCCTGCAGGCACGCCGTATCCACGACACGCTCACCGGCGCCGACGGCGACGCCGTCTTCCTCAAATGGACGTTCAACATCGGACCCCATGGCGCACACCCGTATTGACCCCGCGCACCGCCGGTCTGGAGGCCAACCCATGTTCGTGAACCTGCGTACGTTTCGTACGGTCTGTACCCTTGGTACGCTCCTGCTCGCAACCGCCCTCGCGCCTGCGGGCCGGGCGCACGCCGCCAAGGGCAAGGCGCTCTCGGTGGTGACCACCACCGAGGATCTCGCCGCGATCGCGCGCGAGGTCGGCGGCGAGCGCGTCACGGCTTCTGCGCTCGCTCGCGGTTACCAGGACCCACACTTCGTCGACGCGAAGCCGTCGTACCTCGTCCAGCTCAAGAAGGCCGACCTGTTCGTCGAGGTCGGCCGTGAACTCGAGGTCGGCTGGGCGCCTGGCCTCGTCAGCGGCGCGCGCAACCCCCGGATCCTCCCGGGCGCGCCCGGCCATGTCGACGCGTCGGCGCAGGTCGCGGTGATCGAGGTGCCGGCGAGCGTCAGCCGCTCGCAGGGCGACATCCACCCGTTCGGCAACCCGCACTACCTGCTCGACCCGGCGAACGGCGCGCCCGTGGCGCGCGCGATCCGCGACGGCCTGAACCGCGTCTCGCCCGGCGACGCGGCGTACTTCAACGCGCGCTGCTCGGACTTCGAGAAGCGTCTCGCCACCGCGGTCGTGCGCTGGAAGTCGCAGGCGCAGGCGCTCGGCCTGAACGGCATGAAGGTCGTCACCTACCACCGCTCGTGGTCCTACTTCGCGAAGGCGTACGGCCTGGACGTCGTGGACTTCATCGAGCCCCGCCCCGGCATCCCGCCGTCGCCGAACCACGTCGCGGACCTCGTCAACGAGATGAAGGGCGGCGGCATCCGCGTGCTGATCATGGAGCCGTTCTTCGATCCGCGCATCCCGCAGAAGATTTCGAAGGACACGGGCGTGCCGCTTGCGGTGCTGCCGACTTCGGTCGGGGCCGAGGGTACGATCCACACCTACTTCGAGCTGTTCGATCGTATGTTCTTCGAGCTGACGGCCGCGCTCAAGGGACGCAAGACATGATCGAGCAACTCCCGTTCCTGCTCTGGCCGTTCCTCGCGCTCCTATGCATCGCGGGGATCCACGTCTACCTCGGGCTGCACGTGGTCGAGCGCGAGGTGATCTTCGTCGATCTCTCGCTCGCGCAGATGGCCGTGCTCGGCGCGTCGGTCGCGTCGCTGCGCGGCGCCGAGCCGGGCGATCCGCTGACCTACGCGCTCGCACTCGGCTTCACGGTGCTCGGCGCGGCGACGTTCGCGCTCACGCGCTCGGAGAAGGGGCGCGTGCCGCAGGAAGCGATCATCGGCATCGTGTACGCGGTCGCCGCGGCGGCGAGCGTGCTGATCCTCAACAACGCGCCGCACGGCGCGGAGCACATCCGCGACGTGCTGGTCGGGCAGTTGCTCGCGGTCGAGAAGAAGGACGTGCTGCGCATGGTCGTGCTCTACGGCGTGATCGGCGCGCTGCACTGGTGGTGGCGGAAGCGGTTGTGGCTGATCTCGCACGACCCGGACGCCGCGAGGGCGCAGGGGCTGAACATGAAGGCGTGGGACTTCCTGTTCTACCTCACGTTCGGCATCACGGTCACGGCGTCGGTCGAGCTGGGCGGCGTGCTCGTGGTGTTCAGCTACCTGATCGTGCCGAGCGTCACCGCGCTCCTGTTCTCGGAGAAGGTCGCGCCGCGGCTCGCGATCGGCTGGTTCGTCGCGGCGCTCGCGAGCGCGCTCGGCATGCTCGCTTCGGTGTGGCTGTCGGCGCCCCCGGGCGCGAGCGTGGTGTGCGTGTTCGGTGCCCTGCTCGCGGTCGCGGCGATCGTGCGCCCACGGTCGCGGGTGGCCCGGTGATCGAGCGTCCCGGCGTCGTGCGCGAACGCGCCCCCCGGCGAGGCGAGCGCCGGCAGGAGGACGAGGTTCCGGCTCACCGGCGGAACATCTCCGAGACCGAGGGGCTCCGCCGCCACGCCTGGTAGACATGCCCGGGCAGCGGCCGGCCGAGCGCCTCCTCGATCGGTACGGAGGCCTCGACCAATTTACGAATGTCCACGCCGGTCTGGATCCCGAAGCCGTGGAAGAAGTAGACGAGGTCCTCGGTCGCCGCGTTGCCGGTCGCGCCGGGGGCGAACGGGCAGCCACCGAGCCCTGCCGCCGACGCGTCGAACGCGCGGATGCCGAGCAGCAGCCCGGCCATCACGTTGACCAGCGCGGTGCCGCGGGTGTCGTGCATGTGGAGCGCGGTCTGAACGCGCGGGATGCGCGCGCCGATCTGCCCGAGCACGTCGCCCACGCCCGCCGGCGTCGCGACGCCGATGGTGTCGCCCAGCGAGATCTCGTCGACGCCGAGCGACCACAGCCGAACCGCGACCTCGGCCGCGCGCACCGGGTCCACGCGGCCCTCGTACGGGCAGCCGAACACGGTCGAGAGGTAGCCGCGCACCCACAGCCCCTTCGCGCGCGCCTCCTCGACCACCGGCTCGATCGCCTTGAACGACTCGTCCACGCCCATGCCGATGTTCTTCTGGTTGAAGGTCTCGGAGACCGCGGTGAACACCGCGATGTGGCGGGCGTTCGCGGCCAGCGCCCGCTCGAGGCCCTTCGCGTTCGGGACGAGCACGAGGAAGCGCGCGTCGGCCGTGCCCGGCGCGCGCTCGGCCACCGCCCTCTCCAGCAGGGCGAGCACCTCCTCGGTCCCGGCCATCTGGGGCACGCGGTCGGGGCGGACGAACGCGCCGACCTCGATGTCGGTCAGCCCGGCGGCGGCGAGCGCGAGCGCGAACCGGGCCCGTTCGGCGGGGGGGACGGGGACGGCCTCGTTCTGCAGCCCATCGCGCGGGCCGACCTCGACGATGCGGACGGAAGCCGGCCAGGGACCGGCGGACATGGCGGCGGGGTGGGTGCTCATCCCGGGAATATACACGCCCCGACGCCCGGGCTTACAATGCGGCGACTCCTCCCCGCATTTCGCCGCTCCCCCACGAATGTCCTCCCGGAGGTCGGTTGTGACGACGGTACTCATCAAGACCCATGATGGCGGGCACGCCTCACTTGCCCCCGAAGATCTCGACGCGCTGCGCGGACAGTTGCGCGGCCAGGCCTGCCTCCCCGGGGAGCCGGGCTACGACACCGCGCGCAC
>JBKJJJ010000101.1:0-4702 GCA_046598045.1 Candidatus Eiseniibacteriota bacterium
TCGCTCGCCGGCGGCGGTCCCGAGCGCCTCGCCCGGCTTCACGCCCAGGGCCGGCTCTCCGCGCGCGAGCGCCTCCAGTTGCTGCTCGACCCGGGCTCCTTCCAGGAACTGGGCGTGTTCGTCACCCACCGGAGCGAAGACCCCGCCATTCGGGATCACAAGTTCGTGGGCGATGGCGTGGTCGCGGGCTGGGGCGCGGTCGACGGGCGTCCCGTCTACGTCTTCGCGCAGGACTTCACCGTCTTCGGCGGCACCATGTCCGAGGCGAACGCGAAGAAAATCTGCCAGGTCATGGACCTCGCGATGCAGAACGGGGCGCCGGTCGTGGGGTTGAACGACTCCGGCGGCGCGCGCATCCAGGAGGGCGTCGCCTCGCTCGGCGGTTACGCGGACATCTTCCTCAGGAACACGCTCGCCTCGGGCGTCGTGCCGCAGCTCTCGGCCATCATGGGACCGTGCGCCGGCGGCGCGGTGTACTCCCCCGCGATCACCGACTTCACGTTCATGGTGCAGGGCACGAGCCACATGTTCGTCACCGGGCCCGACGTCATCCGCGCGGTGACGCAGGAAGAGGTCTCGATGGAGGACCTCGGCGGCGCGATGACGCACAACGCGAAGAGCGGCGTCGCGCACTTCGCCGCGCAGGACGACGCCGAGTGCCTGACGCAGGTCAAGAAGCTGCTGTCGTTCCTGCCGCTCAACAATTTGGAGGACCCGCCGCTCGGACCGGGCGACGACCCGGTCGATCGCAAGGACCCCGGGCTCGCCACCATCGTGCCCGAGCAGGCGAACCGACCGTATGACATGAAGGACCTCGTCAAGAAGGTCGTCGACCACGGCGACTTCTTCGAGGCGCATGCCCACTACGCGAAGAACATCGTGGTCGGCTTCGCGCGCCTGGGCGGCCGGCCGGTCGGCATCGTCGGCAACCAGCCGAACGTGCTCGCGGGCGTGCTCGACATCAACGCCTCGGTCAAGGCGGCGCGCTTCGTGCGCTTCTGCGACTGCTTCAACATCCCGCTCGTGACGTTCGAGGACGTGCCCGGCTTCCTGCCCGGCACGGAGCAGGAGCACGGCGGCATCATCCGCCACGGCGCGAAGCTGCTCTACGCCTACTGCGAGGCCACGGTACCCAAGCTCACCGTCGTCGTGCGCAAGGCCTACGGCGGCGCCTATGACGTCATGAGCAGCAAGCACATCCGCGCCGACTGGAACGTGGCGTGGCCGACCGCCGAGCTCGCCGTCATGGGCGCCGAGGGAGCGGTCAACGTGATCCACAAGGACCGGATCGCGAAGGCGCAGGATCCGGCCGCCGAGCGCAAGCTCCTGATCGACGAGTACAATGCGAAGTTCGCGAGCCCGTGGTCGGCGGCCGCGCTCGGCTTCCTCGACGACGTGATCGACCCGATGGAAACGCGGCCCAGGCTGATCGCCGCGCTCGCCATGCTCGCGACTAAGCGCCAGAGCCTGCCGCAGAAAAAGCACGGCAACCTGCCGCTCTAGCCACAGTTGACGGCCCCCCGCCGAGCGTATGGGTTCGTCCGACGAATTGCGGGGGGCGCATGCGAAGGAAGGGAAGCAGGTGGGCCGCACTCGCCGGGGCGATCGGCCTGGCCGCGATGCTCGCGGGCTGTGCCCACTGGTCGAAATCCCACCTCGCGCCCGAAGGGGTGGTCGCCGCGCAGCCGCGCGAGTTCCGGATCCGCGCCGTGCTCCAGAGCAAGGAGGCGTGGGTCCTGCGGAACGCCGAGGTCGTCGGGGACAGTCTCGTCGGCGAGCTGGTCGCAGTCGAGCAGCCCTACGACCCCCGCGGGCTCCATCTCCGCAAGTATCCTAGGGGAGTGCGCGCGGCCGTCGCGCTGGCGAACCTCGATCGGATTGAGGTTCGCCGGAAGGACCTCTTCGCGTCGATCGTCTTGTTCGTGACGCTTCTCGGGCTCGGCTTCCTCGGGCTGATCTACTTCGCGGCCGCGGCCGGGGCGTTCGGCGGCTGAAGCGGGGCCCTTCCGAGACCGGGCTTCAGCGGATGAACATCGCGTCCCCGTACGAGTAGAACCGGAAGCCCTCCGCCACCGCCCGGCGGTAAGCCGCCAGCACCGCCTCCCGCCCCGCGAGCGCCGACACCAGGAACAGGAGCGACGAGCGCGGCAGGTGGAAGTTCGTCACCAGCGCGTCGACCGCGCCGAACGTGTAGGGCGGCACGATCAGCCGGCCGGTCCAGCCGCGCCCCGCGGCGACGACCTCCCCCGCCGCGCGTTCCGCATCGCCCAGGAGCGCGGCCCCGGTCTCGAGCGTGCGCGTCACCGTCGTGCCGACCGCGACCACGCGCCCGCCCGCGGCCCGCGCCGCGCGCAGCCCTGCCGCCGCATCCGCGCCGATCTCGTAGAACTCCGGGTCCAGCACGTGCGCGGCGGGATCCTCCACGGTGACCGGACGAAACGTGCCCGGCCCGACGTGCAGCACGATGCGCGCGCTGCGGACCCCCTTCGCCTCGGCGCGCGCCAGCAGCTCGGGCGTGAAGTGCAGGCCGGCCGTGGGCGCGGCGATCGCGCCGGGCACGCGCGCGAACACGGTCTGGTAGCGCTCGCGGTCGGTGTCCGTGTCGGGGCGGCGAATGTAGGGCGGCAGCGGGATGTGCCCCGCCTCCTCCAGCAACGCGTTCCAATCGCCGCCGTATGCCAGCGCGTAGAGCCCGCCCAGGGTCGCGCGCACCTCGAGCCGGCCGGCCACGGCGTCGCCGCCCCGCGTGAGCACCTCGACCACGCGACCGGGCTTGAGCGCGCGCCCGGGACGCGCCATGGCCCACCACGCGCCATCGTCCCCGGGGCGGACGAGCAGGAGCTCGATGCGCCCCCCGGTGTCGGGCCGCCGGGCGTCGAGCCGCGCCGCGATCACGCGCGTCTCGTTGAGCACGAGCACGTCGCCGGGCTGCAGGTGATCGATGAGGTCGGGGAAGCGCCCGAGCGTCACGGCGCCGGTGCGCCGATCGAGCGTCATCAGGCGCGCATCTTCGCGCCGCGCGGGCGGTTGTTGCGCGATCAGCTCAGGGGGGAGATCGAATTCGTAGTCGGCGGTCGTCAGAACAGTTTTCCCTGGTCGCGCTTGGGCTCGCCGGGCAGGCCGAGGTGCGCGTACGCGAGCGGTGTGGCAACCCGGCCGCGCTGCGTGCGCTTCAAGAATCCCTCCATGATCAGGAACGGCTCGTACACGTCCTCGAGCGTGTCGGCCTCCTCGCCGACCACGACCGCGAGCGTGCCCATCCCGACCGGGCCACCGTCGTACTTCTCGATCAACGCGGTCAGGAGCCGGCGGTCCATGTCGTCGAGCCCGCGCTCATCGACGTCGAGCAGCTTGAGCGCGCCCGCGACCGCGCCCTGGTCGAGCCGGCCGTCGTTCTTCACCTGCGCGAAGTCGCGCACGCGCCGCAAGAGGCGGTTCGCCACGCGGGGCGTGCCGCGCGAGCGCCGTGCCAGCTCGTGCGCGCCCGCGTCGTCGATGTCCACGCCCAGCAGTTTCGCCGAGCGGCGCACGATGCGCTCCAGGTCCTTGACCTCGTAGTAGTCGAGCCGGAGGGTGAGCCCGAAACGCGCCCGCAGCGGCGCCGTGATCAGCCCCGCGCGCGTGGTCGCCCCGACCAGCGTGAAGCGCGGCAGCGCGAGCCGCACCGACCGCGCGGAGGGCCCGCGGTCCAGCAGGATATCCAGCGCGAAGTCCTCCATCGCCGGGTAGAGGTACTCCTCGACCACCGGGTTCAGGCGATGGATCTCGTCGATGAACAGGACGTCGCGCTCGGAGAGGTTCGTCAGCAAGCCCGCGAGGTCGGCCGGCCGCTCGATCACCGGGCCCGAGGTGTGCGTCACCTGGACGCCCAACTCGTGCGCCAGGATGCCGGCGAGCGTGGTCTTGCCGAGTCCGGGCGGCCCGACCAGCAGCACGTGGTCGGCGGCCTCGCCGCGCTCGCGCGCCGCGGTCAGGAACACGCCCAGCGATTCGCGCACGTTCGGCTGCCCGACGAAATCCGCGAGCGAGAGCGGCCGGAGGCTGGTCTCGAGCGGGACCTCGTCCTCGTGAAGGGCGGGGTCGCTCAGGCGCTCGGGCACCTCGGGGCGGGGCGGGATCGTGGGCTTGACCATGGCCGGATCTTACACGCCCACGCGAGGCCGGCCACCGGGCTTCGGGGCCTGCGCCGCGAGCGCGCGCTTGACCAGGTCCTCGACACCGGCCGCCGGACCCTGTTCGAGCGCCTTGTGCACGGCCTCGACTGCGGCCGCGCGCGGGAGCCCGAGCGCGACCAGCGCGCCCACGGCGTCCTCGTGCAGGCGGCCGGGCAACGGGGCGATCGCCGCGGCCTGGCCCTTCCCGCGCCCCGCACGCCCGGCTGTCTGCTCGGCTGCGGGCGCCGCGGGCACGAGCCCGGCGGGACCGAGCTTGTCGCGCAGGTCGATCACGATGCGTTCGGCGGTCTTCTTGCCGACGCCGGCGATGCGGGTCAGCGCCGCGATGTTCTCGTCGACGATCGCGCGCGCGAACGACGGCGGCGCGAGCCCCGAAAGCACCGCGAGCGCGAGCTTCGGGCCGACGCCCGAGACGCCGAGCAGCAGCTCGAACACCTTGCGCTCGTCGGCGGTCGAGAACCCGTAGAGCTGGAGCGCGTCCTCGCGCACGTGCAGGTAGGTCTCGACGACGACCTCGCCGGCGCCAT
>JBKJJJ010000048.1:0-5911 GCA_046598045.1 Candidatus Eiseniibacteriota bacterium
ATCGTCGGCCTCGGCGAACGCCGGATCGCGAGCATCGACGACCTGCACCGGACGCTCACGGATGAACTGGTCGGCACTGCGATCCCGCTCACGCTGATTCGGCGTGCGGAGAAACTCGGGCTGCTGGTCACGCCGGCGGAGACGCGTGGGGATTGAACCGGGTGAGGCACCCTCGGCCGACTGCGTTGTAATTGATATGTAACGAAGACTCCACCCCGGCGGGAATGGGCCGCAACGCCATACGCTCCGGGACCGGGTCCAGGCCGTTGCCGGGACACAGGCCTTCCGTGGTGGCAGGCCCTAGACCACAAACTCGCATGCCACGTGGCATGCGAGTTGGGCTTCGAACACTGTCAAACAATAAGTTACGGCTAGGCGCCTGCAAGGAGTCCTCGACGCGCTAGAATTAGATAGTTATGGAATTATTGCTTTCGCGCCACCGCCAGCAGCGAGTCCGAGATCCCGGGCGAGATCGGGCAGGTGGCGTCGTCACGCCGGCACTCGAGCAGGTCCTGCCGGCATCCGCAGGAACAGGTGATCGAGGTCGCGTGGGTCAGGTACCAGCGGCGCTGGGGCTGGGTCAGCCCGGTGAAGTCGACGCCCGGGGTCTCGTGGTCGCCGACCTGGCCGTCGGCGAGGAGCGCGTTCCGGATCCGCTCGCCCGTCTTCTTGATCCCGGCGTGCGGGGAATCGGGCGGAATGTCGGGGCTCTCGGGGATCCCGGGCAGCAACGGGTCGCCCGGCGGCGTCACCACGGTCGGCCCGGCGGTGTCGGCGGCGGTGGGCTGGGCCTGGGTTCGGCCGCCGGCCGGGGCGTCGGCGACGTTCGCTTCCTTGCCGCTCTCGGGATGGCGGAAGCTCGTATAGAAATAGAAACCGCCCGCGGCGATCACGGCGGCCACGAAGACCACGATGAACGTGCGGGCGGAACCCTCGGCCACGCCGGGACCTACTTCGCCTTCTTGAAGTACTCGGCGTTGATCTCCAGCTGGTGCTGCTGGTCGGGCGGCACCTCGTCGGCCGGGTAGATCGCGTTCACCGGGCAGACGGGCTGGCACGCTCCACAATCGATGCAGATGTCGGGATCGATGAAGTACTGGTTCGACGATTCGTCGGCCTTGATGCAATCGACCGGACACTCCTGCACGCAGGACTGGTCCTTGACGTCGATACAGGCATCGGTGATGACGTAAGCCATTCTGTGAGGACCCTTTCGCACCGCCGCCACGGCCTGCGGACGGACGCTCTCTTGGGGGACTTCGGGAGGAACGGGGCGCGTCCGGGCGCCCCCTCGCAACGGGAATGTCCGCTACCGGCGCGGGGCGCGTCAAGACCCTCGTCAGGCGGGCTTTGTGCCCTCGGCGTCAATCAGGCGGCGGATGAACGGGCGGTCGGCCTCGAGCAGCTCCTCGGGGTCGACCTCGGCCAGCAGCACCCAGCGAAACGCTTGCCCGTCGAGCGGTTGCAACGTCCCGGTCGGCGCCGTGCAGCGCACGAACGAGAGCACGACCTGGAGCCCATGCGGATAGAGGTGGGTCTCCTCGGCCATGAGCTCGATCGCCTCGACGTCGACGCCAAGCTCCTCGCGCACCTCGCGCACCACTGCGTGGAGCGCGGTCTCCCCGGCCTCGAGCTTGCCGCCCGGGAATTCCCAGAAACCGGCCAGCGCCTCGCCGGGCGGGCGCTGCGCGAGCAACAGCTCCTGCCCTTCGGGCGTGGGACGCAACATCACCGCCGCGCCGACGCGGATCTGGCGGGTGCGATCGTGCGTGCTGCGGGGGGTGCCGCGCTGCGTCACGTGCGGATCTCCGTGGGCGCGGCCACCGGCGGACCGCTGCGCGCGTACTCGGGCGGGCAGCACTCCCCGGCCGGCACGGGCTTGCCGTGCGGGCATGCCGTCGGGTGCCTGAGAAAACCGCAGATGCCTTCGGTCACCTCGGGATCGAGGATGTGCTCCATCCGGCAGGCGGTCGCGTCGAGATTGGGATCGGTCAGGTGCATCGCGTTCGCGAACAGGCACTCCGCGAGGCGATGCCGGCGCACCAGGGTGCGCGCCCGCTCCGCGCCCTCGGGCGTGAACGCGAGCCGCTCGCCGTCACGCGTCACCAGCCCGCGCTCGGCCACCTCGTACGCCGTGCCCGGGCGGTCCGCGACCTTCAGCGCGCGGATCTTGCCCAGCACCCGTTCCTCACCGTCTTCCCAGAGATACCACATCTCCTCGAGAAAATGGTCGCAGCGTTCGTCGCGCTCGAGCGTCGACGTGCGCACCGCGCCGAGGCGGCCGTGGTGCAGCTCGACCGTGCGGTCGGCGAGCGCGGCGACGTCGGGGTCGTGCGTCACGAGCACGATGGTATGCCCCGCGCGATGGAGCGCCGCGAAGATGTCGAGCACCGCGCGCGCGTTATCCTCGTCGAGATTGCCGGTCGGCTCGTCGGCGAGAATGAGCGCGGGCTGGTTGATGAGCGCACGCGCGATGCACACGCGCTGCTGCTCGCCGCCCGAGAGCTGGCCCGGCCGCGAACCCGCCTTGTGGGCGAGGCCGACGCGCGCGAGCGCCTCCTTCGCCTCGACCGGGTCCGCGATCGAGTGGTAGTGCTGGGCGACCATCACGTTCTCGAGCGCGTTCAGGTAGGGCAACAGGTGGAACTGCTGGAACACGAGCCCGACCGTCTCGCGCCGGTATCGCGTGCGCGCGGAGTCGTCGAGCCGCGCGAGGTCGAGCTCGCCCACGAGGACCCTTCCCTCGTCCAGGTGATCGAGGCCGCCGAGCAGGTTCAACAGCGTGGTCTTGCCCGAGCCCGAGGGGCCCATGATCGCGAGCCACTCGCCCGCGGGGATCGTGAGGTCGAGCCGGTCGAGCGCGCGCTGCTCGCCGTACACGCGCGAGACGCCCTGGAGCGACACCCGGGCGCCCCTCGCCGGAGCCGCCTCGAAACTCTCCGGGCTCATTCGCCCCTCAGCGTGGGTGCAGGCTCGATCGCGAGCGCGTGCTGCACCGGCGCGGCGGACGCCACGAGCGCGGTCAGCACGCCGAGCAGCAGCGTCGCGGGGATCGCGATCGGCGCGATTGCGATCGCGGTGCCGAACACGCCGCGGCCGATCGCCTGCGCGGCGACGATGCCGATCGCGAGGCCGACTGTCCCGCCCAGCAAGCCGATCACCACGGCCTCGGTTGCGAACAGCGCGAGGACGTCGCGCCGCGCGGCGCCGAGCGAGCGCAGCAGCGCGACCTCGCGCGTGCGCTCGAGCACGAGGTCGGCGAGCGTCGACATCGCGCACAGGACGGCCGCGAGCAACGCGACCGCGGTGACCGTGAGCAGCAGGCGGCGCAGGCGCGCGAGCACGTCGCCGTCGGCGGCGGACAATCGCCGGATCACGCGCAGCGTGGCAAGCGTCCCGACCTCGGGCGGCAGGGGCCGCGCCGCCCAGGCGAGCACCGTCGTCGCCGGGCCTTCGACCCGCGCGAGCGCGAGCGCGAACGGCGCCGCGTCCTGGCCGGTCGCCGCGGCGAGCCGTGTGCGCGAGACGAACGCGACGCGGTCCTCGCCACCGCCCGTGGAGACGATCGCCACGTGCCCGAGCGCGAGCGTGCGCGTCCCCGCGCCGTCGGCGAGTTCGAGCGTCACCGGCCCGCCGGGCGGGACGGCCATCGCCTTCGCGGCCTCCTCACCGAGCACGGCATCGGCGTCGGCCGGGCCCGTGAACTTCCAGCCCGGGTAGAGCGCGCGCAGGTCGTCGAGGTCGGTCGCCGCGAGCACGAACGCCTGGTCGCCCCGGCGCGCGACCCCGTAGCGCAGCGTGGCGAACGCCGAGATTCGGCCGGCGGCGCGCTCGGCCCTTAGCCAGTGCCTGGCCGCGTCGCCGAGCACGTCGCCGCGCCCCACGCCCGCGGTGGGCACGAGCATCGCGTTCGGGCCGTAGACGCGCAGCTCCTTCGCGACCTTCGAGCCCACGTCGCGCGAGACCAGCAGCAGCGCGGCCGCAACCGAGGTGCCGATCGCGATTGCGGCGACCGCGAGCAGCACGCGGCCGCGGCGCTCGAGCAGCGACCCACGCAGGATGGACGCAAACATGGAGAAGCGCGTCACTATGCTCCCGCCTTGAGCGCGCGCGCCGGGTCGATCGCGGCTGCGCGCCGGAGCGGCAACCACGCCCCCACCAGGCAGACCGCCACCGCGAGCGCGAGACCCGCGGGGAACAGCAACGGGTGCGGCTCGACCGCGGTGCCGAACGTGCCGCGCCCGATCACCTGCGCGAGCCCGTAGCCGATGCCCACGCCGAGCGCTCCGCCGACGAGCGCGATCACGAGCGCTTCGCCGAGGAACAGCCGGCCGACCGCGGGGGTGGTCGCGCCGAGCGCGCGCAACAGCGCGATCTCGGGCGTTCTGTCGACCACGCCGGCGACCATCGTGCTCATCACACCGAGCACCGCGGCCGCGAGCGCGGCGCCGGTCAAGAGCAGCATGAGCAGGTTCAGCCGGCCGACGAGCCGGCCCTCGCCGCGCACGAGCTGCGCGACCGGGCGCGCGGTCACGCCCGGGATCGCGCTCTCGATCTCGTGCGAAACCGACGCGGCGAACGGGCGGCAGATCCAGCGCTCGAAGCCGGCGAGGTCCTTGCCCGGATCGGGCATCGGCGGGGCTTCCCCGGGCACGACCAGCGCGGAGATGAGCACGCGGTCGACCTGGCCCGCGCGGCCGGTCGCCTGCTGGAGCCACGCCAGCGGCACGTACGCCTGGTCGTCCTCGAGACCGCCGGCGTCGAGGATGCCGACGACGAGCAGGGTCTCGGGCGCATGCTTGCCGATCGTGACGGCGACCCGGTCACCGATAGCGTAGGTGGAGTGCCCCTTTCCAACAAGCACCTCGGCTTCGCCCTCCTCAGGCATGCGGCCGCTCACCCTCCACCAGGGCGCGAGCGCCTTCATGCCATCGACGGGTGCACCGGGGGCGTCCCCGCGGTGCGTGAACCAGGTCCCCACCAGCGGCAGGGAAATGGGGCTCGCGTCTGTGGCGGTCGGCCCCACATGACTGCCGGGTCCAGCTTCCGCGACCGCATACGCCTGCGGCGCGATCGCGAGCATGTTGTTGCGCCAGCGGAATCGCCGAAGCGCGCCGAGCGCGGAGTCGGGGATCGCGCCCGCGTCGACGGCGCTCGAGAGGTCGGCGCCCGCCACCTCGAGCGGCATGTCCGCGCCCTTCGGCAGGAGCACGATGTTCGCGCCGTACTGCCGCACCGTGCGGCCGAGCCGGTCCCCGAGCACGAGCGAGACGCTGGCGAGGGCGATCGCCATGCCGACACCCATCGCGACCGCGAGCACGGCGACGCCGAAGCGCTTCGGGCGATTCGCGATCGACTTGGTGAGCGCGCGCAGGAACATGGCTAGCGCTTGCCCCGGGCGAGGATGCGCTTGTCGTAGATCGACGCAGCGTCGACGACGAGCTGGTCGCCCACGACTTTCGACGCGACCGGGATCGGGTTACAGCCCCCGGTCTGCCCGAGCGTCGGGAGGTTGATCGGCGCGCCGCAGTTACGGCAGTTGAGGCCGCCCGCGTCCTGGTAGTAGCCGAGGTCGCCGCAGATCTCGCACGCGTCCATGCAGGCTTGCACGCGGCCATCGGGCTTCGCGATCGCGAAGAAGCGCAGCGTCGTGCCCGCAACCTTGGGGTCGGCACCCTCGAAGAAGTGGATCTGCCCGTCCTTGACGCTCGTCAGCGCGAGGTCGATGCCGCCCTGGGCATCGGGCGTGACCGCTTGCGCAGGCGCCTTCGGCGGCGGGCCGGGCTGGAGCACCACGCCGCCCACGAGCACGCCGACGACCGCGAGGCCCGTGAGGAGCCCGCCGATTTGCGTCCAGCGACGGCGCTGCGCCTCGGCGAGCGCGAGCCGGCGCGCGGCGGCCGTGTCGTCG
>JBKJJJ010000040.1:0-24012 GCA_046598045.1 Candidatus Eiseniibacteriota bacterium
AAGTTCTCGCCGGCCGAGGTCGAGCGCCTGCGCCGCTACCTGACCGGCGGTGGCTTCCTGTGGTGCGACGACGACTACGGCATCGACACCTCGTTCCGCCGCGAGCTCAAGCGCGTGCTTCCCGACGCGGACCTCGTCGAGCTGCCGTTCGGGCACCCGCTGTTCCACCAGATGTACGACTTCCCGCGCGGCCTGCCGAAGATCCACGAGCACGACGGCGGGCCGGCGCGTGCGTTCGGCGCGTACCACGACGGGCGCATGGTGGTGTTCTATTCCTACGACACGGACCTCGGCGACGGGCTCGAGGACTCAGGCGTCCACCCCGACACGCCCGAGAAGCGCGAGCAGGCCCTGCGCATGGGCATCAACGTCGCGCTGTTCGCGCTCACGCCATGACCGATCTCCGCGCGCTCGAGACCCGGCTTGCCGCCGGTCGCCGCCGCTTCCTCGCGCACGTGGCGTGCGCCGGGGCGCTGCGCTTCGCCTCTGTGGCTGCGCTCGGCCTGTTCGCGCTGGTCGTCGTCGGCGCGCTGTTCGCTCGTGTCGCCGAGTTGCCGTACGCGCTGGCGGCACTCGCGCTCGGCGGCGCGGTGGCCGCACTCGGGTTGTGCGTCGCGCGCCCCCTGGTCGCCGCGCCCGAGCTCAAGCAATACGCGCTGCTCGCCGAGGAGCGCTTCCCGGAGGCGCGTTCGCTGCTCGTCAACGCGCTCGAGCTGGCCCCCGCCGCCGCGCCTTCGAGCGGGGGGTCCGGCTCGCTGGTCACCGCGCTCGTGGGCGAGGCGCGGCGGCGGGCCGACGGCCTCGCGTTCGCCCAGCTCGCGCCGCGCGCGCTGCCGGGGCGGCCGCTGCTCGCGCTCGGCGGGGCGGTCGTGTTGTGGGGCCTGGGTCTCGGGCTCTTTCCGGGCCCGCTCGGCGCGTCGTTCGACCGCCTGCTCCACCCGCGCGCGGCCGCGGCCACGCTGATCAGGCTTTCGGTCGAGCCCGGCGACATGACGATCCCGCCGGGCGCAACGCTCGAGGCGCGCGCCACGGTCGAGGGCACGAGCCGCCGGCCCACGCTGGTGTTCGCCCGCGGCGGCAGGAACGAGCGCGTCGCGATGGACGCGGTCTCCGGGCGCTGGGTCGGCTCGGTGCGCGGCGTCAGCGAGCCCGGCACGTACTGGGTCGAGGTCGCCGGGGTCAAGAGCCCGCTCTACGCGGTCGCGCTCTCGGGCCAGGCCGGGTTCGTCTCCTTCGACCTGACGTACGCGTTCCCCGCCTACACACGCCTGCCGGCGGAGACGCAATCGGCGACGCGCGGCGACGTCAGCGTGCTCACCGGCACGCGTGTGACCGTGATCGTCAACCTCGATCGCAAGGTCGACGGCGTGCGCTGGACGCTGCCCGGCCGCGCCCCCGAGGCGCTGACCGCGCTGTCCCCGCGGCGCTTCAAGGGCGAGTTCACCGCCTTTGCCGCGGGCGAGTACGTGCTCGAGGCCGAGATCGGCGCGCAGGCGCTGCGCGAGACCTATCGCATCCAGCCGGTCGCCGATCAGCCGCCGCTGCTCACGGTCATCCAGCCCGAGGGCGACCTGGACCTGCCGAACGGCCAGAGGGTGCCGATCTGGGCGGCCGCGACCGACGACTACGGGCTGACGCTTCTCACGCTCGTGGCGCAGGCCGAGAAGGGCCCCGTGTTGCGCGTGCCGCTCGCGCACTGGGCCGACCAGCCGCGCGACGCGAGCGCGGGCGTCGACTGGGACGCCTCGGCGCTCGCGCTCCTGCCGGGCCAGAGCGCGACGTTCCATCTCGAGCTCGCCGACAACGACGCGGTCCACGGGCCGAACGTGACCGTGAGCCGCACGTTCACGCTGCGCTTCCCGCTGCTGTCGGAGCTCTACCGATCGCTCGAACAACAGCACGACACGACGATGGCCGCGATCGAGCAGACCGCGAAGGACCAGAAGGAGCTCGAGAAGCAGGTCGAGGAACTCGCGAAGAGCCTGCAGAACGACCGCCAGGTCGACTGGGAGAAGCAGCAGGCGGCGAAGGACGTGGCCGAGAAGCAGCGCCAGATCGCCGAGCAGATGTCGAAGGCGGCGCAGGCGCTCGAGCAGCGCGCCGAGACCGCGCAGGAGCACAAGGCGTACGACGACCAGTTGCTGGCGAAGATGCAGGAGCTCTCGAAGCTCGTCGCCGAGCTCAAGAACGAGGATCTCAAGCGCGCGCTCGACGAGCTGTCGAAGAAGGTCAACCAGAGCGATCCGCGGCAGCTCCAGCAGCAGCTCAAGGACCTCGCGCAGCAGCAGAAAGAGACGCTCGCCGGGCTCGAGCGCTCGCTCGAGCTGATGAAGAAGCTGCGCCAGGAGGAGCGCGCGCAGGAGGCCGCGGAGCGCGCGAAGGAGATGGCCGATCGACAGGATCGCCTAGACCAGCAGATGGCGCAGAAGCCCGACCAGAAAGATCGCCAGGCCCAGGAGCAGCAGAAGCTCTCGGACGCGGCGAAGGAGCTGGCGAAGGACCTCGAGCAACTGGCGAAGGAACTGTCGGACCCGAAGGCGCCGAAGGACCCGAGCGCGGACCCGATGCAGAAGGGCGCGCAGGACTTGAAGCAGGACATCGCTCCCAAGATGGACGAGGCGCAGCAGAACCTGAAGCAGTCGGCACAGAACAAGGGTGCGAGCGAAAAAGCGCAGCAGGCGGGACAGAAGGCGCAGCAGGCGCTCGAGAAACTCTCCCAGAGCCTGCAGAAAGCGTCTTCGGGCATGACCAAGGATGACAACCAGGCGGCGGCGCAGGCGATCCGCCGCGCCGCGCAGGACCTCGTCAACCTCTCCCAGGCCGGCGAGGCCGCGCTCGATCGCCCGGGCAGCGACCGGGAGAAGGCGCAGAGCCAGGAGGACCTGCAGCAGGGCGCGTCGCAGGTGGTGGACGACCTGATCGAGACCGGCAAGGACACGCCTTATCTCGGTTCGGAAGCGACCAAGGAACTGGGCCGCGCGATCAACGAACTCGAGAACTCGAAGGACGCGTTCGCGCAGGGCAACAGCGCGCGCGGCAAGCAGTCAGGCCAGAGCGCGAGCGAGGCGATCGACCGCGCGGTGCTCGCGCTGCGCGAGGCCGAGTCGGCGTGCCAGAAGCCGGGCCCGAACAAGGGTGGCAAGAGCGGCAGCTCGCGCGAGAAGGTGCAGGGGCTCGCGAACCAGCAGGGCGAGCTCAACCAGGAATCGCAGTCGCTAGCCGATCGCCTGACGCAGCAGCAGCGCATCGCAGCCGGGGATCAGGCCTCGATCGAGCGCCTTGCGGCGCAGCAGCAGATGATCCGCCAGGGGCTCGAGGAGGCGATGAAGAATGCGAAGCCCGGGGACCAGATCTTGGGCCGCATGGACCAGGCGAAGGACGACATGGCGCAGGTCGAGCAGAACCTCCAGCGGGGCCGACTCGACGATGAGACGCTGGCGCGCCAGCAGAAGATCCTCTCGCGCATGCTCGACGCCCAGCGCAGCCTGAACAAGCGCGACTTCGACGCCCAGCGCGAATCGAACACCGGGCACGACTTGACGCGACCGACGCCGGCCGCGCTGCGCGCCGGGTTGCTCAAGCGCGAGGACCGCGTGCGCTCGGACCTGCTGCGCGCGCAGGCCGAGAAGTACCCGGGCGAATACCGCTCGCTGGTCGAAGCCTACCTGCGCCGGCTCGGAGCCACCGAGTGAGCCCTCGCGCGCTCGGCTTGACGCTCCTTCTGCTCGCGGCCGCGCTGCCCGCGCGCGCGCAGGATTTCCCGTTGCTCGCGCCCGGCGGGGCGTCCGGGAGCGCGCGTTTCGGCGCCGGGGAACCCAGCCTGTTGCCGCTCGCCGATGAACAGAAGATCGAACGGGCCCGGAACCTCGTGCGGGTCGGCTACGCGGACCAGGCTCGAGCGCTGATCGACGACGTGGCCGCGCGCGCGCCCGACGACCTCGACGTGCTGCTCGCGCTCGCCGAGTTGCTCACGCGCACGACGCCCGATGCGGCGGCGCGCTTCCTCGCCGAGAAGGGCGCCCGCCCCGCGGTCGCCGCCGCGCTGGTGGCGCGTCCGCGGCGCGGCGGGTTCTGGCTGCGCTACGAGGCCGAAGCCATGGCCGCGGCGGGCCGCCAGGACGAGGCGGTGAAGAAAGCGCTCGCCGCGTGGGAGCGGAGCCCCGAGCAGGCCTCGTGGGCGCGCGTTCGGCTCGAGGCATGGAGCGCGGACGGCGCCGGGACCCTGCGCGAGCTCGCGCGCCTCGCGGACCGCCGGCCCGAGCGCGCGGATCTTGCGTTCGAGGCTGCGCGCGCCGAGGCCATCTCCGGCCGCCTGCGCCCGGCGATCGATCGCCTGCGCCGCTTCGAGCAGGCGGACGCGAAGCGCGCGGCCGCGCCTTCCGGCGATCATCCCGCAGAGGAGCTCGCGGGCGATCCGGGGCCGGCGCCCGCGGGCTCCCGGATGTGGCAGCTCGCGCTCGCGCTCGCCGCGCGTGGAGACGAGGGCGTGGATGCGGCGGACTCGGTGTTCGTCGAGCTCGCGCTCGGGCGCGATTACGATCCGCAGTTGCGCACGCAGGCGATGGTACGCCTGTTCGACGAGCGCGTGGCGGCCGGCACGGCGGCGGGCGACTCGCCGGGCGACCCGCCGGGTGGCGCGTGGTTCGAGGGGCAGCCGCGGAATGGTGTCGTGCGCCTGCGCATCGGCGAGAACGGGCGGCTCGAGACCGAGCTGGCCGCGCCGGCCGCGCCGACCACGCCGGCCACGCCCGCGAAGCCCGCGAAGCCCGCGCCGCGCGTCGCGAAGAAGCCGCCGCCGCTCGACGAGGCGGCGCGCGCGCGCGCCCGGCTGGCCGCGCTCGAGCGCGTGTGGCGTTTGCTTCCGCCGTCGCCCGAGGCGTTGCGCCGGGGACTCGAGCTCTCGGAGCGCTATCGCGCGCAAGGCGACGACACGGCGGCGCGCCGCGTGTCCGACCTCGCCGTGAAGATGGCGCCGCGCACGCCCGGCGCGGCCCGAGATCCCGAGCTCACGGGCCGGCTGGCGGTGCGGCGGGGCAAGGACGCGCTCGCGTCCGGGGAGCTCGCGGATGCGGAGCGCGCGTTCAACGAAGCGCGCACCTCGGGCGCGTCCGAGCACGTGCGCGAAGAGGCGCAGTTCCTTGCGGGCGAGGCGGCGTTCTACGAGGGCCGTTTCGACTCCGCGGCCGCGCGCTACGATGCGTTCGCCAACGCCTACCCGACGAGCCGATTCACCAATGACGCGCTCGAGCGCATGTACCTCATCGAGTCGGGCAACGGTGGTGCGGTGGCCGGCCTGACCGAACTCGCGCGCGCGCTGCGGCTCGCCCGGGCCGGCGCGGGCGACGAGGCGCTGGCGGTCGCGGCTGGGGCCGAAGCGGCGTCCGCGAATGGCCCGGCGTGGGCGCACGCGGGCCTCCTGACCGCGAGCCTGCTCGAGGCGCGCGGGCGCGGAAGGGAAGCGGCCGCGAAGGCGCTCTCGGTCGCCGAGACCCATCCGGAGGACCGGCTCGCGCCGGTGGGGCGCCGCAAGGCCGGCGACCTCTACCATGCCGCGGGCCAGGACGCGCTCGCGCTCGCGCAGTACGAGGAGTTGCTCGTGCGCTACCCGCGCTCGTGGCTCGCGCCCGAGACCCGGCGCCTGGTGCAGGACCTGCGCGCGCGCGTGGGGCCGACGCCTTGAGCCCGCGCATCGCAGCCTGGGCCGCGCTCCTCGTCGGGGCGCTCGCGTCCGTCCCGGCGGAGGCGAAGATCCTCGTGCCCATGGACGACCGGCAGAGCGACCACCTCAAGGCCTACGGCCTCGCCTACTGGTCGCTCGCGCACGGCGGGAAGATCGACTGGCTGCTGAACTATCGCGGCGGGTCGTTCCTCATGGCGGACGACCCGACGATCGCCCGCGAGGCGAAGATCCGCGGCGTGGCGACCGAGGACGTCGACGGCGCCGGCGAGGCCTCGATCCTGGCGACGATCGAGGACAACAACATGGAGAAGGTCGTGCTCGAGAAGGCCCCGCGCATCGCGGTCTACGTGCCGCCGAACCACCTGCCGTGGGACGACGCGGTGCGGCTCGCGCTCGACTACGCCGAGATCCCGTATGCCACGCTATGGGACCCCGAGGTGATCAAGGGCGACCTCTCGAAGTACGACTGGCTGCACCTTCACCACGAGGACTTCACGGGGCAACAGGGCAAGTTCTACGCCGCCTACGCCGGGGCGGAGTGGTTCCAGGACGAGCGCGCGTTGCAGGAGAAGACCGCGCACGCGCTCGGCTTCACCAAGGTCAGTGACTGCAAGAAGGCGGTCGCGCGCACGATCAAGGACTACGTCGCGCGCGGGGGGTTCCTGTTCGCGATGTGCTCGGCGACGGACACCTACGACATCGCGCTCTCGGCCGAGGGCGTGGACATCGTCGACGCGCCGTACGACGGCGACCCGCCCGACGCGGGCGCGCAGCGGCGGCTCGACTACTCGCGCACCCTCGCCTTCCGAAACTTCACGCTGCTGCTCGATCCGTACGTCTACGAGTACTCGGACCTCGACGTGACGATGGAGGCAGTGTCGCGCGGGCGGAGCTCGTTCTTCACGCTGTTCGACTTCTCGGCGAAGAACGATCCCGTGCCCACGATGCTGACCCAGGACCACACCAACGCGGTCCCGGAGTTCCTCGGACAGACCACCGGGTTTCACAAGGGCTTCCTCAAGCCGGGCGTGACCGTGCTGGGCGAGGTCGAGGGCACCGGCGAGGCGAAGTACATCCACGGCGACTACGGAAAGGGCACGTTCACGTTCTACGGCGGACACGACCCGGAGGATTACCAGCACGCCGTCGGGGATCCCCCGACCGACCTTTCGCTGCACAAGCATTCCCCCGGCTACCGCCTGATCCTCAATAACGTGCTTTTCCCTGCGGCCGAGAAGAAAAAACAGAAGACCTGAGGTTGACAGCGCGTCTGCCGAGGGCTGTAATCGAGGGGTAGCACTGCAGAAAAGTCGGCGCGCCGCGTTTCCGCGCCCGGCCCCACCTCGGAGGCATGCCGTGCCCGATCTGATCCAGGTTTGTATCGTCATCTTCACCGTGGCGGTCGTCGCTGCCGCCGTCGCGCTCATCCGCGTGCTCGGTCAGTTGCGCCAGACCGCCGCGCAAGTCGAGCGCACGATGGCCACGCTCGACCAATCCATCCCGACGATCGTCCGCACCGTCGATGAAGCGCGCAACGTGCTCGACTCGCTGCAGCAGGTCGTGGCACGTGCCGACCAAATCGCCGGTGACTTCGCGACCGTGGGGGGAAAGGCGGCGCGCCTTTCGTCCCTGGTCGTCGACCAGGTGCTCGCCCCGGCCACCCAGGTCGCCGCGCTGGTTTCGGGTGTACGCACCGGCGCGTCGTTCCTGTTCGACGGCTGGCTCAAGCACCGTTCCACCAAGAACCATTCCACCGGAGGTAATCACCATGAGTGACAATCGCTCGGATTCCCTGATGGCCTTCCTGCTCGGCGCCGCCGTCGGCGCGGGCGTTGCCCTGTTGCTCGCCCCGGCGACCGGGGACGAGGTGCGCAAGAAACTCGCCGACAGCGCGCGCCGCCTGGGCGACGATCTCGACGACAAGCTCAAGACCGCGAAGGACGAGGTGAAGAGCCGTGCCGGCGACGTCAAGTCGGCCATCGGCGCGGGCCGCGACGCCTACGCGCGCGCGCGCACCGGTGAGGAGCCGGTCCAGACGTCGAACGTCCTGTAGTGCGGGCCCGCGCCCTGCGGACCCTGTTTGCCTTCTGCGCCCTCTCGACGCTCGCCTCCGTGCGAGCGTCGGAGGCGCAGGACCTGTCGAAACTCCGCCGCCGCGCGCTCGCCTCGCCGGGCGTCGGCGCCCACTTCGAACTCACCGCATTCAACGGGATCCAGTTACCGAAGGACCTCTACGCGTCGAGCGGCGCGAAGATCGGTCCCGGCGACGGCTACACGTGGGGCGGCCGCGTCGCGTACCACACCGGCCCCAAGCTCGGCATCGAGCTTTCGTACACGCGCGCGCACTCCGCGCTCGAGCTGCGCACGCGCTCGCCCGGCTTCCCTGATTCGACCGCGCTCGGGGGCCTCGTGGTGCAAGCCTTCGACGTGGGCGTTTTGCTGGCCCAGGAGGCGCAGCCGGGCGCGAAGACCGCGGGCTTCCTGCTGGTCGGTGTCGGGGCGACGCGCTTCGTCGGCGACATCGCGCCCGCGAGCGGCGACGTCACCCGCCGGCGCTTCGCGTGGCACGCGGGGCTCGGGAGCAAGATCCGGGTGGGGGACAATCTCTCGCTGCGGCTCGAGGCGCGCTATCGCTCGACCAACACCGATCCGCGCGGCGCCCTCTACACCGACCAGGAGGGCAACGCGTACGCGTTCGCGCCCCACTGGTATCGCACCGGCGAACTCACCGCCGGGCTGACCTACCGCATCGGCGGGTAGCGGCTAACCGCGAATCAGATCCGCGTACTCGACGTGGCGCTTGATGAACGCCGCGACGAACGGACAGAGCGGCACGACGTGGAGCCCGCGGGTCCGCGCGGAGTCGAGCGCGTGGCGCACCAGGATATGGCCGACGCCATGGCCCTCGCGCGCCTCGGGCACCTCGGTGTGGGTGAACACGATGGCCCCGTCCTTCATCCGGTAGTCGACGAACGCGGTGCCTTCGGGCAACACGGCCTCGAATCGTTCCGCTGCGGGATTGTCCACGACCTGGATTGCCGGATTGGCCACGGCTGGCTCCGCTTGCGGGGGAAGCGCGCGCACCACGTCGCGGTGCGCGAGCACGATGTCGGGATCGCTCTGCAGGAGCTCGATGTAGCGCGGGCCGGGCGTGACGAACTCTCGCGCTTCGGCCAGCCAGGCGCGAACGACCCCGGCAGTCGGCGCTTCGCCGGTCCTGCGCTCGGTCGCCTCGGCCTGGTCGATTTCGGACACGAGACGGGACGCCGGCCTCAGCCAGGCCAGCCCCGGATCGCCGAGCGCGGCGCCGAACCAGACCTGGTTCGAGATCGGGCCCGACAGGCGCTCGCGCTCTGTGCGCTCGGCCTGGAGCAGGAGTCCATGGAGGCGCAGGAGCGCCGGTCTGAGCAGTTCGAGTTCCTGGATCATGCCCCCTCTGATGCACGCCGGGCCGCGTCGATTCGGCCGATCAGCGCCCCACGTACCACCCGCCGGCGGCGCAGGCCGTCGCCCCGGGGTCGCCCACCAGCAGCATGCCCATGGGGTCGCGGTCGATCCGAAAGGCGCGCTGCCTCAGGACGGTCTTGCCGTCGAATACGTCCCGGAACAGGGCGACCACCGCGATCCGCCCCTGGTGCCACCACGGCGTTTCGGGGAGCCGGAACGAGAACGAGCCCGACGTGCCGGGCCGCAGGTCGCGGCCTTCCCGGTGCCACGCGGGCCAGCCCGCGGCGTCCTTCGAATCGCGCAGGCGCTGCGGATACCACGAATGCGTGGTGTCCACGTCGGCCCCGTCGGGAAAAAGGACGATCACGAACAGCTCCTGCGACTTGAGGCCCTTGGCCGTCCAGCGCGCCTCGAAGCGGCCGGTCGAGTCCGGGCGGGCGTCGAGGTCGAGCGCGAACGCGCTCTCGGAACAGCGCCCCTCGACGTAGGTGTCGGCCGGGCCACTCGCGGGCGGCGGGGAGAACGTCACCGGCACTGTGCGCAGGGACGCCACCGCCTTGCCCTCCTCGAGCAGTGGGTCGAAGACGAGCGCGGACACGCGCGCCGCCGCCTCGTCGTCGAGCACGGGCTGGGAGCGCGCGATGCTGGTGGCGCGCACGTGGCCGGTCTCGTCCACCAGGGCCTCGACCACGACCGTGCCCGACACCCGGGCCGCGCGCGCCAACGGGGGCGCCTCGAGCGGGTGGATGGGAGCGATGGCGAGGAGCAGGCCGAGGGCGATGCGCGGTGGTTTCACGCGCACGAGCATGCCACGCCGCCGCCCGGCCGCGGGGGGAAAAAGCAACGAGGGGGGCCGTGAGGCCCCCCTCGCCGTGGGACTCGAAGTCGCCGGACTTACTTGCCCGACTCCTTCATCAACAGCTCCCGACGCTCCTTGATCTTCTTGAGCTCCTCGGGATTCATGACCTTGAACTCGACGCGACGGTTGAGGGCCATGCCCTTCTTCGTCTTGTTCGAGCCGACCGGCTGGGACTCGCCGTAGCCGTTGGCGGTGAAGTTGCCCAGGTTCGCACCCGAGCAATTCGTCTTGAACCACTCGAGCACCGAATCGGCGCGCTTGTGCGAGAGATCGTGGTTGTAGGCATCGCTGCCGCGCGCATCCGTGTGGCCGCCGATCTCGATCTGCAGGGTCGGCCACTGCTTGAAGATCGTGCACAGCTCGTTGAGCGTCTTGTCCGACTCCGGCTTGATGTTCCACTTCGCCGTGTCGAAGTAGATGTCGCGCACCGTGATGACGCCCTTGTCGAGCATCTCAGTCTCACGCTTCGTGACCTCGATCGGGCAGCCGTCCTTGTCGACGCGCGCGCCCTGGGGCGTGTTCGGACAAAGGTCGAGGCCGTCGCAGACGCCGTCGCCGTCCGTGTCCGTCGGGCAACCCTTCTCGTCCACCCGGCAACCCGCCGGCGTGTTTGCGCACTGGTCGAGACCGTCGCACACGCCGTCCTTGTCGCCGTCGATCGGGCAACCCTGCGCGTCGACCTTGCAGCCGACCGGAGTGTTCGGGCACTGGTCCGGACCGTCGAACACGCCGTCCCCGTCGGAATCCTTCGGGCAACCCTTCTCGTCGACCTGGTAACCCTTCGGGGTGTTCGGGCAGGTGTCGACGCCGTCGCAGACGCCGTCCCCGTCCGTGTCGATCGGGCAGCCCTTGGAGTCAACCACGCAACCCGCCGGAGTGTTCGGGCACTGGTCCTTCTTGTCCGAGACGCCGTCGCCGTCGGTGTCCACGAACGTGGACGTGCCGCCGAGCGTGAACATAAGGCCGGCCGTGTAAGCGAAGCTGCTCTGGGTCTTGGTGGATGCGCCACTATCCCTCTGCGCTTTGCTCCACTTGTAGATCATGTCGCGCGCTTCGAGGCGCAGGGCGACGCGGGGCGAGAAGTGGAGCTTGAGGCCAGCGGCGACGTTGAAGCCCGTGCGCTTGGAAACGTTGGCGACCGAAACCTCGGGCGCGAACTTGACCTGGCTGTAGCCTCCGAGCAGGTACGGGTCCACCGGCGCGTTGGGGACCAGGTTCAACACCAGGTCCGCGGCGAGATGGGTGAACTTGATGTGCTGCTGCGGGGTAGCAGACGGGTAGGTGTAGGCGTGGTCGCCCGCCCCGACATGGGTCTCGCTCTTGTTCCGGCCCCAGGTGCCTTCGACGCCGATCACCTTGCCGAAGCCGATGCCGACGCGACCGCCGTAGAGGAACTTGTCCTGGAGGTTGGTTTCGCCGTCCCAAGCATTGAAACCGGCGTACGGTGTGACATTGAGGTGAAGCCCACCGACCTCGGCGCGAGCCGAAGGCGTCAGCAGGGAACACCCGATCGCCGCAATTGCCAGCGCAGCGAGACGAGTCCTGAACGAACGCATGTCATCCTCCTCTTGAGAACCAGGGAAGGGCCTGCTGCCACGCTCAGACCCCCGGCCGCGGCTTCCATGTGCGGAACCGAGCCACTCATTGAAGCAAGACGTATGTCCGCAATATAGTTAACCGAACCTATTCCGGTCAAACGCTTTGGTTTACATCTTCCCTGCGACCGGATGGCCCCGCTGGGATGGACCAGGCGGGCCCCATTCGGCATACTCCAAATGACCGGATCCCCTTGTCTAAGGCGGTCTTTCTGATTGGAAGTGCCGGAGATCCCTACATTGCCTACTAAGCCGATCCTAATAGTATGCATTGCAGAAATAGTGATGGTCGCGGCCGTCCTGTTCGCCGCGCCGACGGCGCGAGCCGACGCGCTCGTCCGCATGCGCGAGTCGTCGTGGTCGATCGGGCGCGACCCGGCCGAGGTCGAGACCATGGTCGAGACTTCGGTCAAGGGAGCGATGCGGCGCGTCGAGAGCCAGGTCATCGCAGCCGCGTCCGACAGCGCCCGCCGGTCGATCACCTCGGTCCAGATCGACCGCATCGATCGCGACAGCAGCTATTTCTTCCGCCCAGGGGAAGCGCACTACCTGCCCGTGCCGATCGCCACCGCGCGCGCCAGCAATCGCGGCGGCGCCGCCGCTTTCCACGATGCGCAGGCGAAGGGCTCGGCGCCCCGCGACACGCTGCCGCCGGTGCGCACGCTCGAACTCGGCACGACGCGCACGATCCTCGGCGAGATCTGCCGCGGCGTCGTGCTCGAGCTGGCATTCAGCTACCGCGACAGCGCACTCAGGACCGAGGACCAGCTCACCGGCGTCCTCGTGGACACGCTTTGGCTCGCCCCGGCCGGGTCCGCGGCGACGGAACTCCGGCGCTTCGAGCAGGACTTCGCACGCGCCACCTCGGCCGACAGCTTTCTGGCGGCCGCGAACGCGGTCCAGCTCTCGCAGGCGCGGGGACAGGGCCTGGTCTCGGTCCTGCAACGGGCGATGCGCGAACTGCCCGGTTTCGCGCTCGAATCCTCGTTTTCGAACCTGCTGCACGGCCTTCCCAAGGGCCTCAACCTGGGCGCGGCCGAGCGCCGCCCGGACGGCGCAGTGGTGATCCAGAAGACGTGGCGGCGGGCGATCGCACTGTCGAACGCGCCGATCGCGGACCAGCGTTTCGTGGTGCCGGAGGGGCTCGAGGCGGTCGCTCGACGTCCTTGACCGGTGCGCCCGCTCCGAGGATAATCCGGCGTGCACCGTTTCCCCACCCTCAGCGCCCGGCGCGGCCCTCGATGATTCGCGGCATCATCCTCGATCTCGACAACACGCTGACCGATTTCATGAAGATGAAGGGCGCGGCGATCGATGCGGCGCTCGACGGCATGCTGGATGCCGGATTGCTGGTTTCGCGCGAGGTCCTGCGCGAGCACATCTGGCGCGTCTACAACGAGCGCGGGATCGAGTACCAGCAGGTCTTCGACCTCGCGCTCATGGAGGCGGTGGGAACGATCGATCCGCGCGTGCTGGCGGCGGGCATCGTGGCCTACCGCCGCGCGCGCGAGTCCACGCTCGTCACTTACCCGCACGTGCAATACACGCTGCTCGGTTTGCTCAAGCGCGGGCTCAAGCTCGCGGTCGTGAGCGACGCGCCCCGCAGCCAGGTCTGGCTCAGGCTCGCGTCGCTCCAGTTGCACAACCTGTTCGACGTCGTGGTGACGTTCGACGACACGAACGCGCGCAAGCCCTCGCCCGAGCCGTTCCGCCTCGCGCTCTCGCGCCTCGGCGTGAGCGCGGACGAGGCGCTCATGGTCGGCGACTGGGCGGAGCGCGATGTCGTGGGCGCTTCGCAGGTCGGGATCCGGACCGTGTTCGCGCGCTACGGCGACACGTTCGGCACCGTCGAGTCGGGGGCCGACTTCGAGGTCAACGACCTGATGGAGCTGCTCGACATCGTGGACGGGATCAACGGCCGGCCACTCGAGGAGCGCAGGCCGATCGCGACCACGCTGCCCGAGGGCCCGCCGGCACCGCGGCCGCCCGGGCTCGCCCCGCAGAAGCGCGGCGGATGAGCGGGGGCGGACGGATGTTCGTGCTCACCGCCGCCGAGATGCGCAAAGCGGACGCGGCCACGGTGGCGGCGGGCACGCCGGTCGAGACGCTGATGGAGCGCGCGGGCGCGGGCGCCGTGGCCGCGATCGAGCGCCATTTCGGCACACAGCGCGGTTACCGGGTGCACGTGATCTGCGGCAAGGGCAACAACGGCGGCGACGGCCTCGTGGTCGCGCGGCTGCTCGCTTTGCGCGGCGCGCACGTCGAGGTCCGGCTGCTCGAGCCCGCGGCGGAGCTGACGGGCGCGGCGCGCGCGAACTTCGATCGCCTCGCCGCAGCGGGGGTGGCCCCGGTCGCCCGGGCGCCGCTGCGCGAGTCCGACCTCGTGATCGACGCGGTGCTCGGCACCGGCGCGCGCGGCGCGCTGCCCGCGGCGTATGCCGAGGCGCTGCGCGCGGCGACGGAATCCGGGGCGACGCGCGTGGTCGCGCTCGACCTGCCGACCGGCCTCGACTCCGATCGCGGCCGGCCGCTGACCGAGGGCGGGTACGTGCAGCGCGCGGACCTCACGGTCACGTTCGCGCACCTGAAGCCGGTGCATGTCCTCTACCCCGGGCGCGTGCTGTGCGGCGCGATCGAGGTGGTGGACATCGGGGTCGAGCCGCTGCTCGATCCCGCGCCGCTCGAGCTGCTGACCGAGCGCTCCGCGGCCGCGCTCGTGCCGCGCCGGAAGGTCGACGCGCACAAGGGTGACGCCGGCCGCGTGCTGGTGGTCGGCGGCTCGGCGGGATTGACGGGCGCGATCGTGCTGGCCTCGATGTCCGCGCTGCGCGTGGGCGCGGGGCTGGTGACCGCGGCGGTGCCCGAGAGCGTCAACGACGCGATCGAGTCCGCGATGATCGAGGCCATGACCTGGCCGCTGCCCGAGACTCCGGAGCGATCGCTTGCGGGTGGGGCGGCGCCCATGATCGTGGCGCGCGCGCGCGAGGCGCAGGTGGTCGCGCTCGGCCCGGGCCTCTCGCGCACGGCGGAGTCGGCGGAACTGGCGCGGCGCGTGGTCGCCGAGTCGCCGTCTCCGGTCGTGCTCGATGCCGACGGGCTCGATGCGTTCGCGGGTCGCGCGGAGCTCCTGCTCGTCGCGCGGCGGCGCGCGCCGCTCGTGCTCACGCCGCATCTCGGCGAGTTGGGCCGGCTGACCGGTCTCACCCCGGCCACGCTCGAGGAGTCGCGGCTCGACATGGCCCGCCGCTTCGCCGGGGAGTGGGGCGCCGTGCTGGTGATGAAGGGCGTGCCGACGGTCGTCGCGTCACCCACGGGCGAGGCGACGATCAACCCGACGGGCAACCCGGGCATGGCCACCGCCGGCATGGGCGACGTGCTCACCGGCGTGATCGCCGGGCTGCTCGCCCAGGGCCTCGCCCCGTACGACGCGGCTCGGCTCGGCGTCTACGTTCACGGTCTCGCGGCCGATCTCGCCCACGCTCGCGTGGGAACTCTTGGCCTGGTGGCCGGCGACGTGACCGCCGCGCTGCCCCAGGCGATGCACCGGCTCGCAAGTGCCGGCTCTTTGTCGGAAGTCATCCCGCTGCCCCAGACGCGAATCGCCCCCGCTCCTCCGGACGGGATCCGGAGCCTGTAGAAGGAGAGACCGAGTGCCCACGAAGACCCGGAATCGAACCGCGGCCAAGCCCGCGAAGAAGAGCGCCCACTCGAAGAACGGCAGTCCGGCGGGCGGCGCGCACCGCATCGCATCGCAGAGCGAGGCCGCGAAGAAGCTTCGCCAGGAGGTGATCGACCGCGCCGATCGCCACCAGGTGCAGGTCGTGAACCTGTGGTTCACCGACATTCTCGGCCAGCTCAAGAGCTTCGTCGTGCCGCGCCACCAGCTCGAGGAAGCGCTCGAGGAGGGGCTCGGCCTCGACGGTTCCTCGGTCGAAGGCTTCGCCCGCATCTTCGAGTCCGACCTGCTCGCGGTGCCGGATCCGCGCACGTTCGCGATCCTGCCGTTCCAGGTCGACGGCCAGGTGGCGTGCCGTTTCATCTGCGACATTCATCACCCCGACGGCCGTCCCTACCAGGGCGACCCGCGCTGGGTGCTGAGGAAGAACCTCGAGAAGATCGAGAAGAAGGGCCTCACGATGTACACGGGCCCCGAGCTGGAATACTTCTACGTCAAGTCGCCGACCGACCCGACGGTGCTCGACCATGCCGGTTACTTCGACATGATCGACGACGACCTCGGCACCGAGCTGCGCCAGAAGACCATGGCCGCGATGGCGTCGATGGGCATCATCGTCGAGTGCGGGCACCACGAGGTCGCACCCAGCCAGCACGAGATCGACCTGCGCTACACCGACGCGCTCACGATGGCCGACCAGGTGATGACCTATCGCTACCTGGTGCGCGAGATCGCGCGCCGGCACAACGTCCACGCGACGTTCATGCCGAAGCCGATCTTCGGGACGAACGGATCGGGCATGCACGTGCACCAGTCGATCTTCGACGGCTCGAAGAACCTGATGTACGAGAAGGGCGCGCCGTTCCACCTCTCGAAGTTCGCGCGCGCCTACACCGCGGGCGTGCTCAAGCACGCGCGCGAGCTGGTGTCGGTGACGAACCAGTGGGTGAACTCGTACAAGCGCCTGGTGCCGGGTTACGAGGCGCCGGCGTACCTGGCGTGGGGCCAGAAGAACCGCTCGGCGCTGATCCGCGTGCCGATGTACAAGCCCGGCAACGAAAAGGCGACCCGCATCGAGGTGCGCTTCCCGGACCCGGCGGCGAACCCGTACCTCGCGTTCGCGGTGCTGCTCGCCGCGGGCATGGCGGGCGTGAACGGCAAGTACGACCTGCGCGCGCCGATCGAGGAGGACGTCTATCACCTCACGCCCGAGCAGCGGAAGAAGCTCAACGTCGAGGAGCTTCCGGGATCGCTCGACGAGGCCGTCAAGCTGACCGAGAAGAGCTCGCTCGTGCGCGAATGCCTCGGAGAGCACGTGTACTCGAAGTTCATCGAGAACAAGCGCATCGAGTGGGACCAGTTCCGCATCCAGGTCACGAAGTACGAGGTCGAACGCTACATGCCGATGATCTAGTTCGCCCGTGTGGCTCGCTCTGCGCGCTTGGATGCGCGCGGGGGGGCGTGGCGGTGGTGGTGCGCGGGGCGGACCGGGGTCGGTCCGCCCCGTTGTGTTCGCGCGGGAGGACCGCGATGCAATCCTTGGGGATGAGCAAGGAGGGCAGGTATGGCACGCAGCACTTCGAAGACGGTCGCGGCCTATCTCAAGGAGTTGCCGGCGGAGCGTCGCGCCGTGATTGCGGCGGTTCGCGACATGATCGTCAAGCACTTGCCGAAGGGATACGAGGAGACCATGGAGTGGGGCTTCCCGACCTACCGGGTCCCGCTCGCAAAGTACCCCGACACCTACAACAAGCGCCCGCTCATGTACGCCGCGATTGCGGCCCAGAAGAACTTTTACGCGCTCTACCTGACGTGCTCCTACGGGGACCCGAAGCAGGTCGCGCTGGTCGAGGCCGCGTTCAAGAAGGCGGGCAGGAAGCTCGACGCGGGCAAGTCCTGCATCCGCTTCCGGAGCTTGGGCGACCTGCCGCTCCCGGCGCTCGGAAAGATCATCGCAAAGACCACCCCGGCGGCGCTGATCGGCCGCTACGAGAAATCGCGGGCGAAATCCTGATCCGCCAGCGGGTTCGGCCCCGGCCTCGAAATCATTGCTCCGATCGCGGGGGTCGGCGCATCCTACCGTCCGTCCCGTCCCTCCAAGGAGGCTGTCCATGCCGAGTTCGTTCCCGACGTCGCGCTTTGCCCCGCAACTCCTGAGCGTCCTCCGCATCGTCGGCGCGTTCCTGTTTCTCGCCCATGGCACGCTGAAGATCTTCGGCTTCCCGATCGCGCCGGGCGAGACCGCGCACCTCGCGCCGGTGGGCTCGCTGTTCTGGGGCGCCGGCTGGCTCGAGGTCGTCGGCGGCACGCTCGTCCTGCTCGGAGCGTTCACGCGCCCGGTCGCATTCCTCCTGTCGGGCGAGATGGCGGTTGCGTACTTCATGGCGCACGCATCGGACAGCTTCTGGCCGCTGATCAATCACGGCGAGGCCTCGGTGTTCTACTGCTTCCTGTTCCTCTACCTGTCCGCTGCCGGCCCCGGGCCGTGGAGCGTCGACGCCGCACGCGGAGGTTCGAGATGAGCCGCACGGGAGGCATCACGCTCGTCCTGCTGGTCGCCATCAGTACACCCGCGTTCGCCAACCCCTGGCCCGAGCCGAAGTCGCCGGCGATTCCCGGCGCGAGCGGCTACGTCCCGATCCCGGGCGCGGTGATCCCGCCGGAGCCGGGCACGATCTACAAGGCCGTGTTCGACGCGCAGAAGAGCGCCGGCGCTCCGGGCGACCTTCTGCCCGCGCTCGACATGGCGGGCTCGGAGCTGAATGCGCTCGCGGTTGCCGGAATCCCGCTCGACCACGCGAAGTTCGCGATCGTGTTCCACGGCGGGGGGCTCGAAGGCATCCTCGACGACGCGCACTACAAGGCGAAGTTCGGCCGCGCGAACCCGAACCTGCCCGTCATCGCGCAGCTCAAGAAGGCCGGCGTCGGGCTCTACGTGTGCGGCCAGAACCTCGCGTTCGACCACGTCGACCCGGCCACGCTCACGCCCGACGTCAAGGTCGCGAGCGACGCATTGATCGTGCTCATGACGCTGCAGAACCAGGGCTACGCGCTGCTCAGTTACTGACCCACGGAGGCCACGGTGAAGATTCGCGAGATCGCCACCACGATCGAACCGCAGGAGACGCGCGATGGCGCGGGGGTGCGCCTGCGCCGCACCATCGCGTCGCGCGCGCTCGACTACCTCGATCCGTTCCTGCTGCTCGACCACTTCGGATCCGAGAACGCGGCCGACTACGCGGCGGGCTTCCCGATGCACCCGCACCGCGGCATCGAGACCGTGACCTACATGCTGGAGGGCTCGGTGCGCCACAAGGACTCGACCGGGCGCGAGGGCGTGATCGGCGCGGGCGACATCCAGTGGATGTCGGCGGGACGCGCGATCCTGCACGAGGAGATGCCCGAGGTCGGCCCGAACGGCAACTTCGGCTTCCAGCTCTGGGTCAACCTGCCGAAGAGCCAGAAGATGTCGCGCCCGCGCTACCAGGAGTTCCGCGCCGCCGAAATCCCCGAGGTCACGCATGACGGCAGCCGCGTCAAGATCGTCGCCGGAGAGGTCGAGGGCGTGAAGGGCGCGGTGACCGACATCGCCGCGCAGCCGACGTATCTCGACGTGCACATGCCCGAGGGCAGGCGCTTCACGACCGGCGTGCCGCGCGGACACGCCGCGTTCGCCTACCTGTACGAGGGCGACGTGAGCTTCGGCGAGGAGGACGTGCGCGTGCAGGGTCCGCGCCTGGTCGTGTTCAAGGATGGCGACGCGGTGACGGCGATGCCGCTCGGCGGTCAGGCGCGCTTCCTCCTGGTGTCGGGCGCGCCGATCGGCGAGCCCATCGCGCGCTGGGGGCCGTTCGTCATGAACACGCGTGAGGAAATCGAGGAGACGCTCGACGAGTTGCGCGACGGCCGCTTTGCCGACATGGCGGCGGAACGCTGATCCTCGCATGACGGTCCTCATCCGG
This sequence comes from Candidatus Eiseniibacteriota bacterium, assembly GCA_046598045.1. GTDB lineage: Bacteria > Eisenbacteria > RBG-16-71-46 > RBG-16-71-46 > DASYSL01 > JANPEF01. Next base: position 19,220 of record JBKJJJ010000040.1, read on the forward strand.
CTGGCCACTCCGCAGGACGCGGCGGCGATCGCCGCGATCTACGCGCCGGCGGTGACCGAGCGCGCGACGTCGTTCGAGCTTGTCCCGCCGGGCGCGGAAGAGATGGCGAAGCGCATGGCGGGCGGCCACCCGGCGCATCCCTGGCTCGTGGCCGAGCAGGACGGCGTCGTGCTCGGCTACGCCTATGCCAGCCGGCACAAGGACCGTGCCGCATACGCGTGGTCGGTCGACGTGTCGGTCTACGTGCTTCCCGATGCGCACCGCATGGGGGTGGGGCGCGGGCTCTACACCGCGCTGCTTGGGGTCCTCACGCTCCAGGGCTACCGCCGAGCCCACGCGGGCGCGACGCTGCCGAACCCCGGCAGCACCGGGCTGCACGAGGCGATGGGATTCCGGCCGGTGGGCGTGTACGAAAGCGTGGGCTACAAGTTCGGCCAGTGGCATGATGTGGCCTGGTTCGCGCGCCCACTCGCGCCGCTGGGCGACGCCCCGCCGCCACTCACGACCGCCGAGGCGGCGCGCCTGCCCGGCTTCGACGAGGCGCTGCGCGCGGGCGCCGCCTGCATCCACCTTGAAGGAGAACCTTCGTGAACCTGCCGCATCCCGTTCCCGGCGAATACCACCCTCACTTCCAGCGCTACGTCGATCGCGTGACCGAGAGTGACATCCCCGCCACGTTCGAGGCGCAGATCGGCGAGGTGCGGGCCGCGCTCGGCGCGCTGCCCGTCGAGCGCGAAACCCATCGCTACGAGCCCGGCAAATGGAGCGTGCGCCAGGTGCTCGGCCACATGCTCGACACCGAGCGCATTCTCGGTTACCGCATGCTGGCGGTCGCAAGGGGCGAGTCGCAGTCGCTGCCGGGCTTCGACGAGAACGCCTACGCGCTCGTCGCCGGCCACGACCGGACGAAGCTCAAGGACCTGCTCGACGAGTTCGAGCACGTGCGGCTGAGCCACATCGCGCTGCTGCGCGGGTTCGACGACCTCGCGCTCGCGCGCGTCGGCAACGCGAACGGCAACCCGATCGTGGCGCGCGCGTTCCCGTTCCTGATGATCGGACATGTGCGGCACCACCTCGCGGTGCTGGCGTCCAAGTACGGCGTGCCGCGCTGAACGCGCCCCACGAGTGGCGGCTCGCACAGCGCGGGACGCCGCAGCCGTGATCGCGGTCGTCGGGGCGGGGGCGGTCGGCAGCTACTTCGGCGGCATGCTCGCGCGCGCCGGGGAGCCGGTGACGCTGATCGGCCGCGCGGCGCACGTGGCTCAGGTCCGCGCGCACGGCCTGCGCATCGAGAGCCTGGCGTGGGACGAGCACATCCCCGCGCTGGCCTCGACCGATCTCGCCGACGCCCGAGCGGCGGACCTCGTGTTGTTCTGCGTCAAGGCAGGAGACACGGCGGCGGTCGGCCGCGCGCTCGCCGGCGAGCTCGCGCCCGGCACGCCGGTGGTGAGCCTGCAGAACGGCATCGAGAACGCCGACCTCTTGGGCGCGGCCGGCCTCGCCGCGGTGCCCGCGGTGGTCTACGTGGCGGCCGCGATCGTGGAACCCGGCCACGTGCGCCATACCGGGCGCGGCGACCTGATCCTCGAGGCGCCACGCGAGGCGCCTGCCCGCGAGCGGCTTGCGGCGTTCGCCGCCACGTGCGCACGCGCCGGCGTGCCCTGCGTGGTGAAGGAGGATCTCGCGCCCGACCTGTGGACCAAGCTCGTGCTCAATTGCGCGTTCAATGCCGTGTCCGCGCTCGGCCAGGCAAACTATGGCGCGATCGCCGCGCACGCCGAAGCGCGCGCGATCGTGGCCCGCGCGGTCGAGGAGGCGAAGGAGGTCGCGATCGCCGCCGGCGTGCGCTTGCCGGAGGGCGACCTGCTCGAGGCCACGTGGCGACTCGCGGGCGCGATGCCGATGGCGACCTCATCGACCGCACAGGACCTCGCGCGCGGGCGCCGCACGGAAATCGACGCGCTCAACGGCTACGTCGCGCGCCGTGGCGCCGAACTCGGCGTGCCCACGCCGGTGAACCAGGCGCTGACCGCCCTCGTGAAATTGCGCGAGGACTCGTAACCGATGATCGAACTCGCGCTCGACGACGCGCGCCTGCGGCCGCGGCGCGGGACCGACGTGGCGCGTTTCGTCGGCGGGACCCGGTTCCCGTGAACGCCGGCACGCTGCTGCTCACGGCCTGCGCGCTGCTCGCGTTCGCGGGGAACTCGCTGCTCTGCCGGGCCGCGATCGGCGGCCACGCGATCGATCCCGCCTCCTTCACGTTCGTGCGCATCCTCTCGGGCGCTGCGGTCCTGCTCGTGCTCGCGCGCGGACGCACGCGGCAACTCGACCCGAAGCGCGCGCACTTCCGCGCGGCGCTTCCGCTTGCGGTCTACGCGATCGCGTTCGCTCTTGCCTACGTGGGCCTGTCCGCCGGGACGGGCGCGCTCCTCCTGTTCGGCAGCGTCCAGCTCACGATGCTGATCGCCGCGTGGCGCAAGGGCGAGCGTCCGCAGGCCCGCGAATGGCTCGGCATCGCGCTCGCGCTCCTGGGCCTCGCGTGGCTCGTCGCGCCGGGCCTGTCGGCGCCGCCGGTGGCCTCGGCCGCACTCATGGCGCTCGCGGGCGTGGCGTGGGGCGTGTACTCGCTGCACGGCCGCGGCGCGACCGACGCCGTCGCCGAGACCGCCTCGAACTTCGTCGGCGCGCTGCCGTTCGTCGCGCTCGCGACGCTGTTGCCCGGGCCGCCGCGGCTCCTGAGCTGGCCCGGATTTGGTCTCGCGGTCGCGTCGGGGGCGCTCACCTCGGGGCTCGGCTACGCGCTGTGGTACCGCGCGCTGCCCCGGCTCACGGCCGTGCGCGCCTCGGCGGTCCAGCTGGCCGTGCCCGCGCTCGCGGCGCTCGGCGGCGTGCTGCTGCTGGGCGAGCACCTGTCGCCGCGGCTCGTGCTCTCGGCCGCGTTGATTCTGGGCGGGATCGGCCTCACACTGGTCCGGCGATGATCGAAAAGGAACTGGTACGCGTCCTGCGCGCGCAGTTCGCGCTCGAGTGGGAGGGGATCCACGGTGCGCCCCACTGGGCGCGCGTGCGGGTCAACGGCCTGCGTCTCGCCGAGGCCACAGGCGCGAACGCGCGCGTGGTCGAGTTGTTCGCGTTCCTGCACGACTCCCGGCGCGAAAACGACGGTTGGGATCCCGAGCACGGCGTGCGCGCGGCGCGGCTGGCGCGCAAGCTGGCGGGCGTCGCGTTCGAGCTCGATGCCCGGGAGCTGGCGCTGCTCGAGGCGGCCTGCCGGGACCACAGCGAGGGCGGCACCGAGGGCGACATCACCGTGCTCACCTGTTGGGACGCGGACCGGCTCGACCTCGGGCGCGTCGGCGTGCGTCCCGAGCCGCGGCGCTTGTGCACGGTCGCCGCGCGCGATCCCGTGACGATCGAGTGGGCGTACCAGCGCAGCCTGGGGAGGTAGCACGATGCTGAAGCTGATGACCTGGACCGGCGCGACCGTGGGCAGCGCCCTGGGCTGGTGGGCGCTGTCGCGGCTGGGACTCTTCGCTTCCTTCATGGGCAGCATCGTCGGCACGGCGGTCGGGCTCTACGTCGGGCGTCGGCTCGCGCTGCACTGGGGGGCGTGACGTGCTGACGTCGTGGCTGGGATTGGTCTTCCTCGTGTTCGAACTCTGCCTGCGGTTTTCGCGTCGCTCGGACGCGAGCGCGTCGACCGGCGCCGACCGCGGCTCGTTGCGCGTGCTGTGGATCACGATCGGCGTCGCGCTCACACTCGCCGCGTTCGCGCTCCGACTCGTGCCGCAGGCAAACTTCGCGCTCGGCGTCGTGGGGAGGCGCGTTGCGGTGCTCGCGTTCACGCTCGGGCTCCTGCTTCGGGCATGGGCGGTCGCGCGGCTCGGGCGCTTCTTCACGGTGGACGTGGCGATCGCGCACGATCACGCACTCCAGACCGACGGCCCGTACGCGCTCGTGCGCCATCCCTCCTACACCGGGTTGCTCGCGATGTTCGCCGCGCTCGGCACCTTGTTCGAGAACTGGGTCTCGCTCGCGCTGCTGCTCGCGCTGGTCGGGATCGCGCTCGCGCGCCGCATCACGGTCGAGGAGCAGGCGCTCGCGGGCGCGTTCGGCGCGGAGTGGACCGCGTACGCGGCGCGCACGCGGAGGCTGGTGCCGCTGCTCTACGCGCTCGCGTTGCTGGCCGCGCCGCGCCCCGCACGCGCCGAGGTCCAGCCGCTCGAGGTCGGCGGCTTCACGATCACGCCCGAAGCGGGCGTAAGCGCTCCGGCTACTTCACCCGCACCAGCATCACGCCGTCACCCACCGTCAGCAGGCAGGCCTCGACGCGAGAGTCGGCGGCGACCTTCGCGTTGAGCTTGCGCAGCGCGACCGTCGACTCGTCGGTGACCGACTCGTCCGCGACCTTGCCGCTCCACAGCACGTTGTCGATCGCGATCAGGCCGTTCTTCCTGATGAGCTTGAGGCAGCCCTCGTAGTATGCGTCGTAGCCGGGCTTGTCGGCGTCGATGAACGCGAAGTCGAACGTGCCCGCGCCGCCGTCCGCGAGCAACTGCGCGATGGTCTCGGTCGCGGGCGCGATGCGCAGGTCGATCTTGTGAGCGACCCCTGCGGCCTCCCAGTGCTTCCTGCCGATCGATGTCCACTCCGCGCTGATGTCGCAGGCCACGAGCTTGCCGTCCTCCGGCAGCGCCGCCGCGACGGCGAGCGCGCTGTAGCCGGTGAAGGTGCCGATCTCGAGCGCCTTCTTCGCGCCGATGGCGCGCACGAGGATCGCGAAGAACGCG
>JBKJJJ010000002.1:0-2830 GCA_046598045.1 Candidatus Eiseniibacteriota bacterium
CCTAATCCCGACCACGATCGGCGGGCTGCTGCCGGCGATCGGCATCGCGGGCATGAACCGCATGATCCGCGCAAACGTGATCGCGATGTCGGGCCGGGCGGTGGAGGCGGCGGGGGACGTCGACGTGCTACTGCTCGACAAGACCGGCACGATTACGCTCGGCAACCGCCAGGCCACCCGGTTCATCCCGGCCGAGGGCGTGACACCCGAGGCGCTCGGCGACGCCGCGCAGCTCGCGTCCCTCGCCGACGAGACGCCCGAGGGCCGCTCGATCGTCGTGCTCGCGAAGGAGCTGTTCGGCCTGCGCGAGCGCGAGATCCAGTCGCTCGGGGCGACTTTCGTGCCGTTCACAGCGCAGACGCGCATGAGCGGCGTCGACCTCGGTGGGCGCCAGATCCGTAAGGGTGCCGCCGACGCGGTCGAGCGCCTGGTGGCGGAGCTGGGCGGCACGTTTCCACCAGCAGTCCGCGCGGCGGTCGACGACGTGGCGCGCCAGGGCGCGACGCCCCTCGTGGTCGCCGACTGCGCGCGCGTGCTGGGCGTGATCCAGCTCAAGGACGTGGTCAAGGGCGGGATCAGGGAGCGCTTCCAGCAACTGAGATCGATGGGCATCAAGACCATCATGATCACCGGGGACAACCCGCTCACCGCCGCCGCGATCGCGGCCGAGGCTGGCGTGGACGACTTCCTCGCCGAGGCGACGCCGGAGGCCAAGCTCAAGCTCATCCGCGAGCACCAGGCCGGCGGCCGGCTCGTCGCAATGACCGGCGACGGCACGAACGACGCGCCCGCGCTCGCCCAGGCCGACGTAGCGGTCGCGATGAACACGGGCACGCAGGCCGCAAAGGAGGCCGGCAACATGGTCGACCTCGACTCGAACCCGACCAAACTGATCGAGGTGGTCGAGACCGGCAAGCAGCTCCTGATGACGCGCGGCGCGCTCACCACGTTCAGCGTGACCAACGACGTGGCCAAGTACTTCGCGATCATCCCGGCCGCATTCGCGCCCACGTACCCGGCGCTCGGGCGGCTCAACGTGATGCACCTCGCGACGCCCGAGAGCGCCATCCTCTCGGCGGTGATCTTCAACGCACTGATCATCGTTGCGCTGATTCCGCTCGCGCTCAAGGGCGTGCGCTATCGCCCGCTCGGGGCGGCGAGCGTGCTGCGCCGCCACATCCTGATCTATGGCGTGGGCGGCCTGGTCGTCCCGTTCGTGGGCATCAAGCTCATCGACATGGCGTTGTCCACGCTCCGCTGGGTGTGACCATGAAACGCGAATTCCTCGACGCGCTCCGACCGGCTTTCGTCCTGATTCTGCTGTTCACGCTGCTGACCGGTGTGCTCTATCCGGTCACGATCTGGATCACGTGCCACGACTACTTTGCGTACGAGTCCGAGGGCAGCCTCATCGAAGCCAACGGACACGTGTTCGGCTCGCAACAGATCGGGCAGTCGTTCACCGGGGCGCGCTACCTGTGGGGGAGACCCTCGGCCACGAGGCCGTCCGCCGACAATGCTGCTGCGTCGAGCGGATCGAACCTGGGTCCGCTCAACCCCGCGCTCGCGACCGCGGTCGCGGGCCGCATCGCCGCGCTACGGCAGGCCGACTCCACGCTCACGGGCCCGATTCCCGTCGACCTCGTGACCGCATCGGCCAGCGGCCTCGACCCGGAGATCAGTCCGGCTGCGGCGTACGCCCAGATCGGTCGCATCGCGCGCGCGCGCGGCATCCCCCCGGAGGCGGTGCGCGCGGCGATCGCTCGACATCTGGCCGAGCCGACGTTCGGCGTGCTCGGCGAGGCGCGCGTGAACGTGTTGTACGTGAACCTCGACCTCGACGGTGCGTTGCATGCCCCGGCGAAAAGGAGCTGAAGCGTGACCCCTCGGATTCTCGGGACCCTGCCGCTGCTCGTCCTCACCCTCGCGACGGTTGCGGTCGCCGCCGACGAGCCCGCGCCCTTGACCACTCGCATCGTGGTCGTGAGCTCGTACACCACCGCGATCGACCGCGGCGCGGACCGCATCGTCGGCCGCCTGTTCGGCTCGCCGAACGACCAGCTCACGCTCGATCTGGCGAGCGTGGCGGTCGAGCGCCCCGTCCGACCCGGCAAGAGCGAGGCGGGATTCGCGCTGCGCGCGGCGGCCGGCACGGCGATCGGCCCCGCGAAGGCGCTCGGCCTCGACCTCGGGCCCGATGCGGACTTCGTGCAGGCGGTCGTGCAGGCGAACGTCCCGGTCGGCCCGGGCAACCTCAAGTTCATGGCCGGCAAGATACCGAGCCTGCTGGGCGTCGAAGGCATCGACCCGACGGCGAATCCCAACGCCACCACCGGCTCGCTGTGCTGCTTCCTCGAGGACTACACGGGCACCGGCGTGGACGCCGCGTGGCAGGGCGCGGGCGTGCTCTCGGCCGGAGTGCGGGTGACCAACGGCTGGGATGTGGTGACCGACCCGAACCGCGCGCGCACCGTGTTCGCGCGGGTCGGCCTGGCGCCGAACCCCGGGTGCGTCGTCAGCCTGCTCGGCTACACCGGCGCCGAGCGTCCCGGGAACGGCCACGACCGACGCTCCGGGCTCGAGTTGCTCCTGCGCCAGGACCACGCGCACGGCAGCATCCAGGTGCAGCTCGACATGGGCGAAGAGGACGGCCTTGGCGCGCGTTGGTACGGCGGCGGCGCCTGGGCGACTTGGGCATTCTCGCCGCGCGCGGAACTCGCATTGCGCTTCGACCGCGTCGACGACACGGACGGGGCGCGCCTCGCCGGGGCCCTGGGCTTCCCGGCGGGCCTCGGGCAGACGCTCAACGGCTCTACGGCGACGCTCAATC
>JBKJJJ010000026.1:0-11420 GCA_046598045.1 Candidatus Eiseniibacteriota bacterium
CCGGCGGTGGTCACGAGCGCGATGCGCGCGCCGCGGCGCGACAGCAGCGCGTTGGTCGCCACCGTGAAGCCGTGCGCGACGTCCCACGGGCGCGTCGCCGCGACATCGACGCCGAGCGCCAGCAGGCGGCGCGCCGCGATCGCGAGGCCCTCGTGGAACGCGCGCGCGGGATCGTCGGGGGTCGAGGGCACCTTGAACACGATCGCGGTCCTGCCGCAGACCACGAGGAAGTCGGTGAACGTGCCGCCGGTGTCGATGCCGACTCGGACGGCGGGCGCGGCCGCTCTCACGGCGCCGACCCCGGGTGCCGGTTGCGCGCGCGCTTGGCGAGGAACTGCGCGGCGCCGAGCGCGAGCACGAACAGGACCGCCGTGGCGTAGACCCAGGTCGGCAGGCGCACCGCGTGGCCGAACCACGCGAGCGCGAAGTAGTACGGGATGCATCCGAGCAGGATCGCGAGGCTGAACTTCCGGAGCGGGAATCCGCCCGCGGCCGCGACGAGCCGCAGCGGGCCGGCGCCGAGCGGCGTGGCGTAGATCACGAACAGCGCCCAGAACGTCGCGTGGTGCGAGCCGGCGAGCGCCTCCTCGACCCGGTTGCGCAGGCGCACGAGCCAGCCGGGGAGTCCGCTCCGCCGCGTCACGATCCAGCGCACGATGCCGTACTGCGCGATCGAGCCGAGCGTGGTGCCGAGCGCGCCCACGAGCGCGGCGAACATCGGGTCGTGGCGCGAGCCGAAATACGCGACGTACACAGTCGACGCGAGCGGCAGGAACAGGGCGTCGACGAACAGGTAGAGGAAGAAGAACCAGCCCTGGTCGAAGATCGGGGGGAACGGGCTCACGCCGGCGCACCCGGGTCGAGCGCGAGCACCGCCTCGAGCGTCGCCGCCTCGAGTTGCGGGACGCGCAGCACGACGACCGTCATGTCGTCCTCGAAGTCGTCCGTGCCGGCGAAGCGGCGCACGTCGTCCTTGATCGCGGCCGCGATCTCCTCCGCCGACAGCCCGCGGTCGAGGCCGCGCAGGAGGTCGATCAGGCGCGGCTCGTCGTAGAACTCGCCCCCGGGAGAGCGCGCCTCGGTCACGCCGTCGGTGTAGAGCACGAGGCGATCCCCGGGCTCGAGCCGGACCATGGCCTCCTCGAGCAAGGGCTCATCGAACACGCCGAGCAGCAGGCCGCCGCGCGAGAGCTCCTCGATTTTGCCCTCGGCGCGCATCAGGAGCGGCGGGTTGTGCCCGGCGTTCGTGTAACGCAGCTCGAGCGTCTCCCGGTCGAGGCGCCCGAGAAAGCAGGTCGCGAACATGCCCGACTCCCCACGCGCGAGCATCAGCCGGTTGATGCGCTCGAGCATGTCGTTCGCCGAGCGGCCCTCCCCCGCCTGGGTGCGGAGCGAGGCCTGCATCATGCTCATGACCAGCGCCGCCGGCACGCCCTTGCCCGAGACGTCGGCGATCGCGGCGAGGATGCCGCCGTCGACCGCGACCACGTCGAAGTAGTCGCCGCCGACCTGCTTCGAGGACTGGTTCGTGCCGAACACCTCGAGGTTGTCCCAGCGCGGAAACGAGGTCGGCAGGTAGCGGGACTGGATCTGGCGCGCGAGCGAGAGCTCCTCCTCGAGCGCGACGCGGCGCACGCTCTCGGCGTAGAGCGAGGCCGTGCGGATCGCGGCGCCGGTCTGGTTCGCGAGCGTCTCGAGCAGCGTCAGGTCCTCGCGCGAGAAACGCGCGCCCGTGAGCTTGGGCCCGAGCAGCATCGCGCCCAGTGCGTCGTCCCGGTGACGCACCGGCACGACCAGCACGTAGCCCTGCCAGTGCGCGCCCTCGACGAAGCGCGCGGCGTCCTCGGCGGACTCCGGCGGGCAGCCGTCGACGATCTGCGTGCACAGGAGCGGTGTCGGCCCGAGCGCCTCGGGCGGCAGCACCCGGGCGAGCGCGGGCAGCGCGGGGTCGGTGCCGCCAGCGGCGTGCGGCGCGCGCTCGAACGTGGCGACGGGCGCGAAGCGATCATCGGCGCGCGTCAGCAGCGTCACGCGTTCGAGCAGCAGCGACTCGCCGACCGCGGAGGTCAGCCGCCCGCCGAGCGTCACGAGGTCGAGCTCGGTCACGATGTCGCGCGAGAGGTTCTGGATCACGGTGCGTCCCTCGCGCCGATCGCGTGACAGGAAGCCCTCGACCAGCTCCTCGACGCGCGCGACCGCGGGCGAGAGCGTCGAGACCAGCACCAGGAGGAGCAACGGCTGGATCAGCAGCGGATCGATCCCCGACCATGTCGCCGTGTACTTGCTGACCACCGATGACAGCCCGAGGTACGCGAGGATCAACGCGAGCGCGGGCAGGAGGAACAGGATGCTGCGCCTGACCAGGAAGCCTGTGTCGAGGAAGCGGTAGCGGACGATCGCGTACGCGATCCCGCCGGAGCCGACGGCGAGCGCCACGACCAGCAGCGCCGAGCGGATCGTCTGCCCGCTCTGCGCGCCCACGCCGAACACCGCGGGCAGCGGGACCGCCAGCGAGTACAGGACGAGGCACGCACCGAGCCCGATCGAGATCGCGCGCAGCTGGTCCCTCAGGCGCGGGCTCGTGACCTCGCGCAGGCGCAGGCCGAGGACGATCAGGGTCACCACCACGTACGCGAGGTTGACCAGCGAGAACAGGACTGTGTGCGCGTCGTAGAGCAGGCCGAGCGCGACCCGCAGCGTTCCGAGCACGGGCGAGGCCCAGCCCGAGCGCGCGGCCACGTCCGGGATCCAGAACGTCTCGTTGGTCAGGCGCGCGGCCCAGGTCAGCAGCAGGTGGAACAGGTAGGGCGTGAAGACCAGCACTTCGAACAGCGGCACGCGGCGGAACCAGCGCGGCTCGCGCGGGAACACGAGCACGAACAGGAGGAGCGCCGGGAAGAAGAACTCCCAGAGATAGGAGAAGTACTGGACCGCGTCGGCGGCGACCACGACGCCATTGCCTTGGTGCGCGCCCGCGGAGAGCGAGAGCCCGACCAGCAGCGCGCCCAGGCCGCCGAAGGTGAGCATGAGGGCCGCCCAGCGATTGGCACGCTGGCGCGGGTCTTCGCGAAAGATCGCGATGCCGAGCAGGATGATGAGGGCGCCGAGCGAGACGCACAGCGTGGCGCCCCAGAGTGCCAACGGCATGGCGGGGTGATCCTCCGGCGTCGGGTCTTTGAAACCAGTTCTGAACTACTGCGGGGATGTGGGCGCGGCCGGAGGCTCGGTGGACACGACGGGCCCCACGACCGGCGACACGCGCGCTCCCCACGGGACCCGGATCGGATCCACCTGGCCCGCGCGGGCGCGGAGCAAGCCGCCGAACCCCGCGAGCAACGCCAGGGCCTGGATCGTGAACCCGACGAACGTGAGCAGGCCCCCGAGCAGGGCGGCCGGCGGGATCATGATGCCCATCGCCCGGAACATCGGGCCGATGAGATTCAGGACGCCCATGGCCGCGATCCCGATGACGGTACTGCGCATCAGGGTCGGCTCCCCCAGGCGCGGGGTGAGTCGCCGGACGAGCCAGCCGCCGAGTGCCGTGGCGCCGAGCACGCCCCCCCACAGGAGCAGTACCAGGACGGCCACACAATAGCCCAAAAGCACGATGGCGGCCACGGGGATGCCGATGATGGTGACCACGAGCAGAACCGCGACCAGGGCGATCACGAACGCGGCCGGGGCGAGCGCGAGCAGGCCGAGGAGGCCCCAGCCCATCGCGGCGAGGGGCTTGCGCTCGATCTCCGCCAGCACGCGGCGCGAGCGCGTGGTCGAGAGTTGGATCACGACCCAGCCGATGAACAACCAGAACAGGAGGTTCGTGAGCGCCGTGAGGAACTTCACGCCGCTGCCGACCAGCGCCATCGTGCGGAAGTCGAAGAGACGCTTCGGCAGCCCGCCCACGGTCACGTTCGATCCCAGGATGGTGGCCGTCGGGGCCTTGTGCACCAGGCCGCCGAGGCTGACCACGTCCCCGCGCACGGTTGCACCGTCCTCGAGCGTGACGTCGCCGCCCATCGCGACCACGTCGTCGTCGACCATGCCGCGGATCGTGATGTTGCCGCCCATCGCGAACACGTGGCCGAGCACGTGCTCGCCGCGTTCGACCACGACGTCCTCGCCGACCTGCACGACGTCGTTGTCGCCGGCATGCATCCGGCGGCGAAACGCCCGGGTCTGCGGATCGTCGGCGTCGCGGATCGCGTGCGGCGCCTGGGGCGCGTCCGGCAACGCGGGCGGCGCGGGCGCCCCCGGCAACGCGGGCGCGGCCGGCGCGGGAACCGCGTGGCTGCCGCCGATGAAATCGCGATGGACCGAGTCGGCGGAAACGCCGGGCAGCTCGGTCTCCTGCGCCTGCGCGCCGCCGCCCGGGCCGATCGTGGCCATCAGCACGACGACGAGCGCGAACGAGAACGCACAGGCCACCGCATAGGCCTTGAGCAACGCGGAACGAACCCGTGCCTTGGAGTTCACGGCTTGTCTCCTTGCAGTGGCGCGGCCGCGGTGGCGGTGCGGGACGAGAGGCGGATGTTCCCGGACGAGGTCCGGATCAGCGTCTGTCCCCCGCCGCCGAGGGTGCCCGTGAAGTGGTTGCGGGTCATCGTGCCGATCTGGATTGCGTTCGCGATCTTCATGGCGCCCGTGGCGGTCTGCACGTCGAGCGCCCCGCCCGATCCCTTCGGCAGCGCGAATTCGACCGTGCCCGACGACGACTTGAGAGCGACGTAGGAGGCGGGCGCGGAGATCTCGAGGTCCTGGTCGCCCGAGGAGGTCTCGACCACCATCGAGTCGGCACGCGCGCGCACGGTGACGTCGCCGGCGCTGGTCGAGACCACCACGTTGCCGTCGCCGTCGACTACGTCGGCGTCGCCGGTCGAGGTCTCGACCGCGATGCGGCCGCGCGCCCGGTGGATCGTGACGTCACCGCTGGTCGCGCGCACTGCGAGCGCGCCCACCAGGTCCGCGATGTCGACGTCGCCCGCCGTCGTGCGCACCGTGACCGGCTGCCGCACGCGCTGGATGCTGACATCCCCCGCCGTCGACTGCACGCGGAGCGATCCGCCATCGAGATCCGAGATCGTGGCGTCGCCGCTCGAGAGGTCGAGCACGAGGTCCTGCTTGAGATCGCGCGCGTCGACGTCGCCGCGCTCGGTCGTGAACGACACCGGGCGCCCCGCCGGGACGGCGATCGTGACCTCGATCTCGACGCGCCGGCGCATGCGCCACGGGCCGGCTTCGACCGAGACGTGGCTCGTGCCGCGCTCGGGCTCGCGCACGCGCAGCACCAGTTCGTTGCCCGAGCGCTCGACCGTGACCTTGATCTGCTTCCACAGGGCGTCGATCGAGCGCTCGGAGAGGGACTGGACGCGCTTGACGGTGAGCACGCGGATGGTGTCGTCGGGGCTCGGGACGAGGTGGATGTCGGCGGTGCGGGTCTCGATGCGCAGGGAGGTCTGGGGCGCGAGCGGCAGGGCGCTCGCGATCCGGTCCTCGCGCACGTGGCTGTCCCGGCTCTCGCCGCACCCGGCAGCCAGGCATGCCAGGCCGGCCAGGAGGATCAGCCCGGCGGGCAGGGCAAGGGCGGTCGAGCGGTTGCGGTTCATGGCGGAGCCTCCGGGTCTGGGTCGGGTCGCGTACGGGTCCCTTACGCCCTTGGCGGGCCCGGGGTTGCCTCGACGGGGCCGTTCCCCGGTCAGCGGAAGTTCGTGAACTGCAGCGCCCGGGGCCAATCCGCGGCCTTCACGGCGGCGATGACGGCCTGGAGGTCGTCCTTCTTCTTGCCCGTGACCCGCAACTGGTCGCCCTGGATCGTGGTCTGGACCTTGACCGGGAGGGCCTTGATGAACTTCGCGAGGTCCTTCGCCAGTTCGCTCTCGAGCCCGTTGCTGAACGTCAGCGTCTGGCGGAGCGTCATCTTCGCGGCCGCCTCGGGCGTGCTCGCCTCGATGCCCTTGAGCGAGACGCCGCGCTTGGTGAGCTTGGAATCGAGCACGTCCCGCACGGCATCGAGCTTGGGCTCCGAGTCGCCGATGAGCACGATCTTGTCCTTGCCCTCCTGGCGAATCTCGGCGGCCGTGCCCTTGAAGTCGAACCGACTGCCGATCTCCTTGACCGCCTGCTGGACGGCGTTCTGCACTTCCATCCAGTTGACTTCGGAAACGATGTCGAACGACGGGTCGGCCATGGGGTTCGGCTTTCGCGGGAGTTCAGGGGGGAAAGGAAAGAGGGCCCTTGCGAGCCCTCTCCCTCGCTACTTCGCAGCGGCGCGGAGCGCGCGCGCGATTACATGTGCGACGTGGTATCAGTGGCGCCGCCCATGGTCGTATCCGGAGCCGTAGTGGTCTCCGTCGTCGTGGTGGTCGTGGTGGTCGATCCCTCAGGGGTGGCCGTCTCTTCCTTCTTGGCGCAACCCGAGATCAACATGCCAGCAACAAGGGCCAGCGACGAAAGCGCGATAAGCTTCCGCATCCTCTGCGTTCACCTCCTTAGGAGCGTGACCTCGCCGGAGCGCGATCACGTCGAAATTGGATCAGCCGTCCCGAAGCCTGCCTCCGGAGGAGGCTTTGGGGTCGCTGCGGGCCGCCAGCGCCATGCGAAAAGCACCACTCTGTTAGCGGTGCCTCGAAGGTGCGTCAACGCTGGGCTGCGGGCCGCTGTGCCGGCAAGCGCGAGGTGCAGTGCGAGGTGGGCCTGCCGTGCGACAATCGGGGCGAAACGTACGTTTCGTGGGAGGGGGTGTCAAGGGCTTTGTCGCCCCCCGCGCCCCCGCGCCGGCCCAATCCGTCCGCTATCCCGCACCAATTCGCAAGGCTTAACCATTGCCTTGCATGGTTTTACGCTTAAACGGCGGCGAGGCCTCGCGCGACGTCGGCGAGCAGATCGGGGGCGTCCTCACAGCCCACGGAGAGCCGGACCAGGCCGTCCGTGAACCCCGTCGCCTCGCGCTGGGCCTTCGGCACCGAGGCGTGGGTCATGGAGGCCGGATGGGTCACCAGGCTCTCGACCCCGCCCAGCGACTCGGCGAGCGTGAACAATTCGAGGGCCTCGGCAAAGCGCTTCCCGGCGGCGAGATCGGCGAACTCGAGCGAGACGATGCCCCCGAAGCCCGACATCTGGCGCTTCGCCAGCTCATGCCCCGGATGCCCCGGCAACCCCGGGTAGAACAGCCGCTGGAGCTTCTTGTGCCCGACCAGCGCCAGCGCGATCTGCGCCGCGTTCGCCTGGTGGCGCTCCATGCGCAAGGCCAGCGTCTTGGTGCCACGCAATGCGAGCCAGCAGTCCCACGGGCCCGGCACCGCGCCCACGGCGTTCTGCAGAAAGCGCAGCCGCGTCGCGAGGTCCTCGCGCCGGACGATCAGCGCCCCACCCACCATGTCGCTGTGGCCGTTCAGGTACTTGGTCGTGGAGTGGAGCGCGACGTCGATCCCGAACTCCAGCGGCCGCTGCAGGTAGGGGGTGGCGAACGTGTTGTCGCACGCGCTGATCAGCTTGTGCTTGCCCGCGAGCTGCGCGATCGCCGTCAGGTCGGTGATGGTCAGGAGCGGGTTGGTCGGGGTCTCGACAAAGAGGAGCCGCGTCGCGGGCGTGATCGCCGCCTCGACCGCGCCCAGGTTCGAGGTGTCGACGTAGGTCACCGACAGCCCGAAGTTCTGGAACACCTGGTCGAACAGCCGGAACGTCCCGCCGTACATGTTGTTCGACGCCACCACGTGGTCCCCGGCCTTGAGCATGCAGAGCAGGTTCGTGGTCGCGGCGAGGCCCGAGGCATAGGCGAGCCCGTGAACGCCGTGCTCGAGCGACGCCAGGTTCTGCTCCAGCGCTTCGCGCGTCGGGTTCTGGCTGCGGGCGTACTCGTATCCCTTGTTCTTGCCCAACGCCTCCTGGGCGTAGGTCGAGGTCTGGTACACGGGCACGGCGACGGCCCCGGTTCGCGTATCGGGCGGGTTGCCGGCGTGGATCGCGCGCGTGGAGAAGCCGGACTTGGGATCGAACGTCACTTCGGGACCTCCGTCATTCCGCGAGGAGCGAGATCACGTCGAGGCGGGTGAGGATGCCGCTCGGCTCCCCTCCGTCGCCCGCGACGAGCACCGCCGATGAATGCTTCTGCTTGAGCAATTGGGCCACGCGCGTGACCGGCTCGTCCAGGCCCACGACCGGCAGCGGCGGCTCCATCAGGTCGCGCACCGGCTGATCGAGCACGGACGCGTTATCGAGCACGCGCTTCATGATCTCCGAGTCGTAGACCGTGCCCACGACCTGCTCGCCGTCGAGCACGGGGAGTTGCGACAGGTCGTACTGGCGCACCAGCTCGAGCGCGCGCCGCACCGGATCCCTGGCCGCGACCGAGAGCACGGCCCGCCCGCCGGTCGACTTGCCGAACAGGAGGTCGGAGACCAGCGTCTTGGTGGGATCGAGCAGGTGGTTGTCGCGCATCCACTCGTCGTTGTGGACCTTCGAGAGGTAGCGCTCGCCGGTATCGGGGATGATCACGACGATGACGTCCCCCGGCTTCGCCTGCTTCGCCTCCTCGATCGCCGCCCACAGCGCGGTGCCGGAGGACCCGCCGGCGAGGATGCCCTCCTCGCGCGCCAGCCGGCGTGCCAGGTTGAGCGAATCCTTGTCGCCGACGCTCACGACATCGTCGATCACGTTCCAGTCGTAGGCCTCGGGCAGGAAGTCCTCGCCGATCCCCTCGACCTTGTAGGTGTGAGCCTCGCCCATGGTGTGCTGGTGGAACCACTGGCACAGGATCGAGCCCACCGGGTCCGCGCCCACGACCCGGACTTTCGGGTTCTTCTCCTTGAGGAACTTCGCGGTCCCCGAGATCGTGCCGCCGGTGCCGATCGACGTCACATAGTGCGTCACCTTGCCCGCGGTCTGCTCCCAGATCTCCGGGCCCGTCGTCCGGTAGTGCGCCGCCGGATTCGCCGGGTTGTCGTACTGGTTCGTCAGGAACGCATTCGGGCGTTCGCGCGTGATCCGGCGTGCGACCTGGTAGTACGACTCGGGCGAATCGGGCGGCACGGCGGTCGGGCAGACCACGACCTCGGAGCCATACGCCTTGAGCAGCGTGATCTTCTCGCGCGCGACCTTGTCCGGCATGCAGAACACGGTCTTGAACCCCATCACGCAAGCCGCCATCGCGAGGCCGACGCCCGTGTTGCCCGAGGTGCACTCGACGATCGTCCCGCCCGGCTTGAGCTGCCCCGCCGCGACCGCCGCTTCGATCATCGACACGCCGATCCGGTCCTTCGCGCTGCCGCCCGGATTGAACGCCTCGAGCTTCCCGTAGATCGGAACCGGCAATCCGCGGGACAGCTTCGACAGGCGCACCAGGGGGGTGTGCCCCACGGTCTGGAGGATGTTGTCGAAGACCTGCATTCCATCGTTGGACATGGGACGTGGGGCTCTCTGTGGCTAGGGGGTCGGGTGCGGGTCACTGGCTGGGTCCGGGCGGACCGACGCCGCGGATCATAGCAGAATCGACACCCCGATGCCCCTCGGGGCGGGCGCAGCACGGGTGCGTCGGGACGGCGTTCGTCGGGGGCGCGCGAGCTTGCGCTGGACCCGCGACCAATGCTCTGATCCTCGAGACCGACGCCCTGCGGGGCGCGACTCACCCTGGAGGGAGATGCCATGAATCGATTTGCCGGTGTGGCGCTTGCGTTGCTTCGTGTCGTGGGCGGGCTGCTGCTGTTTCAACCGGGAGCGCTCAAGATGTTCGGATGGTACGGCGGAATGCCGCCGGGGAATGCGCTGACCGGACTGGTGCTCGCGGCGGGCATCATCGAGATCGTAGCCGGGCCGCTGCTCATGCTCGGTCTGTGGACGCGGCCGGTCGCGTTCCTCGCGTCGGGCGAGATGGCGGTGGCGTACTTCATGGGGCACTTCCCACACGGCTTCTGGCCGATCCAGAACCATGGCGAGCCGGCGGTGCTACTGTGCTTCATCTTCCTCTACCTGTCCGCGGTCGGGGCCGGGCCGTACAGCGTCGATGCCTGGCTTGCGGGTCGCCGCCGGACCTGATCTTTGGGCGTCGGGGCGAGTTGTCAAGCCTGGGGCGAGGCCGTTCGAATTCCGGGGGCGCACGAAGCGTACGAAGCGTACGTTTTGTACGCCCTTCAAATAAGATACGCCTCGCCCCCGGCTTGACAACTCACCGCCTACCCACGATCGCCGAACTGGAGCCATCCGCCCAGCCACGCGCGAACGGCGCGCCTAGTGCGAGATGCGCGGCAGCTTCGCTGCGAAGTTCCAGCCCGGATCGTTCGCCGGTGTGTGGCACGTGATGCACACCGCTTCGGCGACCTTCCCCCCGGTCTTGGCGAACATCTCGTGCCGCGTGCCGTACCCGTGGCACGACTCGCAGCCCACGTTCATCAGCTTCGCCGTGGACTGCGCGGTGACGTAACCGCTCGGACGCTGGTAGCCGACGACATGGCACTGCACGCACTCGGGCGTCGCGTCTTTCTGCACGCGCTGCAGCGTGGCGAACGCGTGCGCGTGCTGCGTCGACTGCCATTGCTGGTACTGCGCCGTATGGCAGTTCGCGCAGGTCTCGGTGCCGAGATACTGGTCCCCGCCGGGCTTGTTTGCCTGCGGGTTCGCCTGCAGCGCGGCCGCCTGCTGCTCCTTCTGCAAGATCGCGTTCTGGCGGTCTTCCAATTCCTTCGCCAGCTTCGCGATGTCGGCGCGTTCGCCGACCTCGGGCATCAGGATCAGCGTTTCCGAATTCAGGTCCGACACCTTCTTGCCGTCGAGCGTGAGCTTGGTGAGGCCGATGTTCTGGCCCTGCTCGCCGCTGGCGACCGTGACCGAGCTGTTGACCCGGCGCCCCTGGGCCACGAAGCCCGGGTGGTGCGCCAGGATCACGACGTCGATGCCGGGCACCTGCGCCGCGAGATCCTCGCCCTCGACGCGCCCGAGGTGCGTCAGCGCGACGACCACGTCGCACTGCTGCTTCTTCAGGTCCGCGACCATCTTCTGGGCGGTCGAGATCGGGTCGTCGATCGTGACCAGCTCCCCGGCGTTGCCCGGCAACTCGATCTTCGGGCCGATCACCGAGAAGATGCCGACCTTGAGGCCGCCCTTGCGCACGATCACCGAGGTCTTGAACGCCGGCTTGCCGGTCTTCTTGTCGATCAGGTTCGACGAGATGAGCGGCGTCTTCGCCTTGAGCGCCATGGACTGGAGTTTCTCGTAGCCGAAGCCCAGCTCGCGCTCGCCGATGCCGGCCGCGTCGTAGCCCATGAGACCCATGGTCTCGAGCTGGAACGCGAACTTGGCCTCCTCGTGCGGCTTCGCCGGGTCAGGCGCCCAGTCGCCGCCGTCCACGACGACAGCACGAGGATCAAGTACGGCGACGCTGTCGTCGTGGACGGCGGCGACTGGGCGCCTGACCCGGCGAAGCCGCACGAGGA
>JBKJJJ010000046.1:0-2869 GCA_046598045.1 Candidatus Eiseniibacteriota bacterium
ACTTGTCAGTTTCAGTTATCAGCTATTCCCAATATTCCATCTGTGATAATATTCTGTTTCACAGATGAAAAAGTATGTTCTAAAACGTGATGAAAATTCGCTGCCGGAAAGGCTGACGCGATATAAGAGTGAGCTTAACGACGAGCAGTTTCGTGTTGTTACGGCACAGCCGAAGGCGACGCTTGTTGTTGCCGGTGCCGGTACGGGCAAGACGCGGGCGATCACGTATCGCGTTGCGTATCTTATCGAACAAGGTGTTTCGCCGCAGCGAATTTTGCTTGCGACATTTACAAACCGGGCATCGCGGGAGATGCTTCGGCGGGTCGAATCGCTCACCGGAAATCAAAATGTTCACCGAATTTGGTGCGGCACGTTTCATCGCATCGCGAATATGATGCTGCGGCGGCACGCGGTCAGCATCGGCTTTGACGGAAATTTCTCCATTCTCGATAGCGAAGACGCACGTGACCTGATCAACATCTGTATCGAAGACGCCGCTATTGACACCAAGGCAAAACGCTTTCCGAAGGCCGATGTTGTGCAGGGCATCATTAGCTTTGCCAACAACACCGACCTTCCGATCGACAAGGTTATCGCCGGAAAATATCCGTATTTTGAGATGCTTACGCAGCAGATAATGCGGGTCGATTCCATTTATCAGGACCGCAAACGCGAGCGGAATGTGATGGATTACGACGATCTGCTCTTAAATATGAAGCGGCTGCTGATCGAAAAGCCGACGGTCGCCGAGTTGTACGCCGAGCAGTTTCAGCACATTCTCGTCGACGAATATCAGGACACAAATTTTCTACAGGCCGAAATAATCGATCTGCTGGCCGTCAAACACCGCAACGTGATGGTTGTCGGCGACGACGCTCAAAGCATCTTTGCGTGGCGCGGAGCGGCATTCACGAACATCTACGAGTTTCCGAAACGCTATCCCGAGGCTCAGCTATTTAAGCTCGAAACTAACTATCGTTCAACGCCGGAAATTTTGGGGTTGGCGAATATTTCCATCGCAAATAACAAACGGCAGTTCCCAAAGATCTTACAGGCGGTAAAACGCTCAAGGGACTTTAAACCGGCGTTGGTTCCGTGTTCTGATGTGGAGCAACAGTCCGTATTTGTCGCATCTCGCATCCTCGAACTCCGCGATGAAGGTACGAACCTCGAAGACATCGCGGTGATGTATCGCTCGCATTATCATTCAATCGAATTGCAGTTAGAACTGTCCCGCCGCAATATTCCCTATCGCGTCCAATCGGGTGTGCGTTTCTTTGAACAGGCTCATATAAAGGACGTCATCTCTTACTTGAGAATAATCGTAAACCCGCGCGACGAGCTTGCGTGGAAGCGCCTCCTGAAGATGATCCCCGGCGTCGGCAACCGGACCGCGAATAAGATATTCGAAGCGGTTGCATTGGCCGAAAATCCGTTGGCGTTGCTGGGCATTAAACAGATTGCGGCATCCGAGGGCGGAAATCCGACCGGTAGGGACGGTGTGATTGCCCTCGATGGCGAGGAACCCAACAGCAAGAATACACCCTTGCTACCGCGCGGGTTTCCGCCTATTTTACCAGCATTGCAGAGTAAGGCTCCGTGGCAGAATTTCGTAAAACTGCTTGAACTGCTCGTAAACGATGAAAACCGCGGACAGCCGTCAAAGCAGATCGCGCTGATCTTGGAGAACGGCTACGAGCAGTACCTACAGGAGAATTACGAAAACGCCGATGCTCGAATGGAAGACCTTCGCGGCCTTGCGCAGTTCGCAAACCGTTACACCTCGACCGAAGATTTCCTGTCGGAACTTGCACTGCTTTCGACCGCACGGTTCAAAGAACCGCAGGCTATCGTCGGTGAGGAAGTAATCGAAGGCGCAGAAGAGGACGAGTTGCTGACGCTGACAAGCGTCCATCAGGCAAAGGGTTTGGAGTGGAAGGCGGTGTTTATTATCTGGGCCGCCGAGGGCAAATTCCCTTCGCCACGGTCATTAAAAGAGATAGACAGCGAGGAAGAAGAACGACGCCTTTGGTACGTCGCCCTGACACGTGCGAAGGATGAGCTTTACATCACTTACCCGCTGATGCTAACCGATTACAGCCGCCAGACCGTCCTTCAAAAACCGTCGCGTTTTGTGATGGAATGCCCACCTGCTTTGTTTGAAGTGTGGACACTTGAGGAACCGGCGACAAAGTTCGATACTTACGCTGGTGCGACGGTTGAAGATGTAAAGGATTACTTAAATTAATTCGGCAGGCTGCTGCTGCGAAAGGCAGTGCAATGTCCCGAGGCCCCAGACGAGATCGACGGCGTGGATGCCGATGACTTGTCTGTCGGGGAAAAATTCAGAAAGAACGCCGAGTGCGACGCGGTCGTTCGGGTCGTTGAACGTCGGCACGAGGACAGCAGCGTTGGTTATTAGAAAATTCGCATAGCTTGCGGGTAGCCGTTGGCCGCGAAAATAAAGCGGTGCGGGCATCGGGAGAAACTCGGCGTTGATTTTCGATCCGTTTTCCAGCCGAAAGCCTTGCAGCCGTTCGCGATTTTCTTCGAGCAAATGATAGTTGGCATCTTTCGGATCATCCTCGCGGCAAAGAACGACCGTTTTTTCATTTACAAATCTGCACAAATCATCGACGTGTCCATGGGTGTCATCGCCGGCAATGCCCTTGCCCAGCCAAAGAACATTTGTCGCCCCCAGACTATCCGCCAAAATCGTCTCGATCTCTTCGCGGGAAACGCCCGGATTGCGGACCTGGATCTTATCTTCCAGCAAACATTCTTCGGTAGTGATCAGCGTCCCGCGTCCGTTAACATCTATCGCCCCACCTTCCAAGACGAACGGCTTCCCGTTGTGGCGAACCGGCAG
>JBKJJJ010000053.1:0-2631 GCA_046598045.1 Candidatus Eiseniibacteriota bacterium
CTGCGCGCGACGGTGACCCAGCCCATCTTGCGCGGCTTCGGATCCACGGTGAACGAAGCTCTGATCGGCGTGGCGCAGACGCTCGAGCAGGCCGCGCGGCTCGACGCGCAGCGCACCGCGCAGGAGGTGATGGCCAACGTCGCGGTGAGCTACTGGAACGTCGCCCAGGCGGAGGAAGAGGTGGCCATCCGCCAGCGCGTGCTCGATCGCGCGCAGAAGGTCATGGACCTGACAAACGAGCTGATCAAGCGCGGCTCGCTTCCGCAGGCCGCCGAGGTGCAGGCGCGATCCACCGTCGCGCTCCGCCGCGCGCGCCTCGACGCCGTCGAGCGCATCCGCGAGGAGGCGCAGGCCGCGCTGGTCCGCGCGATCCTCGACAAGGCGCCGGTGCGCATCACCGCCGCCGATCCGATGCCCGCCCCCACGCCGCCGCCGGCCGTCCCCGCCACTGCCGCCACCGAGCGCGTCGACGTGCGCGCCGCGGATATGCGCGCCAAGGCGCAGGCCCAATCGACCGCGGTGGCCGAAGACGCCACTCGCCCTTCGCTCGATTTGTCGCTGTTCGCGGGCCTCACCGGCCTCGGCGGCTCGCGCAACGATCTCGCCTGCCAGCTCTTCAGCCAGCCGGGCGCGCCCGCCCCCGCCGGCTGCGTCGCGGGCGGCGAGTTCGACGGCTACGGCAAGACCTGGAGCACGCTGTTCGGTGGCGGCTACTACACCGCGGGCATCGGCGCGACGCTGTTTCTACCGATCAAGAACGAAGGCGCGGAGGGCGTCGCCGCGCAGTCGCGCATCGCCGTCGATCAGGCCAAGCTGGCGGCCGACTCGCTGCGCCGCTCGGTCGAGGCCGACGTGGTGTCGCTGCGCGGGCTCGCGCTGAGCGACCGCCGGGTGTTCGAGACGGCCGACGAAGCGCGCCGCGTCACGCTGCAGCTCATCGACATCGAGGAGCAGCGCTACAAGGTCGGCTCGGCCACCACCTTCGACGTGCTGCGGGTGCAGGACGATCTCGCCGAGGCCGAGAGCCTCGCCTCGAGCGCGCGCGCCGCGGTGCTCGCGTCGGACATTCGCTATCAGCTGGCCGCCGGACGGGTGCTCGAGCACCTCGGGATCAAAGTCGAGGAGTAGGACGATGTTGTGGCCGTTGATCGAGCCCGAGCTCGAGCGCTTCGGCATCACGCGTATCGGCGATCGCAGCGCCTTCGACCGCCACCGCCAGCTCGATCTCGCGATCTGCGTGCGGCCCGCCGCGCGTAGCTTCGGCACCACCTACGGGCACGGCCCGGATCTGCTCTCCGCCAAGGTCGCCGCCGCGATGGCTGCGATCGAGCTCGCCGCCGCCGAGCGCGCCGACGTCCCGGTGCGCATCGCGCGGGCATCCGAGCTCGCCGGCGTGATCGATCCGCGCGAGTGGCCACAGCGGCTCACCACCCGCTACGCGCCGGAGCGATCGATCCCCTGGGTCGCCGGCGACGAGCTGATCGAGGGCGGCCAGGCGTTCGTGCCGTGGGAGCTGGTGCACGCCGACGAGACCAGCGCCGAGCTGCCCGGCATCTTTCGCCCCTCGACCACCGGCCTCGGCGCCGGCCTGACCAAGACCGAGGCCTCGCTCCATGGCTTGCTCGAGGTGATCGAGCGCGACGGCGAGTGGATCTTCGCGCACCGCGACGCTGCCGCGATGAACGCTTGCCGCGTCGCGCTCTCCGAGGTCTCACCGCGCATCGCTCGACTGGAGAGCGACGGCGTCGAGGTGCGGATCTGGGACGTCACGACCAACCTCGGGATCCCGGTGATCCGCGCGATGATCTCCGAGCCCGACGGCGAGTCGTTCCTCGGCGTCGCCGCCCGCCCGAGCAAGGACGACGCGCTCGAAGCGGCGCTCACCGAGGCCATCGCCGCGCGCGCCGAGCACGACGCCGGTGGCCCCTGGAGCATCGCCCGCCGCAGACTGCGCGTCCTTTCGAAGGACCGAACGGCGATGCAGCGCGACCTCGCACCGGGCCCCGGCGAGCGGGACTGGTCCACGGTGCCCAGCGCGTCGGAGCCCACCGCCAGCGGCGCCCTCGCCTGGGTGCTGGAGCGCCTCGAGCATGAGGGCGTCTCGCACGCGATCGCGGTGACGCTGCTCTCCGACCCGGTGGTGGTGGTGCGCGCGATGATCCCGGGTCTCGAAGCGCCCCGCGAAGGCAACGACTACCTGCCGGGCCCGCGCGCGCGAGGCGTGAAATGAGCCGCGCGGTGATCTTCGTTGGGCCTTCGCTGCCCGCCCATGCCGCGCGCGAGCTGTGGCCCGAGGCGGAGATCGCGCCGCCGATCGTCGAAGGCGATCTGTTCCGCCACCACGCCGATTCCTGGGTGATCGTCGATGTCGGCGTCCCCGCGCCGTGGCCCGAGGAGCTGCTCGCCGCGCGCGCCCGCGGTGAGTCGATCATCGTCGGCGGTCCTGCGGCGCTGTACGCGGTGGAGCTGGCCTCGTTCGGCGTGCTCGGCTTCGGCGAGATCTACCAGCGCGCGCGCGCCGGCCTCGAGCGCGATGATCTGCTCACCTGGCCGCGCGAGGTCGAGCCCGGCGACGCCATCACTCCGATCGACCTCGAGGACGCGCTGCGCGACGCGCCGGCGGTGATCGAG
>JBKJJJ010000056.1:0-9225 GCA_046598045.1 Candidatus Eiseniibacteriota bacterium
CGCACGCGGCGATCGACCCGGCGTTCGCGGCCTTCGTCGCCGCCGCGCGCGCGGCGGGCGGCGATGCGGCGATCGCCTCGGACGGGCTGCTGCTCTACATTCGCCGCATCCTCGACGCCAACGGCCTCAACGCCGTCGAGGTGAGCGCGAACGGCCTCGACTTCGACGGGCGACGCATCACGCCCGTGTTCGGATCCCCGGAGGGCGAGGGCTGCGGATTGTGCGGCAGCTGCAAGGGCGCGGTGCTCGCGCGCCGCGCGGCCGGCTACGCGCGCACCGTGTTCGTGGGCGACGGGCTGTCGGATCGCTGCGGCGCCCGCGCCGCGGACGTGGTGTATGCGAAGGGGGACCTCGCCGAGTGGTGCGCGCGCGAAGCGATCGCCGCACGGCCGTGGACGACGTTCGCCGACGTGGCGGCGGGAGAGGGGCTGGTCCTGCCCGTGGAGCAACCATGATCTTCAAGATCGCGCACATCCCGGTCGAAGCCCCGGTGTTCCTCGCCCCGCTCGCGGGCGTGAGCGACGCGCCGTTCCGGCTGCTCTGCCGGGAGCAGGGCGCGGCGTGGGTGTGCTCCGAGCTGGTGTCCTCCGACGGCCTGGTCCGCGGCAGCCAGAAGACGCTCGACTATCTCTACTTCTTCCCGGCCGAGCGCCCGGTGGGCGTCCAGTTGTTCGGCTCCGATCCCGCCGTCATGGCCGAGGCGGCGCGCTACGTCTCCGCGCGGCCGCCCGAGCTGCGTCCCGACTTCATCGACCTCAACATCGGCTGCCCGGTGCACAAGGTGGTCACGCGCGAGGCCGGCGCGGCGCTCCTGTGCAACCTGCCGCTGCTCGGCGACATGGTGCGCTCGGTGGTCGAGGCCTCGAGCCTGCCGGTGACCGCGAAGACGCGCTGCGGCTGGGACAACGACCATCGGAACGGCGTCGAGGTGGCGCAACTGCTCGAGCAGTCGGGCGTCGCCATGATCGCGATCCACGCCCGCACGCGCGCGCAGAAGTTCGAGGGCAAAGCCGACTGGAATGTCATCGCCGAGGCCAAGCGGAAGGTCTCGATCCCGCTCGTCGGCAACGGCGACGTGACGTCGGCGGGAGAGGCCAAGCGCATGCTCGAGGAGACCGGCTGCGACGCGGTCATGGTCGGCCGCGCGTCGTTCGGCAATCCGTGGATCTTTCGCGAGACGCGTGCGCTGCTCGAAGGCCGCCCGGCTCCGCCGTTGCCGACGCCGCGCGAGCGGCTGGGCGCGCTCACGCGGCAGTTCCGGCTCCTGCTCTCGATCTCCGCCGAGCGCCACGCCGCGCACGAGATGCGCAAGCACGTGGCGTGGTACGTGAAGGGACTGCCGAACGCGGCGCCGTTCAAGGAGCGCGGGCAGAAAATCGAGAACGCGGGCGACCTCGAGGCACTCGCCGCCGAGTATCTCGTCGAGCTCGAGGCGAGGGGCCTCGCCGACCGCCCGGGAGGCGTGGCCTCGCGGGACGACGCGGACGATCCGTTCCTCGCCGACGACGGATCGGCCGAGGCGACGTCGCTCGCCGCCCAGGAATCCTGATGCCCAGGAAGACCCCCGCGCAGCGCCTGCTCGCTTCCGTGGGCCACGGCCGGGTGGCGATCGATGCGGCGATCGAATCGTTGCTCGAGGCGGCGCAGGACGGCCTCGCCGACGCGACGCTCGACCACGACCGCACAAGGCGGCTCGGCCACCCCGAGGTCGTGTTCGGGCAGGGCAAGACGCCCGCGCAGATCGAGGCGATCGTGGCGCGGCTGATCGCGCGCGGCGGCCCGGTGCTGGTCACCCGCGTCGAGGCCGCGGCGCGGCAAAGGCTGCTGGCGCGCTTCCCGCAGGCGCACGTGCACGAGCGCGCGCGTATCGTGCGGGTCGGCGCCGCGCCCCGGCCGCGCGGGCGCGTCGCGGTGGTCGCCGCGGGCACCGCCGACCTGCCGGTCGCGGACGAGGCGGTCGAGACGCTGGTGGCGCTGGGCTCGCGCGTCGACCGCGTGGCCGACGTGGGCGTGGCCGGGCTCCACCGGCTGGTCGCGCGCATGCCGCTGCTCAAGCGCGCGCGCGTCGTGGTCGTGGTCGCGGGCATGGAGGGCGCGCTGCCGAGCGTGGTGCAGGGGCTGCTCGACCGCCCGGTGGTGGCCGTGCCGACGAGTGTCGGCTATGGCGCGCACTTCCGGGGGCTCGCGCCGCTGCTGGCGATGCTCAACTCCTGCGCCCCGGGGATCACCGTGGTCAACGTCGACAACGGCTTCGGCGCCGGTTACGCGGCGCACCTGATCAACGTCACCGGCCTCAAGCGCCCGGCCGCGCGGAGACAACGATGAAGCTCGCCTGGATCGACGCGTTCTCGGGCGTGAGCGGCGACATGACGCTGGGCGCGCTCGTGGACCTCGGCTTCGCGTTCGACGAACTGGCCGCACTGCCTGCCCAACTCGGGCTCGCGGGCGTCACGATCGAGAGCCGGGAGGTCGGGCGCGGGCCGTTCCGCGCGCGCCAGGTCGACGTGCGTGTCGCCGGCCAGCAGCCGCACCGGCACCTCAGGCACGTGCGCGAGATCCTGACGGGCGGGGCGCTCCCCGCGCCGGTGGTCGAGCGCGCGCTCGCGGTCTTCACCCGCCTCGCCGAGGCGGAGGGCCGCGTGCATGGCGAGCCGCCCGAGCAGGTGCACTTCCACGAGGTCGGAGCGGCGGACGCGATCGTGGACATCGCGGGCGCGTGCCTGGGTTTTCACCGCCTCGGCGTCGAGGCGATCTATGCCTCGCCGCTGGTCGTCGGGTCGGGCACGGTGACGGCGGCGCATGGCGTCCTGCCGGTGCCCGCGCCGGCGACCGCGTTGCTGCTCGAGGGCGCGCCGATCGACCTCACACCGCTCGAAGGCGAGCGCACCACCCCGACCGGCGCCGCGCTCGTGGTCACGCTCGTTCGCGGGTTCGGCGCCCCGCCGCCGTTCCGCCTGCTCAAGCAGGGGCTGGGCGCCGGTGGCCGCGATCCAAAGGATCGCCCGAACGTGCTGCGCATCCTGCTCGGCGAGACGCTGGGCGCAGCGGATCACCGCACCGTTGCCGTGGTCGAGACCACGCTCGATGACGCCAGCCCGCAGGTGATCGCCCACGTCGCGGCGCGCCTGCTCGAGGCGGGGGCGCGCGACGCGTTCGTGACGCCCGTCCAGATGAAGAAGGGCCGCCCCGGCGTCACCGTGACCGCGCTGTGCGATCCCGCACTGGTCGACGCGATCGCCGACCTCCTGTTCCGCGAGACCCCGACCATCGGACTGCGCGTGCGGCACGAGGAGCGCCGCGAGCTCGCGCGCGAGGAGGCGCTGGTACGCCTGCCCGAGGGCGAGGTGCGCCTCAAGGTCGTGACCCTGCCCGATGGCACCCGCCGCGCCCGCCCCGAATACGAGAGCCTGGCCGCACTCTCCCGCGCCAGCGGCGCCAGCCTCGAGGCGCTCGCCGCCCGGGCCCTGGCCGCGTTCGACGCACAGGACTGACCCGCGGTGCTGGTCGCGGAGCGTCTCGTGGTGGCCCACCCCGGGGCGGAGGCCCACCTGGGCCCCGCCGCCGGGCCGATCGACCTCAGGCTCGCGCCCGGCGAGTGGGTCGCGCTCGTGGGCGGCAACGGGTCCGGCAAGACCGCGCTCGTGCTCGCGCTCGCGGGGCTCGCCCAGCCGCTCGCCGGGCGGGTGACGCTCGATGGCGCCGACCTCGCGGGCCCGCGCCCGGGGCCCTCCGCCCGCGCGGCGATTGGCATCGTGTTCCAGGAGCCCGAGACCCAGTTCGTGACCGACCGGGTCGCCCGCGAACTCGCGTTTCCGCTCGAGAACCTCGGCTGGGAGCGCGGCGCGATCGACCTGCGCGTGCGCGAGCTGCTGGCAGCGTTCGACCTCGCCCCGCTGGCCGGGGAGCCACCGGAGCGGCTGTCGGGCGGCGAGATGCAGCGCGTCGCGCTGGCCGCGGCCGCAGCGCCGCGGCCGCGCGTCTACCTGCTCGACGAGCCGGCGTCCTACCTCGACCCGGCCGCGCGCGCGAGCCTGCTGGCGTGGACGCGCGCGCGTTGCCGGGACGAGGGCGCCGCCGTGCTGTGGACCGAATGCGAAGTCGATGCCTGCGCTTTCGCCGACCGCGTGATCGAGTTCGAATCCGCGCCCGGGGCGAACCTCCCTCCGGCGCGCGTCGCGATTCCCGGGCCGGCTCCCGCGGGGGGCGAGCCGCTGTGGCTCGGGCAGGGTCTGAGGCTGACGCGTCGCCGGGCCGGCGGGCCGGGGCGGGAGCTCTGGGGCGGGCTCGACCTCGCGATCCGGCCGGGCGAGCGCTGGGCGCTGGTCGGGCCCAATGGCAGCGGCAAGACCGCCCTCCTCGAGACGCTCGCCGGATGGCTCGAGCCGGGGACGGGGAGGCTGCGCCGCCCGCCGCCCGAACAGGTGGCCTATCTCATGCAATTTCCGGAGTTTCAGCTTTTTGCGGCGACCGCGCTCGAGGACGTCCGCTTCGGGCTCGCGCGTCGGGGTGCCCGCAAGGCCCCGCGGGAGGAACTCGATGCGCGGGCCGGCGCCGCGCTTGCGCGGGCGGGCCTCGACCCTGTACGTCATGGCTCGGCGGCCCCGGAGGCGCTCAGCCTCGGGGAGCGCCGCAGGCTCGCATTGGCGGGGGTTTTGGTCACTGAACCCCGGGCGTTGTTGCTCGATGAGCCGACCGCGGGCCTGGATTCCGCCGGCACCCGCGATCTGCTCGACGCCATCGCGGAGGCCGGGGAGCGGGGAGCGGCGATCGTGGTGGCCACCCACGACCCCCGGGTGGCCGACCGGTTGGGAGCCCGGACCCTCGCTTTGCCCCCTCCGGCGGACCGCCCGTAAGTGCCGAAACCGTCGCCCTCGGGAACACTTCCGGGGGCGTAACGTTTGAAATCCCTTGACACTTCCCAGACGTCCGGCTATGGTTTGTCGCGCACGAGTTCCGAGCGGGATCAGTCCTCGTTCGACTCGTTTTGCGGAATTGATCATTGAGCCGCCCCCAACTTTCCCCAGTGGGTCGGGCGTCCGGAACCAGGATCACAGTCGTCGAGCAACGCAACCTGTGTCGTCAGGCCAACAGCGATTCGCCCTTTGCGAATCCGGAGGACGTGCGCTCGTTCCAGACTTCCGTTTAGTGGCAACGACTGAATTCAAACTTCCAGAGAAAGGGGGGATTCACAACTCGAGAACGCAGCAACGGCTCACGCCGGCCCGCGAGGGCGAAACCATCGTCGTGAGACCGGGCTGGAGCTCCCAAACCTCGCTTGTAGCATCCTTAAGGAATCCTCGCATTGCCCGAATGCATTGCGAACGGAGGTAGTCAGATGAGAAAGGCGTTTGTAGCGTTGCTCCTTCTCGCCGTGAGTGTCGGCCTCGCGCCGGCGGCTCATGCGCAGGAGAACGTCTCGGGCGTCGAGCCGGGTATCGTCAAGGCGATGGGCGGGCAGGCTAAGGCCGGCTCGGGCGTCTTCGGTACTGCGAACTCGAACTGCGTCGCGGCGACCTGCGACACCGTGTGGGTGGGTCACAGCAATTCTGGCGCTGGCGGTGCATTCCTCGGCGTTGCTGCCGGCGGTCTGTGGGACTTCGACGCTGGCATTGCCGGCACCGATTCGACCCAGGGCTGGCGCCGTTGGACGATTCCCTATACGTCGGGCGGCACCCGCGTCGCGTCTGCGCGTCCCGAGTGGGCGCTCAGCTACGGCAACAACATCAACGAGGGCAACACTGCCCTCTGGGCCGCGCGCGATCTCGCCGGCCGCAAGTACATCAAGACCGGCATTGCCGGCGCCTGGCACGCTTCGAACATGGGCCAGAAGAAGATCCCGTCCGACACGCCGGCGACCGTGATCAGCGGCAGCCGTTCGGCGTGGTGCGGTCTCCGGGAGTCGGGCAACACGAGCGAAGTCGATGCTCTGACCGGCAACTTCATCAATGGCGACCTCTTCATCGGCGCCCCGGGCTCGGTCACCAACGGCACGAACCCGGACTTCCCGGGCTTCATCAGCCTCTGGGACCAGATGATGTACAAGGACTTCCCCTCGACCGGCTCGGGCACGGTGGCCTTCAAGGTCCGGACCGACATGTCGACGTTCGTCGATACGCAGACGAACGGCACGGGCTGGTTCAACCCGGATCCGACCAACATCGCGAACTTCGTGAACAACCCGGCGGACTCGTTCATGGTCTATGTCGGCTCGCCCAACGAGTCGGCCTACGACACGAACCGCCGCTGGTTCTCGGAAGTTCTCGACTACAGCAAGCCGGTTCAGGAAATCTTCTCGGTCTCGGGCCTGTTCCCGTTCGTGGCCGCCGACACCTCGATTTCCAGGACCTTCGCCGGCGCGCTGCCGGTCGGTGGCAACGTTCGCGTCGTCTTCCGCGTCAAGACCAACCGCGTGCGCGCGGACGGTGTCGTCGGCACGGCGACCGCGTACAACTCGAAGCAGGGCGCGGCCGCGATCGATGACGTCCAGGTCGACGCCGGCACCATCTACGGCTTCGAGAACGCCGCGGACATCACCGCGCGTTCGCTCGCGGGCGACATCGGTTCGTCGATCACGCCGTGGGTGACCACGGGCAAGCCGGTGTCGAACTACTTCCACGTCGCGAATGTCGCCTCGTTGCTGTACGAGGATCTTTGCGGCGCCGTGGGCGCCCCGACCCGCCGTTGCAACCTGAAGGGTAATGTCATGGTTGCCGGCGACGCGGACAACGCCAACATCATCGCGATCGAGTATCGGCAGCTCGTCGAGTCGCCGACCGTGAACCTCGCGATCCGCAACGCTGCTCCTGGCTCGAAGAACGACCAGGGCATCGACAAGGAAACCGCGTCGCGCATCTCGGTCGTCGAGGACTACGACATCTATTCGGGCTTCATGAGCCTGGATGAGTCGATCTTCTGGCAGTTCGGCGGCCGCTTCTACGGCCCCGGCTCCAAGCAGCCGCAGTCGCTGGACCTGTGCTGGTCGCGTGAGCAGATCTATCCGTTCATCGTGTTCCAGCCCGATCCGTTCTGCATCCGCGACCTGAACAACATCTCGTCGATCGGCATTCCGGGCGGCGCGATGGACTCGTTGAGGGTCATGTTCGAGACCATCTCGCAGGGCTGGCGTTTCGGCGGCACGAACCTCGGCAACACGCGTGGTACGTACATCGACAACGCGCGCGTCGGCTTCGTGCGCGGTGGCGAGGCCCCGCCGATCTCGCAGGAGATCTGGAACAAGTACCAGGACCAGTTCCCGGTCAACGAAGGCATCACCCCTGGTGACAATGCCTCGTTCGACACCACCACCGCGTACGTCAAGTCGGGCCTGAACATCGTGGCTCCGGCAACGGCGCCCGGCGAAGTCGCCGGCGACTCGATCCTCGCCAACTCGGCATTCGTCGGCGACGGCATCACGACGGGCGTCCGCATGGACCTCGTCTTCCGCATCGATCCGGGCCCGGGTAACTACGTGGTCAAGGGCGATCGGACGTCGGCGCTGGTCGAGAAGGACGGCGCGCATCCGTTCTGGGCTACGTACAAGGCCAGCAACGGCGCGTTCGGAACTCCGGGCGGTCATGGCACCACCTGGAACCTCAACGTCTGGAACTCGTGCCGCATGGACTCGGCGGACGGCAATATCTATTCGATCGTGTCGCGCGGTATCGGCGGCCCGGCGACGCCGGTCTGGGCGGGAACGATTCACGAACTGGATCCGAAGTTCGCGACCCTGGGTATCGATCACAACCTGTGCTTCCTCGTCGACCCGAACGGCACGACGGATCAGTCGAACCTGATCTGCGACGGCACCGTGCCTGCTCCTTATGGCGCGGTCTCGGGCACGACCAAGGAAAACACGAAGATCATTCCGGACGGCTACCTCTCGCCGGGCGCGCACGTGGAGTACTTCGTCCGCCGCTCGCTGCTCGAGAACTCCGCCCAGGTGAACTTGCTGTTCGATACCACGGCTGTGTTCCCGCAGGATCCGGGCGGCAACACGGACACCGATCAGGAGCGCTGGTCGTCCTTCGACGTTCTCCCTGACATGTGGAAGTCGACGCGCTACAGCGGCGCCGGCCTCGCCTGCATGCTCATGGTCGACGGCAACGATCGTCGTGGCGCCGATCCGGCGTATCGCGGCGCTGCCGACTCGCTCGGTTATGGCAAGAACAACGGTGCGACGCAGGGCTGGAAGGGCCTCGGTCCGAACACGGACACCGAGAACCCGGCTGGCTTCATTGCCGCCAACCTGGGTCAGTACGGCCTCAACTTCGACCACTACGA
This sequence comes from Candidatus Eiseniibacteriota bacterium, assembly GCA_046598045.1. Classification (GTDB taxonomy): domain Bacteria; phylum Eisenbacteria; class RBG-16-71-46; order RBG-16-71-46; family DASYSL01; genus JANPEF01. The sequence continues at coordinate 8,281 of JBKJJJ010000056.1, forward strand.
CATTCGCGCATCGGAGTCGGGCGAAGCCGGTCACCCGGGCGGTCGTTTCGCCTCGAACACCGGCGGCATCGCCCTCAAGGGCGACAAGTCGGGTCCGTCGGCGGCACAGCTCGCGACGTTCTATACCTCGGTGCTGCACATCGGCGGCGACCTGAGCGATAAGACGCTGTTTGACGGCGTCCAGTCTCAGGAGGGTGCCAACGACATCGCCCTCTACAGCGGGTTCCTCAGTGGCGCGACGCCGTCCAATCGGCGCGGCCTGTGGCTCTCGGGCGACGGCATCATGGAGGACGGTTTCAACGCAGCCGACGTCACCCTGTACACGTTCCTGACCACCACTCTTGGTTCGGATCTGACCTCGGGCAACTACAAGGCGTTCTCGGGCTCGCCGCTCACCACCGTGGGCTTCCTCCCGACCGCTTCGTGGGCACACCCGGGCCGCGTGTACGGCTTCTCTCACAACTGCCTCCTGCTCGCGGACGTTCTCGCGGTCGTCCCGACCGTGGACGGCGCGACCGAAGGCGCCCAGTACCAGAATCTCGGACCTGGCCCGTACACCTCGTCGGTTTATCGTCCGACGAGCGGCGTCCGGGACTTCCGCACGTTGATCGACGGATTCGACCTGTCGAACCTCCGCGGCAACTACGCCACCCTCGGCCAGATCGCTACGCTGCCGGGTACGGACGTGGGTCGCATCAGCTGGTTCGATGACGCCGTTTCCGGTCACTTCCAGATCTGCGCGCGGCGCGGTCCGGTCATCGGAGTTGGTGATCTGCCTGGTGTCGAGGGCGGCCGGTTCAGCAATGTGAACCTCGGCTCGTTCCCGAACCCGGCGTTCGCCGGCCGCAACGTCACCCTGCGCTTCACGCTGGCGAGGGCTCAGGACGTCACGATCCGCGTCTACAACGTCGGTGGTCGTGAAGTCGCGAACCTCACCCGCAAGGG
>JBKJJJ010000050.1:0-3833 GCA_046598045.1 Candidatus Eiseniibacteriota bacterium
GGCTACTCTCCGGGTCATGAATCAGGATCGCACCACCCCACTCTACTTCGCCTACGGCTCGAATCTCAATCCGGTGCAGCTGGGCGAGCGCTGCCCGGGCCACCGCGTGGTCGGGCGCGCGTCGATCGAGGGCTACGGCCTGAAATTTCGGGGCTACGGGCGGGACTGGGCGGGCGCGGTTGGCACGATCGAGCCCGAGGACGGCGCGACCGTGTGGGGCGCCGTGTTCGAGCTCACGCCGGAGCACTACGAGGCGCTCGACGGCTACGAGGGCTACGACGGCCCGGACGAGGCGTCGAATCTCTACGACCGGGTGCGGATGGACGTCACTCTCGAAAGCGGCGAGGTCGTGACCTGCCTGACGTACGTGATCCGGCCGCTGGTCGAAGGACTGCCCTCGGCGGCGTATCGCGATGCGATCGTCGCGGGGCTACGGCATCACGGGCTGCCGGAGAGCTACGCCGCGGCCCTCGAGGCGCACGCGGTGGCGACGGGCTAACGCCCGGCCGAGTGCCGACTCGCGCAGGGAGGGCAACTGCAGGCGCGGAAGTTGGGCGACGCATGGATGAGTCCGTGCATGATCCCGTCGGCCGCGTCGAACTTGCTCCACAGGGGCTTGATCCACTTCTCGTCCTTGAGGCCCCCGTAGTACCGATAGAGACCCCATGCGACGAAGTCCGCAGCCTGAATCATCCGGCTGGCCCGAGAGTCCGCGAACAGGGGGACGTCCACGAGGTGCGTCAGTCGTCCGATCCTGCCCGCGACTCGGCGCCACATGCTGGCCCATCCCTGCACGTCCTTCTCCAGAACCCTTCGGTCGTGAATCACGATTCCGCGCTCATGAATGCCTGTGCTCGATGCCTGTCGGGTCAGCATCTCGTCGAACTTGTGAAACACCTCCTCGTACGCGCGCTGCTCCTTGTCCCCGTAGCTGCCGTCCACAACTGCGCCGAACATCGCGGGCGGAAACCGGGCATCCCGCGGCTCATAATTTCGGAGAGCGCCATAGGTTGCGGAGAGCAAGTTCAGGCGCTCAGGCAACGGGAGCTGCGCCCAATTGCTTGAGACCTTCTTGCCGTGCGATTTTCGAATCGGGGACTTGATGTCGGTGGCGTGAAGCTCGAAGTCCAGAGGATCGAGGCCCTTCGGCAGCCTGCTGCGCAGAAGTCCCTCGAGCTTTTGCTGAAGATGCCAAACATCCTGTTCCTGGATTGCGATCCCGCCAAGCACGAGCACCGGGCTGCCCGCATGGGCGCCGGATTCATCGAGATAGAGGAGGTACATCCGCTCACCTGCGGGGGCAGCTCACCTGCGGGGGCAAATGAAAAGCAGCCAGGCCTTCGAGTGCACGACCGCTAGGCAGTCAGGCATCGAAGGTCGGACCGCTAAGCAGTCCTCCCAGCTGCAAAGCAAAAATACCAAGAGCCTGACGGTGTGCGCAAGCTCTCTCTCGAGGAGTGGACCCTACAACCCCTTCCACTCCGCCAGCGCCAACCGCGGTCCCTGCTCGTCGACCTCCTGCCACCCGATCAGTACGCCGTTGCGTCCCCAGCGCGCGGGCACCGGGCGCTGCGCGCGGTTCGCGGTCGTGAAGCGCACAGCCGGCGCGAGCGCCTTGCCGCGGAAGACGCGAGCGTAGAGCGCGGTGCCGCCCTCAGGGGTCGGACCCTCGAAGACGACGAACGGGCGGCCCGACGACAGCGTCGCCATCGAGGGGTGGTGGGTCGCCTTGCGCGGGTCGACCACGAACGTCTGCGCGGTCTGCCACCTCAGGCCGGCGTCGCCGCGGATCGGCTCGAGGCGCGCGAGGTAGAGCCCGCGCGGGTCGCCCTCGGTGTACCACGTGACCCACGCGGACTTCTCGCCCATCGCCGCGGTCGTCGGGCCCTCGGAGGGGCAGCCGTCGAGCGCCCAGTGGTCGTTGCGCACGGTCGTGTGCGAGTTCTTGTCGAGCGCCGGACCACCGCCGTCCTCGCCCTCGTCGTTGAGCACGGCAAATCGAACGTCGCGCACGTTGCCCTCGGCAACGCCGCGATACGAGACCGCAAAGTTCTCGGGTCCGAGCCAGGCGAGCGAAGTGCGGCAGCACGAGCACGCGCCGTCGGCGAGCGTGGTCACCGACTCGAACGCGCCCTGCGGGCCCGCGATCGCGCACTGCAGCTTGCCGATCTCGCCCTTCGATTGCTGCGCCGGGCCGCCGTCGATCCAGGTCGCGACCAGGCCGCCGTCGTTGTCGTAGGCGACCGACTCGCACAACAGGAAGCCGTCCGGCGCGTCGCCCTCGATCTGCGCCAGCGCGACCCGTCCGTCGTGCTCGAGGTTCGGGCGCGCGATCGCGATTACCGAGCCCTCCTCGCGCACGAGCGGCCGCGTCATCCACGCGACCGCGATGTCGCCGTCGTTGCTCACCGCCGCCTTCGGCGGGTCCTCGTCGAACGCGGCGAACGGGCGCGAGGTGTCCGCGAACGCGACCGGCGTGTCGATCTTGAGCGCGCCGCTCAGCTCGGAGGAGCCGCGCACGTACCACACGGTCGAGCCCTCGGCCCACGCGAGCGCGAACCACTTGCCGTTCGGGCTGACGCCGATCGACGGGCCCGTGATCTTCGTGCCGGCCGCGATGCGGCGCTCCCATGTGCCCTTGGGCTTGCTGCCGGCGCGCGGCGTCAGGTACCAGCCCGCGAACGCCACCGCGACGATCGCGAGCACGAGCATGACGATGCGCCGCATCCTGCGCGCGCGCGCCTCGCGCTCGAGCAATGCGCGCATCGCGCGGGCGCGCTCGTCGGCCTCGGCGCGCGCGGCCGCGGCAATCGGGTCCTCGTGGGGATCGGGCGGGGTGGCGCCCGGCATGCCGGGGCGCCATCCACCGGTCGGCGGCATCATGCTCACAGGGGAAATCTCCCTTCGTCCTTCGAGTGCTCGCCACCCTCGGCGACCAGCCAATCGCGCTGCTCGCGCAGGTTCCACGGCAGCTCGGCGTACACACCGTCGAAGATGCTCTCGGGCGCCGGGGCCGGCATCGCCTCGGCGGCCTTGATCGCCTCGCCGATCGCGTCGTTCCAGCGCGCGGCGGCGGCCTCCTCCTTCGCCTCGTCCCAGAGCTTGCGACCTTCGAGGTACTTGCGGAAACGGGCGACCGGGTCGCGGCGCTTCCACATTTCCACGGTCGCGTCCTCGCGGTAGCGCGTCGGGTCGTCGCTCGAGGAGTGACCGCCGATGCGGTAGGTCACGCACTCGATGAACGTCGGTCCCCCGCCCGCGCGCGCGGTCGGCCGCGGCCTTGACGGCCTGGTAGACCGCGAGCACGTCGTTGCCGTCGACGCGCACGCCGGGCACGCCGTAGCCGTCGGCCTTGCGCACGAGCTCGAGCACCGCGGTCTGCGACTCGACCGGCACCGAGATCGCCCAGTGGTTGTTGTGGCACACGAACACGACCGGCGCCTTCCACACGCCGGCGAAGTTCATCGCCGCGTGGAAGTCGGGCGAGCTGGTCGCGCCGTCGCCCAAATAGGCCACCGCGACGTCGTCCTTGCCCTTGAGCCGCGCGGCGTACGCCATGCCCACCGCGTGCGGCAACTGCGTCGCGATCACCGACGACCACGCCACGACGTTGACGCCGCGATCGGCGTAGTGGCACGGCATCTGGTGGCCGTTCAGCACGTCACCCGTGTTGCCGATCAACTGCGCGATGTACGCCTTCAAAGCGAATCCGCGCCACAAGAGCGCCGAGCCCTGGCGCAGCGCGGGGAACACCCAGTCGCTGTCCCGCACCGCGGCGATCGATCCAAGTGCGGCCGCCTCCTCGCCCGTGGCCGTGCCGTAGAAGCCGATCC
>JBKJJJ010000091.1:0-7521 GCA_046598045.1 Candidatus Eiseniibacteriota bacterium
GAGCGCGTCCTCGCGCACGTGCAGGTGGGTCAGGAACGTGCACGGCGAGCCGACCCCCGGCAGGTCCTCGTAGGTGTGGAGCGAGTGGAGCAGCGCGTAGCCGACGCCCTGGACGTCGACGACCGAGGCGCTCGCGGTCTTCTCGATCAGCGTGCCGGCGAGGCGCGCGATCACCTGGCCCTCTTGCGCACGGGCGCGAACGCGCGCGCGAGGTCGATCACGCTGCCGTCGAGCGCGACCGCGGTCCGCCCGCGCGCGCGCGGCGCGAGCGTCTCGAGGCCGGCGCGGCGCGCGCAGCAGAGCGCGATCGCGAGCGCATCCGCGGCGTCGGCAGCCGGGCGCGCCTCGAGCAGCAGCAGCCGCTGCACCATCGCGGCGACCTGCGGTTTGCCCGCGCCGCCCTGCCCGGTGACCGACAGCTTGACCACGCGCGGCGCGTATTCGTACACCGGCAGCCCGCGCCTGGCGGCGAGCCAGAGCGCGAGCCCACGCACCTGCCCGAGGATCAGGGTCGAACGGGGATTCTTCGCGTGGAACGCCTGCTCGACGCTCACGAAGTCGGGCGCATGCAGGTCGAGCACGCGGTCGATCCCGTTGCCGATCGAGAGCAGGCGCGCGGGCATCGAGTCGCCCAGCCCCGGCAGCACGCCGAACGCGATCGCGCGCGTCGCTTTGCCGCGGACCTCGATGACCCCGAAGCCGGTGCGGCGGCTCCCCGGATCGATCCCCAGGACTATCATCGCGGCCCTCCGGCTACTGCACGAGGCGGTGGAGGATGTCGTCGGCGACCTGGAAGTTGGCGTAGACCTTCTGCGCGTCGTCGTGGTTCTCGAGCGCCTCGTAGAGCTTGAGCACGCTGGCCGCGGTCTTCTCGTCGAGCTCGATCGTGTTGGTCGGGACCTTCGACAGCTCGGCGGTGGCGAGCGTCAGCCCCTTGGCGAGGAGCGCCTTCCTCACCCCCTCGAACGCGTGCACCGAGGTCGTGATCTCGGCCGTGCCCTCGGCGCCGAACTCGACGTCGTCCGCGCCCGCCTCGATCGCGAGCTCCATGACCTCGTCCTCGGAGCGCGCGCCCACGTCGAGCGTGATCACGCCCTTGGGCTCGAACATCCATCCGACGGCGCCGGCCTCGGCCATGTTCCCGCCGTTCTTCGAGAACAGGTTGCGAAACTCGCCCGCCGTGCGGTTTCGGTTGTCGGTCGCGACGTCGATCAGGATCGCGACGCCGCCCGGGCCGTAGCCCTCGTAGGTAATCTCGTCGTAGTGGACGCCCTCGGCCTCGCCGGTGCCGCGCTGGACCGCGCGCTCGATGTTGGCCGCGGGCATGTTCGCCGCCTTCGCGGTCTCGATCGCCGACCGCAGGCGCGCATTGGCGTCCGGGTGCCCGCCGCCCTGGCGCGCCGCGATCGTGACCTCCTTGATCAGCCGCGAGAAGATCTTGCCGCGCTCCTGGTCGGCCTTGCCCTTCTTGCGCTTGATCGTCGCCCATTTGGAATGCCCGGACATGGTGCTCCTTTCAGGCGCGCGCTTCGGCTTCCTTCTCCGCGCGCGCGGCGGCGACGATCTTCTCCGCCTGGTCGCGCGGCACTTCCTCGTAATGATCGAAGCTCATGCGGTACGTGCCGCGGCCCTGTGTGATCGCGCGCAGGTGGGTCGCGTACTTGTACATCTCCGACTGCGGGACGAGCGCCTTGATGCGCTGGTAGTGGCCTTCCGCTTCCATGCCGAGGATCTTGCCCCGCTTCGAGGACAGATCGCCCATGACATCGCCCATGAACTCCTCGGGCACGCGCACCTCGACCTCGTCGATCGGCTCGAGCAGCACCGGGCTCGCCTTCTCGGAGACCTCGCGGAAGCACTGCATGGCGGCGATCTTGAACGCCATTTCGGAGGAATCGACGTCGTGGTACTTGCCGAAGAACAGCGCCGCCTTGACGTCGACCACGGGGTAGCCCGCGAGGACGCCGCCGTGCATCGCCTCGAGCACGCCCTTCTCGACCGCCGGAATGAAGTTGTGCGGCACCACGCCGCCCTTGACTTCGTCCAAGAACTGGAAGCCGTGGCCCGTGTTCGGCTCGAGCCTCAGGTGCACCTCGCCGAACTGCCCGCGGCCGCCGGTCTGCTTCTTGTGGCGGTACTCGCCCTCGGCCTTGCGCTTGATGGTCTCCCGGTACGGCAGGCGCGGACGGAAGAGCTCGACCTCGACGTGGAAACGCGACTTGAGGCGATCGACCAGCACGTCGAGCTGCAGGTCCCCCATGCCGTGGACCAGCGTCTGGTGCGTCGCCGGGTCGACCGCGATCGAGATCGTCGGGTCCTCCTCGTGCAGGCGCTGGAACGCGACGCCGATCTTCTCCTCGTCGCCCTTGGTCTTCGCGCGGATGCCCTCGGTGACCAGGGGCCGCGGGAAGTCGACGCCCGCCAGCAGCACGGGCTGCGCCTTGTCGCTCAGCGTGTTGCCGGTGTGGGTCTCCTTGAGCTTGACCGCGGCGGCGATGTCGCCGGCGACGACCTTGCCGACCTCCTTGCGCTCGCGGCCCACCAGGTCGTAAAGCGTGCCCACGCGCTCGAGCTTGCCGGTGTTCGCATTGAGCACCTCGGTGCCGGCCTGGACCGATCCCGAGAACACGCGGAACAGCGACATCTCGCCGAGGTGCGCCTCGGACAGCGTCTTGAACACGACCGCCGAGAACGGCTCCGCGGTGGTCGGATGGCGCGCGACCGGATCGTCGGTGCCGGGCCTGACGCCGACCTCCTCGGGATGCTCGTCGGGAGGCGGGATCAGCCCGACCATGTCGTCGAGCACGTCGCGCACGCCGATGAGCGTGGTGGCCGAGGCGGCGAACGCCGGGATCAGCTTGCCCGAGGCGACGCCCTTCTCGAGCCCGTGGATCACTTCGTCCTCGGTCAAGGGGACGCCGTCGAAGAACTTCTGCATGAGCGTCTCGTCGTTCGACGCCGCCTCCTCGACCAGGACGTTGCGGGCGGCCTCGGCCGCAGCCAGCATGTCGGCCGGGATCGCCTGCTCGATGTCCTTGGAGTCGACGCCCTTGCCCTGCGTGAGGAAGGCCTTCATGTGCAGCAGGTCGATCACGCCCTTGAACGTCTCGGCCGAACCGATCGGCAACTGCACGGGCACGACGTTCGCGCCGAGGCGATCGTGTGCCGATTGCACACACTTCTGGAAGTCGGCGTGGTCCTTGTCCATCATGTTGACCACCACGAGCGTCGGGATCTTGTGCTCGTGGATGCGCTCCCACACCAGCTCGGTGCCGACCTCGACGCCGGCGGCCGCGCGCAGCACGAGCACCGCGGCATCGACCGCGCGCAGCGCCGAGCACACCTCGCCCGTGAAGTCGGAGTAGCCCGGCGTGTCGAGCAGGTTGATCTTCACGTCCCTCCACTCGAACTGCGCGAGGCCGAGCGTGAGCGTGATCTTGCGATGCACCTCGTCGGCGGCGTAGTCGAGCACGGTCGTGCCGTCTTCGACCTTGCCGAGGCGGTTCGAGGCTTTCGCGACGAACAGCATGGCCTCGGCAAGCGACGTTTTTCCGGCGCCACCGTGAGCGAAGAGAGCGATGTTGCGGATCTGGCTGGTCGCGTAGTCCTTCAATGGGCACCTCCCGTGCGGACGGGATCGGCGGCGAAGGCGGCGAGGAAGTCGCGGTCCGGTTGCGGCCACGGCCCCCGGAAAACAAGCGACGCAGGGTGCGAAGGAATGCCCCTAACCTGCGGTAACAACGCAAACTAGCACCGTGGATCGCGGCCTGTCAATCGCCCGCTCGCGGGCGCGCTCATTGTCTGCGGCGGCCCCGGCTGCTAACCTCAGTCCGTCGCGCCCCACCCGCCCACGGTCTCGCCCGGAGAATCGATGCCTCGACTTCGCCCACGGATGCGCCCCCGGCTGATCGCGCTCGCTCTCGTCGTGCTGGTCACCCCCGCACTGGGCGCCGGCAAGCCCCTGCTCAAGGGCGACCCGATCAAGGGCAAGGCGGTGTTCGGCAAGAACTGCGTGATCTGCCACAACGCCGATGGCTCGGGCGGCAAGAAGCTCACGCCCAACGGCAATCCCTCGCGCGACTTCCGCGATCCGGTGTTCTGGACGAACCGCACCGACGAGCAGATCCGCACGGTCATCAACGAGGGCGTTCCCAAGTCGGGCATGATCACCTGGAAGGGCATCCTCAAGCCCCAGGAGATCGAGGACGCGATGGCCTACATCAAGCTGTTCGCCAAGAAGGACAAGGACGACGCGAAGGCCGCCCCGGCCCCGGATCCCGCGAAGCACTGAGCCGATGGGCGCCCCCCGCCGCGCCGCCCTCGCCGCACTCGCCGCCCTCTGGCTCGCCCACCCGGGCGTGGCGGGCGCGCACGACGATCTCCTGGTCCAACTCGATCACCTCGCCGAACTCGCGGCCGCCCAGCCGCGCGACGTTTCCCTCCGCCTCCAGCATGCCGAGCTCAGCCGCCTCGCGGGCGACTCCGGGGCCACCCGGCGCGACCTCGCCCTGGTCGAGGCGATCGCGCCGCGCGCGCCCGGGCTCTTCCTCGCGCGCGCCGCGCTCGCCGAGGACGCGGGCGACGCGATCGCGACCGAGGGCTGGCTCGAACGCTTCCTGGCGGTGAGCGACGGCGTGGACGACGCGACGGTCGCGCGCGCGCTCGTCCAGCGCGCCCACGCGCGCATCGCGCGCGGCGACCCGATCGGCGCGATCGCGGACTTCGACCGCGCGTTCGCCACCGCCCTCACGCCCCGCGCCGATTGGGCGCTCGCCCGGGCGCGGCTCGCGCGCACCATCGGCCGGGACGCCCGCGACGGCCTCGAGCACGCGCTCCTCCGGCTGCCCGGCGACGTCGCGCTCAACCTCCTCGCCGCCGACCTCGAGGCCGGGGCCGGCGACGTCCCGGCCGCGCTCGCCCGGCTCGATCGCCTCGCGCTGCGGGCCGAGCGCAAGGCGGCGATCCTCGCGCGCGCCGGCGACCTGTATGCCGCCGCCGGCCGGCGGCTCGAAGCCCAGGCGCAGTGGAGCGCTGCGCTCCGCTTGATCGACCAGGATCGCCGCCCGATCCCGAACCGCGCCGCCCAGGACTTGCGGCGCCAACTCGAGGCCGCGCTGTCCGCGAACGCCCCCGAGGCCGGGCGATGAACGCGCGCCTGACGCGGGCGCCCTGGCTCCTCGCGGCCCTCTTTGCGCTCGCGCCGCACCCCGCGACCGGAGCGGCGCTGGTCACGCGCGGCCCGTACCTCCAGTCGGGCGCTCCGGACGCGATCACGGTGCGCTGGCGCACGGACGAAGCGACCGACTCGCGGGTGCGCGTGGGCCCGGCGCCCGGCGCGCTGGCCGACGCGGCCTACGATGCCACGCTCACGACCGAGCACGAGTTGCGCGTGAGCGGACTCGCCCCGGAGACGCACTACGCCTACGCGGTCGGCAGCTCGAGCGCGGTGCTCGCGGGCGACGACGCGAGCGCGTGGTTCGACACCCCCCCGCCGGCCGGGGCCTCCCGCCCTACGCGGATCTGGGTGCTCGGCGACTCCGGCCTGCCCGGCCCCGCGCAGTCGCGCGTGCGCGACGCCTATGCCACGTTCACCGGCAGCACCCCGACCGACGTCTGGCTGATGCTCGGCGACAACGCGTACACGGTGGGCTCCGACGTCGATTACACGAACGGTGTGTTCATTCCCTACGCCCCGTTCCTGCGCACGCACGTCCTGTGGCCGACGCGGGGAAACCACGACCTCCTGTATGCCGGCCCGGCGAACGACTACTACGACCTGTTCACGATGCCGACCGCCGCCGAGGCGGGCGGCATGCCCTCAGGCAGCGAAGCCTGGTACTCGTTCGACCACGGCGACGTGCACTTCGTGTGCCTCGATTCCGAGGGCTCGGACCGCTCCCCGACGGGCGCGATGCTGACCTGGCTCGAGGCCGACCTGGCGGCGACCGCGCGCACCTGGGTGATCGCGTTCTGGCACCACCCGCCTTACACCAAGGGCTCGCACAATTCCGACATCGTCGCCGACAGCGGCGGCCGCATGCGCGACATGCGCGAGAATGCGCTGCCCGTGCTCGAGGCCGCGGGCGTCGACCTCGTGCTCGGTGGGCACAGCCACGCCTACGAGCGCTCGTTCCTGGTCGACGGCCACTACGGCCTCTCGGGCACGCTCCTGCCCTCCATGATCCTCGACGCGGGCGACGGGCAGCGCGGCTCGGGTGGCGCCTACGCGAAGGGCACCGGGTCGCCCGCCCCGCATGCAGGCGAGGTCGTGGCGGTCGCGGGCAGCTCGGCGCAGGCCAGCGGCGGGACGCTCAACCATCCGGCAATGGCGCGCTCCCTGAACGTGCTCGGGAGCCTCGTGATCGACGTCCACGGCGACGAACTCGACGCCGTGTTCCTCGACGATCTGGGCGCGGTGCGCGACAGCTTCGCGATCGTCAAGGGGCCGATCGTCGTCGATGCGGGCGGCCGCGCGCGACCGGCGCTCGCCCTCGCGCTCGCCGGCGCGAACCCCACGCGCGGGGAGGCGGCGTTCCGCATCGACCTGCCGCGCGCGGGCTTTGCGCGGCTTTCGATCGTCGACGCCTCGGGTCGCCTGGTGCGACGCCTGGCCTCGGGCGAACGCCCCGCGGGAATCGGTGCGGAGTCGTGGGACGGGGGCGACGAGGCAAGCCGTCCGGTCGGCCCCGGCGTCTACTTCGCGCTGCTCGAGTTCGCGGGCGCCCGGCGCGTGGTGCGCGTGGTGCGCCCGTAGCGTGGAAGCCGATCCGCTCTGGAGCGCGGTCGATCGTTACTTCGAAGACCTGCTGATCCCGGCCGACCCCGCGCTCTCCGCCGCGCTCGCCGCGAACGCCGCAGCCGGCCTCCCCGCCTACGACGTCGCCCCGAACCAGGGCAAGCTGCTCCACCTGCTCGCGCGCATGGTCGGCGCCGCGCGCGTGCTCGAGATCGGCACGCTCGGCGGCTACAGCACGATCTGGCTCGCGCGCGCGCTGTCCGAGGGTGGACTCGTGGTCACGCTCGAGGCCGACCCGGCGCATGCCCGCATCGCGCGCGCGAACCTGGCGCGGGCCGGGCTCGCGGGGGCCGTCGAGCTGCGCGAGGGCCGCGCGCTCGGGACGCTTGCGCGGCTCGCGGACGAGGGCGTGGCGCCGTTCGACCTCGTGTTCGTCGATGCGGACAAGCCGGCGAACCCGGAGTATTTCGCGTGGGCGTTGCGCCTGACCAGGCCGGGGAGCGTGCTCGTGTTCGACAACGTGGTGCGTGGCGGCGCCGTGCTCGACGCCGCGAGCGCCGACCCGAACGTGCTCGGCATGCGGCGGCTGCACGCGGCGCTCGCGGCCGAACCGCGGGTGAGCGCGACCACGATCCAGACCGTGGGCGCCAAGGGGCACGACGGGTTCACGCTGGTCCGCGTCGAAGCTTAGGCTTCCTGCTTCTTGATCTCCCCGACGACCGCGACCACGACCGGCAGCCCGGCGATCCGCTTCGGCATACGCGCACGCGCCCGCGGCGGCGCGG
>JBKJJJ010000047.1:0-10188 GCA_046598045.1 Candidatus Eiseniibacteriota bacterium
GGCCGCGTCACGCCCTCGCGCTTGAGCACGCGCGCGGCGTAGGCGACGAGACGGGCGCGGGCGCGCGCGGGAACCGGGCTATGCCCGGGATCGGTGCTCGCGAGCGAGATCGGCATCGCGGGTCTTGCCGGGGAGTTCGGGGTACGCCACCCGCACGTGGAAGATCCCCGTGAGGACCTGCAGGAACGCCTCGCGAATGCGCGCGACGTCGGCGAGCGAGAGCCCGCACTCGTCGAGCTGCCCCTCGTGCAGGCGCTGGTCGACGATCTTGTTGACCAGGCCGCGCAGGCGCGCGGGCGTCGGCCCCTGCAGCGAACGCGACGCGCCCTCGATCGAGTCCGCGAGCATGACGATCGCGGTCTCCTTGGTCTGCGGCTTCGGGCCGGGATAGCGGTAGTCGTGGTCCGGCGTCGTCGGGTCGAGTTCGAGCGCCTTCGCATAGAAGAACGCCATGATCGTCGTGCCATGGTGCTCCGAGATCGCGGCGTAGACCGCGGGCGGCAACTTTTCCTTCTGCGCCAACTCGATGCCCTCGGTGACGTGCGATTTGATCACCAGCGCCGACATCGAGGGCGCGAGCCGCGCGTGGCGCGAGACCGCGCCGACCTCGTTCTCGGTGTAGTACTCGGGCTTCGTCAGCTTGCCGATGTCGTGGTGATAGGCGCACACGCGCGCGCGCAGCGAGTTCGCGCCGATCGACTCGGCGGCGGCCTCGGCGAGCGAGCCCACGAGCAGCGAATGGTGATAGGTGCCGGGGGCCTCCATCATCAGCCGCCTCAGCAGCGGGCGATTGAGGTCCGACAGCTCGAGCAGCGTGATGTCCGACGGGATGCGGAACGCCGCCTCGACCACCGGCAGGAGGATCATCGCGAGGAACGCCGACAGCGCCGACCCGGCGATGCCCGCGAGCAGGTCGCGCACCAGCATGCGCACGGGCTCCTGCTGCCCCACGCCGAGCGCCGCGATCGCAAGCGAGACCGCGAGCGCCATGCTGAACAGCGCCGCGTAGAAGTGCCGACGCTGGCGCAATCGGCGCACCGCGTACACCGCAACGATGCCGCCGATCGCCGCCACCGGGATGAACGTGGGCCGAAACTCCGCGACCGCCGACACGGCGACCGTGAGCAGGAGCGTGAACACGACCGCGAGCCGCTTGTCGAACAGGATCGAGAGGATCAAGGGCGCGAACGCGACCGGCACCGCATACTCGGGGAAATGGAACATGTTCGTGATCAGCGCCGCGACCCCGAACGCGACCGACGCCAGCAGCGCGCACAGGAGCAGCAGGCTGTTGTCGCGGTACACGCGCGGCTGCTCGAAGCGCAGGTAGATCGCGAACGCGGCCACGAACAGCAGCAACAGCATGACGCGCGCGAGCGACGGGTAGAACAGGTCGACCGGCCCGCGCGTCTCGGCCTGCAGCCCTTCGAGCGAGCGCAGGCGCGCGAGCGCCGTCGCCGAGATGCGCTCGCCGGCGTCGACGATGCGTTCGCTCTTCTTGACCTCGCCCACGTCGGGCACGACCGCCATGCCGGCCTGCGAGCGCCGCCAATCGGTCTCGATCGCATCGTAGATCACGTTCGGCCGCACGAATGCGTGCACCAGCGCCGCCGTCGCCGCGGCCGACGCGCCGTCGCTGCCGAACTCGTCCTGCGCCGCGGTGCGCGCGAGGACGTCGGCCTCGCGCAGGTCGGGCAGCGAGTCGAGCGGCACGGAGACCTCGCCCTCGAGCGAGCGCACGTCGATCGCGGCCTGGCCGGTGAACGCGGGCGCCCGCTTGTCGGCGAGCACGCCCTCGGCGAACAGGTCGTCGAGCGTGCGCGCGGCCTGGGCGAGCACGCGCGGCGCGCGCGTCGGCGCCGCGAGCGTGGCATAGGTCACAGACGGGAGCGAGGCGCCGAGCTGGCGCAGCAGGGCGACACGCTCGGAGGGTTCGACGTTGCGATCGAGGATCGAGTTCGCGCTCTCCGAGAAGCTGGCGAACCGCCCCTTGACGTCGCCCGCGACGCGCGGGTCGCGCGCGGCGACCGGCGGCACGGCGCGCGCAGCCACTTCGCGCTCGCGCGCGAGGATCGCCTCGTCCTTGCGCACGTGGAAATCGAACGGCGCGACCACGCGCTCGCGCGAGATGTCGCCCACGCGGTAGGACAGCCCGGCGGGCCGCGTCTGCGGAAACGCCAGCACGCCCGACGCGACCACGACGAACGCGAGCAGGACGCGACGCAGCCAGCGGCCCCACGGGCGCCCGGGGCGCTCGCGATCGGGCAACGGCGTCTTGCGTGAGCGTGGCATGGCGGGAGTTCCTTCCCTGGAGAATGGGCACGCCCGTCCGGGGCGCGCCGGACGCCTAGGCGCCCGGGCGACCCGTGGACGCGTCGTCCGATCGGGAAGCGTGCGGCTCCGCGCTTCCGTCGTCGGGATTCGTCTGGGTGCGGTGGAACTCGTCGAACGCCTGCAGGATATCGCGCACCAGCCGGTGGCGGACCACGTCGGCCTTTTCGAAGTAGATGAACTTGATCTCGCTCACGCCCGCCAGGATCTCCTGGACCTTGACCAGGCCGGAGGCCGCGGGATTCGGGAGGTCGATCTGCGTGACGTCGCCGGTGATCGCGACGCGCGTGCCCTGGCCCATGCGGGTGAGGAACATCTTCATCTGGCGCACGGTCGTGTTCTGCGCCTCGTCGAGGATCACGAACGCGTTCGTGAGCGTGCGCCCGCGCATGAACGCGAGCGGCGCGATCTCGATCACGCCGAGTTCGAGGAAGCGGCGAATCTTCTCGAACGGCATGAGGTCCTGAAGCGCGTCGTAGAGCGGGCGCAGGTAGGGATCGACCTTCTCCTGCATGTCGCCCGGGAGGAAGCCCAGGCTCTCGCCCGCCTCGACCGCCGGCCGCACCAGCACGATGCGCTCGACCCTCTTCTGGCGCAGCGCGTGCACCGCCGCGGCCACCGCGAGGTAGGTCTTGCCCGTGCCGGCGGGTCCGATCGCGAACACCACCTCGTGCGCCTCGAGCGCCTTGAGGTAGCGCACCTGGTTCGCGGTCTTCGGATGGAGGGTCTTGCGCTCGAAGACGTACGTCAGGTCGTCCCCGGGCGCGAGCTCGCTCATGCCGCTTTCGCCTTGGCCATTGCCGTTGCCGGCGGCCCGTGCCGCGTTGCCATTGCCCGCCGCGTGCCCGAGCGCGCGCGCGACGTCGGTCTCCTCGACCAGGCGACCGCGCTCGGCGAGGCCCACCAGCTCCTTCAGCGCACGCGCGGCGTCGTCCACCGGCGTCTCATCGCCCGCGACCGACAGCGTCGAATCGCGCAGCGTGATGCGCACCGGCACCGAGTGCTCGATCAGGCGCAGGTTGGTATCGTTCTGCCCGAGGAGATGCAGCGCATCGATGTGCTCGATTCCAATCTTGCGCACGAAGATCCGTCCCATGGTCCCCCTAAGAACCCCCGGCCCGCCGCCCGGCCAGATTCCTGCCGGCCCGGGGGGGCGTGGCGCCAAAGCAAAAGGGCCCCTGATAGGCGGGAGCTGTCCCGACCCAGGAGCCGACGCGCGGGGCCTCGGGGGCCCCGATCTTGTACAAGTGGTTTCGCTTCATGCGTTTTGCGGATCCTGCAGCGCCCCCGGTCGGCGTTTGCGCCGAAGGCTCCCGGATCCACAGGCGGAACGCTAGCACCCACCGTGCCGAGCGTCAAGAAAGCCGCGGATTTCGGGCGTTCAGCCCGGTTCCAGGTCGTCCACGTCGGGGGTCCCGGTGTCGGGCTCGCCCTGGCGCAGCCGCTCGCGCGAACGCGTCGCGAGCCGCGCGTAGATCGCGCGCATGCGATCGAGCTCCGTATCGGTCAGCTCCTCAATGTCGAGCAGGGCGAGGTGCGCGCCCTCGGTCGCGCGGATCAGTTCGTCGAGCTTGAGCTGCATCGCCTCGCTGTCGCAGTTCTGCGTGTTCTGGATCAGGAACACCATGAGGAACGTGACAATCGTCGTGCCCGTGTTGATCACGAGCTGCCACGTGTCGCTGAAGTGGAAGATCGGCCCGGTCGTGATCCACACCACGATCACCATGCCCGCAAGCAGGAACGCCGCCGGCTGGCCCGAGGCCCGCGCCGTCCGGCGGGCGAAGCGCGTGAACAGCGATCTCGCGTTCATGGAGTCTCCTCGGTTCGAGTGGGGCGGGCGCGGCCGTCGATCGCGCCCATCCCGCAGACCGCGAGCGCGAGCGCGCTGCGCTTGTACAGCAAACCGCCCCGGCGGGTCGCCCTGAAAGGGTCGACGGGCGCCGGGGCGGTGGTCATCGGGACGGCCCGAAGCGGGTCAGACCGCCTGGACGATCGCGGGGTCGATCCCCTGGAAACCCTCGAGATACGCGCGGCGCTCCTCGCGCAGGCGCTTCACCCAGTCCTGGTACTCCGCCAGGCGCCCCTGCGTCTCGTAGAGCTTCCGCGGCTGGAGGATCTCGTCGGGCACGCCCGCGATGCGCATCGCCACTTCGTAGCCGAAGTCCTCGTCGCTGGTCCACTCGATCGTCCCGTCGGCGAGCGCCTGCAGGATCGCGCTCGAGTGGCGGATCTTGACCTTGAGCGCGCGCCCGGCCTTCTCGTCGGCGTCGTCGCCGCCCACCCAACCGGTGTTCATCATGAAGTTGAAGACGGCCGGCATGGTCCGCGCGAGCTCCATGTAGCGGTTCGCCATCTGCTCGTTGCGCAGCGGGAAGAACGGGTTCGTGAACGGCGAGCGCTTCGCCTTGCCCGCGTCCGCGCCCGAGGCCGCAGTGCCCATCGTCTCGCCGAGCATGAAGTACGCCGCGGCCTGCGCCGCATTGCGGAAACGCACCACGCCCGGGATGATGTTCGTGTTGCGGTTGAGCACGCCGATCGCCGCCGTCGCCGGCAGGTTGAGCGAGTCGCCGGCGGTCTCGATGTCCGACATCGGGATGATCACGCGGCTGTTCTTCGACCACGTGTACGCCGCCTCGCCCGCCTCGTACTTCGAGACCTCGTCCAACGGCACGCCCGACTGGACGAGCACGTCGTGCAAAGGCTTCGCCTCCTCGGGCGTGAGCGCAGCCTTGTGGAAGTCCATCACGCCCTTCGTGTCCTGGTAGACGTTCTCGAGCCAGGCATTGGGGGCCATCGCGCCGCGGTAGATGATCGGCTCGGAGTCCTCGTTCAGCCCGTAGGCGATCGCAAAGCAGCCGTTCTCGGTGGCATAGGCGTGGCCGCCGGGGAACAGCATCACCATGTCATCCTGGATCGAATGGCTGAAGCCCACTTCGGCGTTGCCCTGCGGGCTGAAGGTCGAGGTCGTCTTGCCGGTGCCCGATTCGCCCATGATCACGATCAGCTTCTGCGCGACCTGCCCGTCCGCGCCCTTGACCGGCGTGAGCTTGGCGCCCGCGTGCAGCACCATGCCGCCATCGCGAAAGACCTTGGCGTTGAGCATCCGCAGCCCGCCCTTCTTCGATTCGCCGAAGTAGTCCGAGCCCAGGATGCGGGTCACGTAGCGGTCGATGTCGACCAGGATGACGCGGTTCTTGTCCTGCCCCTCGGCGGGGCAGCCGGGCGTGTAGATGACCTGGAACTCCGGCTCCCAGCTTGCCAGCTCGGCCGGATCCGGCGGGAAGTACAGGATCTGCTGCATGGCCGCGACGTTCGCGCCCTCGAGCGTCATCCACAGCGTCGTCTTGACGCGGGTCTCGGGGTGGTTGCCCACGTAGCCGTCCACGCGCACCAGCTCGTGGGTGGCGATGTAAGCCTCCTGAGCGTCGATGTACTTCTGGGCGTCCGCCGGCGGCATCGTCTTGCAGGTGTGCTTGCCGGCATCCTCGGCGAGGACGAACGTGTTCGCCGCCGAGCGCGCCTTCGCGATCGAGGCCACCTTGTTCATCGAGCCGCGCTCGGTGCGCATCATGTTCGGCGTGTGCGCGAGCGCGAGCTTCTGGAACTCCTCCTGCGTCGGGTTCGCGTGCACCTTGAGAGCGAGCGCGCCAACGTTCGGGGCAGTGCGAACCGCGGACTTTTCAGCCGACATGAGTGGGGATCTCCTTGAAAGCGAGGGGGTCGCCGCACGGGCCTCCCGGACCCGCGCGTTTCGCCTCGAAGGCGTCGATAAACCATTGCGGAAGGAACACTTGCGCCGCGATTTGCGCGACGGAACCCCGCCATTCTACACGCCCGAACCCGCCCCCGGCAAGTCCACCCCGTGGTGCGCCGAAGATTGGGTACGGGCGGAAAGCCGGGGTTTTTCGACCCCACTGCAGGATTTTCCTGACGCTGCGTCAACGACTTACGGGCGCGGGCCCACTCCCTACCCAATCTTCGCGCCACAACGGATTTGTTCCCCAACGGGCCATGGTCGGGTGGACACTAGGGTGGTCCCGCGCCAGGGTGCCCGGGGTCGCGAGACTCGCAATCGCACGGGTTCGCAGGCCCCCGACGGCGCCCCCAAACCGCGGCACAGAAAGTGGAATCCCGTGAACAGACTCTCGGCCGGCCGGCGTCCTCTGAGGCGCGCCGTGTGGGCCACGGTGCTCCTCGCCGGTGTCGTGTTGCTCTCTGCCCCCGCAGACTCCGCAACCCAGGACGCGAAGACTCTCGCCCCCCGCGTCCAGCCCGTCGAGTACCAGGTCCTCCAGAAGCTCAAGGACGGCCCATGGCTCGTTCCCACGCTGCGCGCTTTTCGCAGCCCGCGGGGCTGGGACGCCGCGATGGACAACTGGTATGCGAACCACCAGGTCGTCGGACGCGAGCCCGCGCCGGCGATCGACTGGAGGAAGAATTCGGTGATCGTCCTCGCGCTCGGCGTCAGGGTCAGGCGCAGCGACATGACGGTCAAGAATTGCCACCGCCGTGGTGAGGACACGATCGTCGATCTCCACTACGAAGGCGGCGGGATCCAGTGGGACCCGCTCTACACAGCCGAGCATCCGAGCCTCGTGATCTCGGTCGCGCGCGCCGACCTCAAGGCGGTATTGCTCCAGTTCGACGCGATCATCGATGGGCTGCCCCCCGGGTTGCTGCGCACGGAAGTGGTCGATCCCCCGGGGCTCGACAAGGGGCCGAGGGCGCTGGACGCCGGGGCCGTCGTGCAGGCCTCGGACGCGGCCACGACTTGGGGCCGCGTCAAGTCGTTCTACCGATAGCGCGGCCCCCGGCCGCCAGCTAGCCAGCCCTCCCCCCAGCCGGAAACGAAGCGGCCCCGCCCTGGGGGGCGAGGCCGTTCGCGCCGTCGCGGCGCGGTCCTTCTTGAGGGTTCCCGCGGCCGTACGGCTTCTGCAGCGCTGCATTGGAACTACCGGTAAACCGCCTTCACCTGGCCCCACGACGACGCGCGCGCCGGCGTCGTGCAGTCCCCGTTCGGCATCTGGCCGCTGAGATCACCCAGGCAGGTGTCCTGCCCGTGCTTGATCGCGACCGCATCCGGGTAGCTCGAGTATGGGGCCGGCGGGAACGGCGAGTAGAACGTCCACGTGCCCGACCCGAGAACGCCGGGCTCGCACCCGGCATCGGGCTCGAACTTGACGGCCGGGGCGCGCAGCTCCGCGGGGATCGCCGGGTCGCCCATGCAGTTGTAGATGCCCGTGTAGGTCACCGTGCACCCACCGACGCCGGTCGACGTCCCCGCCGGGGACGCGAACTTGATCACGCGCGGATCGCACACGCACTCGAGGCTTTCGAGCGCGAGGAAGAAGTCGATGTGCGAGACGCCGAACCGGGTGACGTCCCAGTTGCCCGTGACTGTGTACTTGTACAGTCCCTCGAAGCCGGGGTCCGAGGAAAGCGAGGCCGTGACGGTCATGTTGACCGTCGGGCAGTCGACCACGGCAAAGGCCTTCGGGGTGATGGTCGACGACATCAGCAGGGCGGACAGGGTGAACAATGGGACCCAACGCGACATGCAGCCTCCTGGAATGGTTTCCATGGGGCCGGGCGGGGCCGTGATCGTCTAGCGGTAGTAGCTCTTGACCTTGCCCCACGTCGTGTTGTCCGCCGGCACGGAACAGTCGCACAGCGGCAGGGGGCCGATGATCGGACCGTAGCACGTGTCGTAGCCGTGCTTGATGGCGACCGCGTTGGGCTGGATGTCGCTCGGGCTGGGCGGCAGCGGCGAATAGAACACGAACGTGCCCGTGCCGGCCTCGTCGGTCGAGCACAGCGTCTCGTCGGGCTCGAACTTGATCGCGGGCCCGGTCGTCGTGTTCTTGATCGAGGGATCGCCCTTGCATGCGTAGCTGCCGACATAGGGAACCGTGCAGCCTCCGCCCGCGTTGATCCCGGTCGACGTGCCGGCCGGGCTCGGGAACTTGAACAGCCGCGGATCGCAGACACACAGGCAGTTGTCGAGCCCGATGATCAAGTCGAGGTGGCTCGGATCGTGCCGACCAACGTCCCACGTGATCGAGATCGTGTACTGGTACAGCCCGGCGAAGGGCCCGGAGGCCATGCGCACGACAGTGCTCTGCGCGCTCAGCAGCGGACAGGGCGGGCGGGTGGTCTGGGCCTGGGCGTCGTGCGTGAACGTCAGCGCGCACGCCAGCACGGCAAGGGTGGTCCAATGCGCCAGAGATCGGCGAGTCTGTGTCATCCGGGACGCTCTCCGCGGGGTCGTAGCTAGGGTGTATGGCGTCCACTTCCGTATGGGGTCAAAATCCTCGAACGCCCCAATTCTAAAGGGCGGGCACCCGAGGTCGCAACGGAGAACTGGAAGTGGCCGGAAATATTCCGGCATTGCGAAACGCAATGTCGGCTCGGGCGGGGGCCAACACGATGGCCTCGCGGTCGATGCGACCCGTGAGGGTGGGTAACGAAGAAACGGTAGCAGCGGCCCGGCGGGGGAACAACCCCACCATTCCCCTACATCAGGGCTCGAGCAGCGACCGCAGCTTGAGGTCGCGGAGAGTCTCCGCGTCGACCGGCGAGGGCGAGCCGTCCATCGGACTCGCGGCCGAGGTGGTCTTCGGGAACGCGATCGTGTCGCGGATCGAGGTGCGGTCGGCCATCAACATGACGATGCGGTCGAGCCCCATGCCGATGCCGCCGTGCGGCGGCGCGCCATAGCGGAACGACTCGAGCATGAAGCCGAACTTCTCCTCGGCCTTCTCCCGGGTCAGGCCGATGCGCCGGAACACGCGCTCCTGCACGTCGGCGCGGTGCATGCGCACGCCGCCCGAGCCCAGCTCGTTGCCGTTGAGCACGACGTCGTAGAGCTGCCCGAGCACGCGCCCGGGGTCGCTCTCGATCAGGCCCAGGTCGGCCTCGCGCGGGTAGACGAACGGGTTGTGGCGCGGCGTCCAGCCGCCCTGGCCGTCCTCCTCGAACAGCGGGAAGTCGCGCACCCACAGGAAGCACCATTCCTTCGCGCGGCCATTGGCCTCGAGCGCCCCGCGGCCGAGCTCGAGCCGCACTGCGCCGAGCGCCTTGCACGCCGCCTCCCACGGACCGGCGACCATCAGCACCAGGTCGCCCTCCTGCGCCGAGGTCAGGCGCGCCAGCTCCTGCCCCGCACCCGCGGCGTCGCCGGTGAAGAACTTCGCCGAGGCGCCTTCGAAGCCGTCGGCCGTGCGCTTGAGCCACGCGAGGCCCTTCGCGCCCGCGCGCTTGGCGAGGTCCTCGAGCGCGTCGATCTCCTTGCGCGAGAGCGCGGCGCGGCCGGGCGCAGCGAGCCCGATCACGCGCTCGCCGCGCGCGATCGCCTCGCGCAGGAACGCGGCGCCCGAGACCTCGGCCGCGGCGCTGACGTCGGTCAGCTCGAGGCCGAAACGCAGGTCGGGCTTGTCCGAGCCGAAGCGCCCCATCGCCTCGGCGAACGTCAGGCGCGGGAACGGCAGCGGCAGCGTGACCCCGAGGCAGGTCTTCCACAGGTGCGCGTACAGGCCCTCGACCACGTCGAACACGTCCTCCTCGCGCACGAACGACATCTCGATGTCGATCTGCGTGTGCTCGGGCTGGCGATCGGCGCGCAGGTCCTCGTCGCGCAGACACCGCGCCAGTTGGAAGTAGCGGTCCATCCCCGCGATCATGAGCGTCTGCTTGTAGAGCTGCGGGCTCTGCGGAAGCGCGTAGAACTTGCCGTTGTGCACCCGGCTCGGCACGACATAGTCGCGCGCGCCCTCGGGCGTCTGCTTCACGAGCAGCGGCGTCTCGATCTCGAGGAAGCTCTGGCTCGAGAGGAACTTGCGCGCGGTCATGGCGGCGTTG
>JBKJJJ010000074.1:0-2788 GCA_046598045.1 Candidatus Eiseniibacteriota bacterium
CGTACCCGGCCCCCCGCGCGATCGCGATCGCCGTGGTCTCGAGTCGCGCTCGGCGAGCGCGACTGCAGCGCGCAGCGCCGCCACCAGAAGGTGATCGAGGAGTGCCCCTCGCCGGCGGTGGACGATGCGCTCCGCGCGCGACTCGAGACCACGGCGATCGCGATCGCGCGGGGGGCCGGGTACGTGAACGCGGGGACGGTCGAGTTCCTGCTCGACGAGGCAGGCGAGTTCTTCTTCATCGAGGTGAACGCCCGGCTCCAGGTGGAGCATCCGGTGACCGAAGCCGTCTACGGCGTCGACCTCGTCGAGCAGCAGCTGCGGATCGCGCTCGGCGAGCGGCTCGCGCTCACACCGATACGGCGCGGGCACGCGATCGAAGCGCGCGTGTACGCGGAGGATCCCGGTGGCGGCTTCGCGCCGTCGACCGGCCGGCTCGTCCACGTCGAGTGGCCGGCAGGCGTGCGGGTCGACGCGGGCGTTGAGCGGGGCTCGGTGGTGACGCGGCACTACGACCCGCTCCTGGCGAAGATCATCGTGCACGGCGCCGACCGTCAGGCGGCGCTCGGATCGCTGGTTCACGCGCTCGGCGAGACGATCGTGCTCGGCGTACGCACGAACCTGGCGTTCCTCCGCGCGCTGGCGGTCGACGAGAACGTGCGTGCGGGGCGGATCGATACGACGCTCATCGATCGCGAGCTCGCGCGCCTCGCCCCGCCGCAGACCGCCGTCCCCGAGGAGGCGATCGCGATCGCCGCCGTCGCGGTCCTCGACGAGCGCGCCGGGAGCGCCGCTGCGCGCGACCCCTGGTCGGCGCTGGGCGCGTGGCGCGCCGGCGCGAAGCGCGCGGGCCTGGTGATCGTCGGCGAGCGGGCGCTTCGCGTCTCGGGCGCCGGCCCCTACGCCGTCGGCGACCGGCTGATCGCGCGAGCCGGAAAGCCGGGCGGGTGGACCCTCGCCGGCGAGGCTGCGGTCGCCGCGCGAGACGGCCTCTCGATGTGGGTCGCCTGGCGCGGACAGACGTACGAGATCCCGCTCGAGCCGCCGGAGCGCGGCATCGACGCGCTCGCGGCGACCGACGTGACCGCGCCAATGCCGGGTGTGGTGCAGAGCGTCGAAGCGCGCGATGGACAGCGCGTCTCCCGCGGCGATCTTCTCGCGATCCTCGAAGCGATGAAGATGGAGATGCGCGTGGAGGCGCCACGCGCCGGGACGGTGACGAAGGTGCTGTGCGTCGCGGGCCAGCAGGTCGAGCGCGGGCAGCGTCTGGTGGAGTTCGAGCCGGACCCTTAGCTCGGGTCCCACTGTCCGTGGTGCACCACGGAGGACGAGGGCCGGCGGCCGCGTGCGAGGGACGGTGACGGACGGTCGTTCGCCTTCGGGTGGCCGAGCGCGATCGTGCCGATCGCGACGTAGCTCTCCGGCACGCCGAAGGTCTCGCGAAGCTTCGCCTGGTCGGGGACACCGAAGAAGAGCGCACCGAGCCCCGCATCGACGGCGTCGAGCAGGATGATCATCGCGGCCATCCCCGCGTCGATGTCCCAGTACGGGACCGGCCAGCGCGCTTCGGAGCGGTCGGTCCAGCCCTTATCGGCCTCCGCGTAACGGCCGATATAGATGTCCTTCGAGTCGAGACAGACGATGAGCACGGGCGCGCGAAAGAGGTCCGGCCAGCTCCAACCGGTGCGACGCTCAGATGGCATGAGCGCGCCCCAGTAGCGCTCGGTCTGCTCGCGGCCTTCGAGCACGAGGAAGGCCTGGCCCTGGCTGAAGCCGGCGGACGGGGCGCGCTGCGCGTTCCGGAGGATCCGGCCGAGCGTCTCGCTCGCGACCGGCCGATCCTCGAAGCTGCGCACCATCTTCCGCTTCCGCACGACGTCCTGGAATTCCACGTCACATCCTCCGATCGCGCTGGGCCAGCGCGACAATAGGCGCGATGCCCACGCCGGAGGTGCCGCTGCGCGCGCGACTGCCCGATCGCGTCACGATCGTCGAGGTCGCGCCGCGCGACGGGCTGCAGGCCGAACGCACCACGATCCCGACCGATGCGAAGCTCGACTTCATCGATCGGCTCGTCGCCGCCGGACACACCGTCGTCGAGGTGACCTCCTTTGTGAGCCCGGACGCCGTGCCGCAGCTCGCCGATGCGGAGGAGCTGCTCCGCCGTCTCTCCCGCGCGCAGGGCGTGCGCTACCCGGTCCTCGTCCCGAATGCGCGGGGCCTCGACCGCGCGCTCGAGGTCGGCGTCCGAGAGGTCGCGGTGTTCATCTCGGTGAGCGAGAGCTACTCGCGCAAGAACCTGCGCCGCTCACGCGCCGAAGCGCTCGAGATGGTCAGACCGGTCGTCGCGCGCGCGAAGGACGGGGGGCTGCGCGTGCGCGGCTACCTCTCCATGGTGATCGCCGACCCTTGGGACGGACCGACGCCGCTCGACCTGGTGGTGGACACCGGCCGGGAGCTGCTCGGTCAGGGGTGCGACGAGCTCTCGCTCGGAGACACCATCGGCATCGGTACGCCGGCCGACGTGCAGCGGCTCATCGGCGGGTTCCTCGCCGCTGGGGTGCCCGCGAGCGCGCTCGCGGTCCACTTCCACGACACCTATGGGCAGGGCCTCGCGAACGGCCTCGCCGCGCTCGAGCTCGGCGTGTCCACGATCGACGCGAGCGCCGGCGGTATCGGCGGCTCGGCGTTCGCGAAAGGCGCCGCGGGCAACCTCGCGACCGAGGACCTTGTTTGGATGCTCGACGGCCTCGGCATCGAGACCGGCGTACGCGTGCGAGCGGTGGCCGCG
>JBKJJJ010000113.1:0-65318 GCA_046598045.1 Candidatus Eiseniibacteriota bacterium
CGAGGAGCGCGTGCAGACCGCGCACGACGTCAAGCTCCAGCTCAAGTGGATCGCCGAGGGCGGCTCGCAGGCGGGCGTGCCCGCGCCCGTCGCAGCGCAAAGGCGCAAGCGCGAGGGCCTGGCGTGGGTCATCGCGGGCGTGCTCGCCGCGGCGACGGTCGCGCTCGCCGCCGTCCTGCTGCTGACGCCCAAGCCGGTGCGCCACACGATGCGCTTCGTGATCGCGGCGCCCGACGGTGCGCAGACGATGTCCTGGCCGCGCATGTCGCCCGACGGCACGATGCTGGCGTTCATCTCGCGCGACTCGAGCGGCACGGCCTCGATCTGGGTGCGGCCCTTGCGCACGCCGATGCCGTACAAGCTGGACGGCACGGTCGGCTCCGGCCGCCCGTTCTGGTCGCCCGATTCGAAGGAACTCGCCTGGTTCCAGGACGGCAAGCTCAAGAAGGTGGCGGCTGCGGGCGGCCCCGTGCAATTGCTGGGCGAAGCGGCCGGCGCGTCCGACGGCACGTGGGGCAAGTCCGGGATGATCCTGTTCGACGGCGCTGCGGGCGACTCGATCCGCGGAATGCCGGCCACGGGCGGCGCGATCGTCGCAGCGTCCTCGTACGATCGCAAGATGGGCGAACTCC
This sequence comes from Candidatus Eiseniibacteriota bacterium, assembly GCA_046598045.1. Lineage (GTDB taxonomy): Bacteria > Eisenbacteria > RBG-16-71-46 > RBG-16-71-46 > DASYSL01 > JANPEF01. The sequence goes on from JBKJJJ010000113.1 coordinate 633, forward strand.
AGCATGCGTGGCCGTGCTTCCTGCCGGATGGAAAGCACTTCCTGTTCCAGTCGTTCCGGAAGGGGGGCAGTACTGGCGGCAATGTGGTGCGCCTCGGCACGCTCGGGTTGCTCAAGTCGGTGTTCGTCGATTCGCTGGAATCGCGCGCCGAGTTCCTGCCGCCGGATCGTCTCGTCTACGTGAAGGACGGCGCGCTACTGGCCCGCAAGTTCGACCCGAACTCCGGAAAGCTCCTCGGCGAACCGCTCGTCATCGGCGAGAACGCGGGCTCGACCAGCAACACGCAGGCGTTTTCCACGTCGAGTGTCGGCGCGATCGCCTACCAGAGCACGGGGCAGGGCGACACGCAGCGGATCGCGCGCTTCGACCGCGCGGGCAAGCGCCTCGGCACGGTTCTCGAGCCGACGGTGTACTCGAGCCTGTCGCTTTCCCCGGACGGACACCGCCTGGCGATCTCCGCGCGCGACGCGCAGGCCACGAAGAGCGATCTCTGGATCGTCGACCTCGATCGCAGCATCCGGACCAAGTTCACGTTCGACCCCGGCGACGAGATCTGGCCCGTGTGGTCCCCGGACGGACAGACGATCGCGTTCGCCTCGGATCGCAGTGGCGTGTACCGCATCATGGTCAAGCCCGTCTCGGGCCTGGTCGACGAGAAGGAGCTACCCGGCCAGGTCGGCGCCCACGTCGGGCCGGTCCAGTGGTCGGACGACGGGGCGTGGATCACGGCGATGCAGATCGGCGAGGTGGGGGACTGGAACGCGCTCGTCTACCCGGCTACTGACTTGAGCAAGCCGGTCGTGCTCGCGGCGACGACGTTCAACGAGATGGGACCCGTGATCTCGGCGGATGGAAGGTTCGTCGCGTACTCGACGAACGAGTCCGGCGCGAACGAAGTCTACGTGCAGACGTTTCCCAAGGCGACCGGTCGCTGGCAGGTGTCGACGGCGCACGGGCTCTACCCGTTCTGGGCGGCGGGCGACAGGGAGCTGATCTACCGCCAGACCGGCGGGCAGGTGGTCAGCGCCCCGGTGACGATGAGCGCGGCCGGCGCACTCCAGCCGGGTGCGCCGGTCCTCCTGTTCCAGGGGTTCACGCTGACCTCGAACCCCGGCCGGTGGTGCGTCTCGCGCGACGGTAAGGAGATCTTCCTGCTTGAGCCCGCCGGCGCGTCCTCCGGCAAGGTCACGCCGATCATCGTGATCCTCGATGCGGGCGCGGAATTGGCGGAGAAGGCGAAGCATTGACAATCAGACCAGATCAGGTCATGATCTGGTCATGAAACAGGTCAAGATCTCCGATCTAAAGAGCGGGCTCTCCGGCTACCTGCACGAAGTGCGGCGTGGCGAAGTGATCGTGGTCATGGATCGCAAGACCCCGGTCGCGCGCGTGGTTGCTTATGAAGCAACCCGGGGCGAAATCGTCATACGTGCGCGCAAGGAGGGAGCGCCACTATTCCGCGATCTCCCGATTCCACCCCCGCTGCCCCTGGAGATCGACGTGCTACGGATACTGGATGAGGACCGCGCGGATCGGGATCTTCTAGGGTGATCACATACCTCGATTCCTCGGTCATCGTGCGGCGTGTGCTTGATGAGCCCGGCCACGAGCTCGATTGGTCGCAGATCGACGAGACCGCCTCGAGCTCCTTGGCCGAGGTTGAATGCTTTCGCGCCTTGGACCGTCTCCGGCTGATCCACGCGATTGACGATGTGGCGCACGCTCGTTTGCGAGAGCAGATGTTCCGAGCATTCGAGACGTGTGAGATTCTCGAAGTCAGCCGTGCCGTGTTCGAGCGGGCCGCGATGCCATTCCCGACCATTCTTCGCACGTTGGACGCCCTTCACCTGGCGACAATTTTGTTGTACCGAGAGGCCAAGGGCACCCCGGTACGCATGGCGACCCATGACCGAGCGCTTGCCCGGGCCTGTCGCGCCATGGGGGTCGAGGCCATCGGCGCGGCTTGACTTGCGTCCCATCCCGCCCCTAAGATGCCGGCTGCATCGCCGAACCGGGCTGGATCGCTCAGTCCGTTGCGGCACAAAAACTTGAAGGCCTGGGGATGTAGCTCAGTTGGGAGAGCGCCTCGTTCGCAACGAGGAGGTCGTCGGTTCGATCCCGATCATCTCCACCATGCCGTTCCCGCCCGTTCGTGCCTGGTTGAGGCCGGCGGCCGGGGTCCGATGGGGCCAGGCCTCGCACGACCCGAGTTTGTGAACCCCGTCAGGACCGGAAGGTAGCAGCGGTAAGCGAACCCTCGGGGGCGTTGCGGGTCCCCTGGCCCTTTTTTCTTTCCTGCCTCGACCCAGAGCCGCGCGACCGTGCCCAAGACGCCGCCCAAGAGCCAGGCCACCGCCGACGTCCCGGCCGCGGATCCTTCCGCGCCCTCGGACCACCGCGCGCTCGCGCTGGCGTATCGCCCGCAGACGTTCGACGACGTCGCCGGGCAGCGCCACGTCACCGACGTGCTGGCGAAGGCGGTCGAACACAACCGCGTCGCGCACGCGTACCTGTTCAGCGGCCCGCGCGGCACCGGCAAGACCACGACCGCGCGCATCCTCGCCAAGGTGCTCAACTGCCCGAACCGCGTGGGCACCGCCCCGTGCAACGTGTGCGACACCTGCCGCGACATCACGAGCGGCGTCTCGCTCGACGTGGTCGAGATTGACGGCGCGAGCAACCGCGGCATCGCCGACATCCAGCAGCTGCGCGAGGCGGTGCGCTTCGCCGCCACCGGCGGGCGCTCGAAGGTCTACATCATCGACGAGGTCCACCAGCTCTCGGGCGACGCGTTCGCGGCGCTGCTCAAGACGCTCGAGGAGCCGCCGCCGCACGTGGTGTTCATCTTCGCCACCACCGATCCGCTCAAGCTGCCCGACACCATCCGCTCGCGCACGCAGCGCTACGAGTTCGCGCGCGTCGCGGTCAAGACGATCGCCGAGCGGCTCAAGACCATCGCTGCGCTCGAGACCCAGGCCGGCCGCACGCTCGAGCTCACCGATGCCGCCGCGCTCCTGATCGCGCGCAAGGCCGAGGGCGGGCTGCGCGACGCGGTGTCGGCGCTCGACCAGGTGGCCTCGACCGGGCGCACGACGATCGACGAGGCGACCGTGTCCGAGGTGCTCGGGCTGGTCTCGCGCGAGGCGTTCTTCGACCTCGCCGAGCCGATGTTCGCGCGCGATCCGGCGGCGACGCTCGCGGCGCTCCACCGCGCCTACGCGGGCGGGTTCGATCCCAAGGACCTCGCCGACGGGCTGCTCGAGCACCTGCGCAACGTGCTCGTGCTCAAGGTCGACCCCGCGGCCGGCGACCTGCTCGCGGCGACGACCGAGGAGTGCGCGCGCTACATCGATCAAGGCAAAGAGCACTCGAGCGCCGACGTGCTGCGCCTCGTGCGCATCACGACCGACACCATCGGCCTCCTGCGCGAGGCCTCCCAGCCGCTGCTCCACCTCGAGGCCGCGCTGCTCGAGATGGCGCACCTCGAGCCCGGCCGGACCCTCGCCGAGATCCTCGACCGCCTCGAGGCGATCGAGGGCGACGCGCCCGCGCCCGCGCCTTCGGGCGGGGGAGCGCGCCCGCAGACCGCGCCCGCGCCCGCGCCTGCGCGCCCGATGCCGCCGGCGAGCCCCGCGCGCTCGTACGAAGCGCCGCGCATCGCCTCATCGCCGCCTCCGACAGCCGCGCCTTATGCGCCGCCGCCGCCCGCGACGCGCCCCTCGATCCTGGGGCTCGATGCCGTGCGCCCGGCCGCGCCCGCGCGCCCGCCGCGTGCGCTCGAAGGCGGCCCGCCGCCCGCGCCCGCCGACTTCGACACGCCCGGACTGTGGCAGCGCGTGGTCGAGCTCGTGCTTCAGCGCAAGCGCATGCTCGGCCACTTCCTCGAGACCGCGCGCGTGCCCGGCTGGCAGGACCAGGTGGTCGTGCTCGAGGTCGATCCGGCGCATCGCGGGCTGATCGAGCACAAGGACAACCGCGCCGTCCTGGTCGCCGCGTTGGCGGAGGTCTACGGACGACCGCTCGATTACCGCTGCGTCGACGCCGCGCCCGGCACGACGGCGCCGCCGGCCGCCTCGACGCCGCCCGCCGCGAAGAGCGCGCCGCCGGCATCCGCATCCGCATCCGCGCCGAAGCTCGCAATCACCGCACCGCCCGAGGACGAGGCGCCGCCGCTCGCGGAGCCGCCGCCGGGATTCGTCGACGAGGCCTCCGGCCACGAGGCGTCCCAGGTCGCGCCGCCGGCGGGCCCCGCGACGACGGCCGCGGCGGAGCCTGCGCGCCGCAAGCACCCGGCCGAGCTCTCGCCGGAGGCGCGCAACACTATGCTATGGTTGGAGGGCGAAATCGTCGGGCCCGCGCGGCCGACGCCGCCTGCGCAACCTGTGAGGCCAACCGGACGATGAAGAACCTCAATATCGCCGCCATGATGAAGCAGGCCCAGATGATGCAGTCCCGCATGCAGGAGGTGCAGGACGAGGTCGGCCAGAAGACGGTCGAGGCCTCGGCGGGCGGCGGCATGGTCAACGTCACGGCGAACGGCAAGGGCGAGGTGATCGCGATCAAGATCGACCCCAAGGCCATCGACGCCGCCGACATCGAAATGCTCGAGGACCTCGTGCTCGCGGCCGTCAACGAGGCGCACCGCCGGGCCGAAGAGATGATGAAGTCCGCGCTCTCCAAGGTCGCGGGCCCGCTCGGCGGCGGCTTCCCGTTCTCCTGAGGCTGGCCCGGAGCGCGTCCCCGCGCCCAACCTGAGCCGCCGAAAGCCGCCATGTCCCTGTCGAGCCGCTTTCTCGAAAACCTGATCGACGAGTTCTCGCGCCTGCCGTCCATCGGACGGAAGACCGCGCAGCGCCTCGCGCTGCACGTGCTCAAGAGCCCCCGCGAGGAGGCTGCGCGCCTCGCCGAGGCCATCCTGCTGGTCAAGGACCGCGTGGGTTTCTGCTCGCTGTGCGGCAACTACGCCGAGCAGGACCCGTGCCCGCTGTGCGCCGACCCGCGCCGCGACCACGCGCTGGTGTGCGTGGTCGAGCAGCCGGTCGACGTGCTGGCGATCGAGCGCACGGCCTCGTTCCGCGGCCTCTACCACGTGCTGCGCGGCGTGCTCTCGCCGCTCGACGGCACCGGCCCCGAGGACCTGCGCGTGCGCGAGCTGCTCGGCCGGCTCAATGGCGGCGCGCACGGCAGCGTCGCCGAGGGCACCCCGGGCGCGGCGGTGAAGGAGGTCATCCTCGCGACCAATCCCACGGTCAACGGCGAGGCCACCGCGATGTACCTGCAGAAGCTCCTGATCCCGCTCGGCGTGCGCGTGACGCGCATCGCGCGCGGCGTGCCGGTCGGCTCCGACCTCGAGTACTCGGACGTGGTGACCCTCGCGCGCGCGCTCGAAGGTCGCAACGACATGGACTAGGACCGTGGCATGGCCGGCCGCCGGACCTCGCACTCCCTGATCGAGCAGCAACTCGGCGCCGGCCTTCCGGCGCGAGCGCCTGGTGCGCGAGGCGAGGGCCTCGGCGCGGCTCCAGCACCCCTCGATCGCGACCTTCCACGAAGCGGGGGAGGTGGACGGGGAGGTCTTCCTCGCGCTCGAGTATGTCGAGGGCGAGATGCTCAGGGCGCGGCTCGCGCGCGGGCCGCTCGCGCCGGCGGAGGCGATCGCGATCGCGTGCGCGCTGCTCGACTTCGGGCTCGCGCGCACCGCGCATGCACTCGGGCGGACCTCCGAAGCGGCCGATCTCGACACGCGCGCGGCTCTCGCCGCCCGGGTCACGCGCCAAGCGACAGCAAGTTAACTCTCCATATTTGAACTATTTGCTTGTGCGGCGAGCGCGCTCTCTCCTATAAACCATGCAACAGCCCGACGCGCTTCCCGTGAGGAGCGCTTCGAGCGCGGGTTCATTGTCCGCGCGCGAACCACCACCGCAGGGCTGCGGGGGGAGTCATGGCGAACTGGGCGTTGTTCGAAGAGGATTTTCGGGCCGTCGACGCGGTGCTCACTGAGCTCCTGCGCCGCACGCATGCCCTCAGCGTCCACCTGATCGACCGCTCGGGGACGCTCATCACGAGCGCCGGCGCCGACTCGGATTTCGATCTGCCGACGTTCGCCTCGCTCGCGGCGGCCGACGTCTCGGCCAACGCCGAGCTCGGCAATCTCTTCGGCAAGCAGGACCTCGACACGGTCGTATTCCTCGGCGAGCCGCGTTCGATGGCCTCGACGCTGATCGGCGAGCGCATCATCCTGTGCGTGATCTTCGACAAGAAGTCGACGCTCGGGCTGGTCCGGCTGCGCGCCAAGCGCGCCGTTCGTGACCTGCAACCTGTGTTTCACGCGCTGTTCGAGCGGCTCGGCTTGACGCCGCCCGCCGAGGTGCCGGCCACCGCGCTCGATCTCGGCGCGTACGATCCCGAGGCTGCGTTCCGGGTCGAGGCCTCGCGCCGCGTCGACGAGTTGCTGGGCGGCATGTTCGATGGACCGTCGCTCGGCGTGGACCCAATCCAGGACTGAGCGCAGGCTCGGAAAGAGGGGGAACGGCTTGGCGATCCTGAACGCCCGCGCGGGCACGCTGGGGCTCAAGATCGTCTACGTGGGCGCCGCGATGAGCGGCAAGACCACGAACCTCGTCCACCTCCACAAGACCCTCCCCCCCGATCGCCGCGGCCGGCTCACCAGCCTCTCAGGCGACGGCGAGCGCACCCTCTTCTTCGACTTCATGGCGTTCGAACTCGGCGTCGTCGCCGGGCTCAAGACCCACTTCCATCTCTATACCGTGCCGGGCCAGCCCGAGCTCATGGCCTCGCGCCGCATGGTGCTGCGCGGGGCCGACGCACTCGTGGTCGTGGTCGACTCGGATCCCCGGCGCCTGCTCGAGAACAAGCACGCGCTCGCCGACGTCGACGTCGCGCTCGAGGCGCTCGGCCAGGACCAGGCCGCGATCCCGCGCGTCTACCAGTTCAACAAGCGCGACCTGCCCGACGCGGTGCCGCTGTTCGAGCTCGACAAGGAGCTCAACCCGCGCCGCTGGCCCGCGTTCGCCGCCAAGGCGATCGAGGGCGAGGGCGTGAAGGACTGCCTGCAGGTGATCTTCAAGCTCGCGATCTCGCACATCGGGCGCTCGCGCCAGGCCCCGGCTGTCGCACCGGCCGCGCCCGCGCCGTTCGCCGCGCCGATAGCCGCGCCGATAGCCGCGCCGATTGCCGCCCCGTTCGCCGCCCCGGAGCGCCCGCGCTCGCCGCACGCCGGCCCCGGTCGCCCGCCCTCGAAGCCGCGACCCGTGATGCCGGTCGGGCGCCCGCGATGGACCGACTCGCCCGCCTAGTCGCGACCTTCTTCGGGAGCGGATTCTTCCCGATCGCACCGGCCACGTTCGCGAGCGCGATCGTAGCCGGGCTCCTGTTCGTCGCGGGCTCGGGGCCGCAGGGCCGCGGCCACCCGCTGATCGAGGGCCTGGTCATCCTCGCGCTGTTCCCGATCTCGATCGCCAGCGCGCACGTGGCCGAGAAGTCGCTCGGACATGACGCCTCGCCGATCGTGATCGACGAGGTGCTCGGCCAGATGATCACGCTCTGGTTCGTGCCGCGCACGTGGCCCTTTGTTCTCGCCGCCTTCCTGCTGTTTCGCCTGTTCGATATCTGGAAGCCGCTGCTCGCGAACGAGGCTCAGAAACTCCCGGGCGGCTGGGGCATCGTGCTCGACGACGTCGTCGCTGGGATCTATGGGGCGATCGTGCTGCAAGCCTTCCTCTGGTGGCGCCCCGGGTTCCACTAGATCTCGGCTCGCCAATCTAACGAATCACGCGCCCATCGGCTCCGTCTCCCCGATGGTGTAAACTGGCTTTCGCAGTAAGAGCGTCCCCGCTCGGCCCGATCCGATGACCCGTCCAAATCGATCAAGAAAGAGGCCAGCTATGTCCGAGGTCAAGGGAATCGCCTGCGAAATTTCGAAGGGGATGTTCAGCGACGAAGTCGTCGTGCGGATCCACGTACGCGGCCAAGATGTGTCGTTCTTCGTGCCGAGTGAGTTTGTCCGGCGCGACGGGGAGAGCTCGGGCAGACTCTCGGTTCAAGTCGTTCGCAACGAGTCCCAGCCTTGGGCGATCGTCCCCAATGAATCGAGGACGACGATTCCGGTGTCCGAAGGCGACTTGGTCGAGGCGTGATCCTCTCGAATACCAAGATTCACGAAGCGCTGGATCGAGGTCGACTCTTCATCCGACCCGAGCCTTCGCCCCGGTTGCCGACCCCAGGTGTCGAGTGCCCGTACCAGACGAGCGCAGTGGATCTTCGCCTGGGGGATGAAATCTCATGGCTTGACGAGGGAATGCCAGTCGCGATCGATTTGAGGAGCGGCCGCTTTGCCGAGCTCTTCGGCAAGAACTCCCAGACTCGCAGGCTCAGCGACGGGCAGCCGTTCCTCCTCGAGCCGGAGCGATTCGTGCTGGCGAAAACTCTCGAACACGTCGAACTGCCTTTGTCGCCCGACCGGGCGCCGCTTGCCGCCCGAATTGAGGGGCGGAGTTCCTCTGCACGCTGTGGCCTGCTCGTTCACTTCACGGCTCCGACGATCCACGCCGGATTCAGCGGCAAGATCACGCTCGAGATCATCAACCTCGGGCCTTACCAGATCAATCTCTTCGCGGGCTCACCCATCTGTCAGTTGATTCTCGAAACCGTGGATGGAATCCCATTCCAGAACGAGAGCCAGTTCCAGGGCCAGCCCAAGCCTGGCGGCGTTCTCTAGCGCGAGCGAGTTGCGAGCGATGCATAATTTGCGGCAGCCAAAATCTGCGGTTCGCAGCTCTCGGGTGTCGCCATCGAACCTGGCGCCGCCGCCCGCCGCGCGCGCGTGGTTCGACCCGCGCGCCCCGTACCTGGTCCCGCTCGCGCTTGCGCTGTTCACCCGCATCGACTTCGCGCGCCGGCTGCCCTACGCCGCCGAGGACGCGTACATCACGTTCCGCTACGCGGCGCACTGGGCGGCGGGGCTCGGCCCGGTCTACAACGCCGGCGAACGCGTGATGGGCTTTTCCTCCCCGCTGTGGATGGCGTGGCTCGCGCTCGGCGCGCTGCTGCCCGTGCCCATGCTCGACTTCGCGCGCGTCTCCGCGGTCGCGTTGGATCTCGCGGCGCTCGGGCTCATGGCGCGCCTGCTCGCCCGCGACGCGTCGCGTGCGTCGGCGTGGGCGTTCGCGCTGTTCTTTGCCGTGTTCCCCCTGTTCTCCGCGCACGCCGTACTCGGCATGGAGACCAGCCTGCTCGTGTTCCTGCTCGCCGCGAGTGCCACGGCGGTGCGCGCGCGGCACCCGGCGGCAGGGGCGCTCGCCGCGCTGCTCGCGCTCACGCGGCCCGAGGGATTGGTCTGCGCGTTGATCGTGCTCGTGCTCGCGGACCGGCGCGCGTGGCTCCTCTTCGGCGTGCTCTTCGGCGCGGCGTGTGCGGCCTTGACGCTCTACTTCGGCAGCCCGATCCCCCAGAGCGTGACCGCGAAGGCGATGACCTACGGCGTGGGCGGCCGCGCGCCGGCGCTCGACTGGCTCGAGGGCTTCGTGCCCGCGTTCCTCGCCGCGCGCTGGCAGACGCTGCTCGAGGCCCAGCACCTGTTCGCGATCAGCGTGCTCACCCTGCCCGCGGCGATCGCCGGCATGCTGCGCCTGGTCCGCGAGCGTCGCGCGGCGGGGGCGGTGGCCGCGGCGGGGCTGGCTGTCCTGCTCGGCTACGCGCTGCTCGGGGTGCCGTACTTCGGCTGGTACTTCGTGCTGCCGGTGTTCGGCTGGGCGGTGGCCGTGGCGGCGGGGATGCCGCTGGTCATTCGATCGCGGCTGGTCTGGGGCGCGCTGGCCGTGTACGTTCTGAGCGACGCGCCTTACCTGTCGATCCTCTACGTCGGCCGCAACCAGGCGGAGGCCCGCCTGTTCCGCACCGCAGCCGAGACGCTGCGCGAGGACAGCGGGGGACGGGGCACGGTCTTCCTCGAGCCGATCGGTCACGTCGGCTACGTCACCGGCCTCAAGGTGATCGACGAGGTCGGCCTGGTCTCGCCCGAGGTGCCGCGCCTTCGGCGCGCGGGCGCGGGCTGGTACACCGACGTCGTGCGCGCGCGCCAGCCGAACTACCTCGTCGTCCGGCCGGCGCTCGTGGACCAGAACAAGGCGCTGACGGGAGCCGCCACGCCGTTCCGCTCGCTCGCCGAGCGCGACAGCCTGCTCGCAGGCTACGCGCTCGTGGGCGCGCCACCGAAGACCGCCGACGAACTCGTGGTGCTGCGCCGGCGCCCCTGACGCACATCGCATGAGAATGGAGACCGCATCGTGAAAGCCCGACTGCTCCTCGCCGAAGCCGCGACCAGCCACCCCGACGGCACGATCAGCATGCTGCGCGCCGGCATCACCAACGTGTGGGGCGAGCAGCCCCCGGTCCCCTTGCAGGCTTCGCTGATCACGCGCATCGAGGCCGACCTCGGCGACGTCGGCAACCACAAGATCGAGATCATGTGCATGGACGAGGACGGCAAGGAGGTCATGCCCAAGCTCGACGGCCAGTTCCAGGTCGCGCGCGGCGGCGGGCACAACAACATCCTGCTCAACTTCGGGTTCGCCTTCCCGGCGTTCGGCGTGTACACGTTCGTGGTGCGCGTCGACGGCGTGCAGTATGACTCCTGGACCTTGCGCGCCGCGCAGGCGCCGGCGCAGGGCCAGGGCCAGGCCCCGGGGCAGCCGCAGATGCCGCCCACGACGCCGGGCGGGCCGGTCCACTAGGCCCAGATCGCGCTTGTCTCCGGCGCGGGGCAGGCGCATCCTCTTCCCGGGTCTCCGGGAGGAAACCATGCCAGGTCGTTCCGTTCCCCCGTGTCGGGGGGCGCGTCCCAAGGCTGCGCCCGCTCGTTTCGCCCTCGCCCTCGCCACGCTGCTCGTTGTCCTTGCCGCCCCGGCGTTCGCCGCGGCGCCCGGGGTCCGCGCGCTCACCAATCCCGCTGCGTTCTTCATCGTCCCTGCCGCCCCGTGCGTCGAGGACGACGTGCTGCTCGACTTCGAGATCTGCACCTGCAACACGCAGTGGATCCGCCTCGAGCATGCGCCCGATGGGCACGTGCGACTCGACGTGCGGGTCGATCCCCAGGTCGCGTGCGTGCGCTGCGCTCCCGACACGATGGGCATCCGCCTCGGTCACTTCGCGGCCGGCAACTACCAGATGAAGATCGAGATCGTCTCGCACATCGTGGGCGTCGCGACCGCCGACTCGGTGTTCAGCGAGACGCAAGTGCTCGCGTTCACGGTCTCGCCGACGTGCGCCTCGCCCGCCCTGATCCCGTATCTCGACTCCGTGCGGATCGGGCGGCCCAACACGTGTTCCCTGTGCCCGCCGAGCGTGTGCGCCGGGGACAGCATTCCGGTGTTCCTGAGCGGCGTGTTCCCCGATGCGTGCACCCGGCTGGTCGAGGTGCGGCGCTTCCCCTCGCCGATCGTCGGGCCGTTCCCCGAGCCCGATATTGTGCAGATCGTCTACGAGACCAACGCGCCGTGTGGCGCCTGCGGGCTTGCCTTCGTTCGGTGGTCGGCCGAAGTCCACCTGCCGCCGCTGCCGGCAAAGTCCTACGGCCTGATCGTGGAAGCGATCCTGCGCGACACGTGCTCCCAGGACTCGCTGAGGAACTTCGGCCCCTTGATCGTGCCGTTCGCGGTCAGCGACACCTGCGGGACGAGTCCCGCCTGCTTCGACGCCTCATTCGCGCATCCATTGCTCGGCCCCTGCGACGCGTTCGTCGGTCCGGACCACCCGGCCGTCGCCACGCTCGACCTATCGTCGACGGAACCCCTGGGCGGCGTGCAAGGCCACCTGCGCTTCGACCAGCCCGGATTGCGCGTGAGCGCAATCGAGGCGATCCCGCCCGACTGGCTCGTGAGCTGGCTCCCGACCGAGGCCGGCGCGGACTTCGTGGCCGTCCACCTGATCCGCAGTCCCGGGACGGTGGCCGACGCGTCGGCACTCGCGACGCTGCCTTTGCTCAACGTCCATGCGGAGGTGTTGCCCGGAGCGCTTCAGCCCGACCTCGCGCGGCTCGTGCCGGTCGACCTCCTGGCGGCGAGCAAGCTCGGCCAGGACGTGCCCCAGTGCATCCAGGTGACGGACGCGCGCGACGAGTTCCGCGACCCGGCCGCGCGCTTCTGCCGCGAGCAGGGGTGCGACTACAACGGTGACTTCCGGGCCGACGTGCGCGATCTCGTGCTCATGCTGCTCTGCCTGCGCGATTCGCTCGACGTCTGCTCTCACGGGAATCATGCGCAACTCGATTGCGACGGCGACGGGGACCAGGATCTCGACGACGTGCTGTGCTGCGCGCGCGTGATCCTGGGCGGAGCGCACCCCGACAGCACGGGCGCTCAGCCGGCGCCCGAGGTGGCGCTCGAGTTCGGCGCGCCGGTCGCGACGGCCGACGGGATCGACGTGCCGGTTGCGTTGCAGTACCCGATGCGCGTCGGTGCCGCGCGCCTCTCGTTCACGTACCCGGACCAGGTGTTCGCGGGTGCGTCGATCGAGTTGACTGACCACCCCGCGAACTGGCTTGCGCTCGACCAGACCGGTGGTGGGCGGGCGACGATGGGCGCGATCCGGCTCGCGCCGGACTACCTGCGCGGCGACCAGTCCTCGATCATCCCGCCGCTGCGCATGACGATCCACCTGCGGACGCGCGCGGGGCAGTCGGTGGTGGGCTCGATCGCATTCGTCTCGGGCGACTTCGCCGACGCCGGCGGCGCGACGCTCGTGACGTCGGCCGCGCCAGTTGCGATGCCGCTGGCCGGTGGGCCGCGCGTCGCGCTGTCGGCGACCCGGCCGAATCCGTTCACGAGCGAGACGCGCTTCAGCATCGCGCTGACGCAGGACTCGCAGCTCGAGGTGTCGGTCTACGACCTCGTCGGTCGCCGGGTGGCGACGCTGTTCCGCGGGCTCGCCCCGGCCGGGACGCGCAACTTCACGTGGCGGCGCACGCGCGACGACGGTGTGGCGCTCGGGAGCGGTGTCTACTTCGTCCGGGCCACGGCCGGCGGGCAGGCGGTCGGCGGGAAGATGCTGGTCTTGTCTAGCGAGTAGGGTGGTCTCCGGCGCGCGGGGCGTTGCATTGGTGGCGCCCCGCGCGGCCCCGCCTTAAACTGTCCCCATGACCTCCGAAGTGCTCTCGATCGGCAACGAAGTCCTCTCCGGCCGCACGCTCGACACCAACATGCAGTTCCTCGCCCGCCTGCTCGAGGAGGCGGGCGCCCGCGTCGTCGGCCACCAGGCCGTGCCGGACACGGCGGGTGCGATCGCGCGCGCGCTCGACCTCGCGTTTTCGCGCGCCGATCTCATCGTGACCACCGGGGGACTCGGCCCGACGCCGGACGACCTCACCGTCTCCGCGGTCGCCGGAGCGCTCGGGCTCGGAACCCACAAGGACGAGGGCGTGCTCGCCGCGCTGCGCGCGCGCTGGACCGCGATCGGTCGCGGCGACATGCCCGCCAACAACGAGCAGCAGGCGCTGATCCCCGACGGCGCGACCACGTGGACGAACCCGGTCGGCAGCGCGCCCGGCATCCTGCTCGAGCTCTCCGGCAAGCGCGTCGTGATGCTGCCAGGCGTGCCCGAGGAGATGCGCGAGCTCGCGCGGCAATTCCTCGCGCCGATGGTGCGCGCGGCGAGCGGCGACGTCGTCGAGTACGCGCTCGTGCGCACGGTCGGCATCGCCGAGTCGGTGCTCGAGCAACGCCTCGCCGACCTCTCGACGATCGTCGACGGCGCGTGGGTCGCGTACCTGCCCGGCCTCGGCGGCGTGGACGTGCGCGTGGCGCTGCCCACGGGCGCCGACGCCGCCACGCGCGCCGCGCTCGCCCAGCGCGTGCGCGAGGTCGTGGTCGAGCGCGCGGGCGAATACGTGTACGCCATCGACGATCGCGCGCTCGAGCGCGTCGTGCTCGACCTGCTGGGCGAGCGCGGCTGGCGGCTGGTGGTCGCCGAGTCGTGCACCGGCGGCCTGCTCGGCGGGCGGCTCACCGAGATCGTGGGCGCGTCGGCGTCGTTCGACGGCGGCGTGATCTGCTATTCGAACGCGGCCAAGGTCGCATTGTGCGGCGTCTCCGAGGCCACGCTCGCCGCGCACGGCGCGGTCAGCGCGGAGGTGGCGCGCGAGCTCGCGGTGGGCGTCGCGCAGCGCTTCGGCGCGGCGTGCGGCATCGGCGTCACCGGCATCGCCGGGCCCGACGGCGGCACGCCGGAGAAGCCGCTCGGCACCGTGCACGTCGCGGCCTGCACGCCGGACGGCGTGTACCATCGCCCGATGCGCCTGTTCGGCAACCGCGCGCAGGTGCGCGAGCGATCGGTCACCGCCGCACTCGAGCTCATGCGCCGTCGCCTGCTCGGCCTGCCGGCGACCTCCCCGGGCGCGCTGTTCACGCCGCGCTGACCGCCATGGATCCCACGCGCACATTCCTCGCGGTCTTCCCGCCGAATGACGTGGTCCTTCGTCTCGCGGCCGCGATCGATGCGCTCAAGCAGCCCGGCGACGGCGTCGGCTGGGTGCGCCCGGCGAATCTCCATTACACGCTGCGTTTCCTCGGCGCACTTGCGCCGGCGCAAGTCGAGGCCGCGCGCCGGGCCGCCGCCGCGGCCGCGGGGGGCGCCGCGCCGTTCACCGTGCGGCTGGGCGCGCCGGGCATGTTTCCCGACGCGCGGCGCCCGCGCGTGCTGTGGCTCGGCGCGGCCGAGGGCGCGAGCGCGCTCACGCGCCTGGCGAGCGGCCTCGAGACCGCGCTCGCGCGCGAGGGCTTCGCGCCCGCGGACAAGCCGTTCGCGCCCCACCTCACGCTCGGGCGCGTGCGCGACGCGGCGGACGGGCCGGCGGTGGCGCGGCGCTTCGCGGGGGCGGAGTTTCCGGGCGCGGGGTTCGACGTGCGCGAGTTGCTCGTGGTCAAGAGCACGCTCGATCCGGGCGGGGCGCGGTACGAGGTGATCGGGCGGGCGCCGCTGACCCCGGGCTAGTTCTGTCCCCGGCCTGCCCTAAGGTGATCTGCGTTCGGGGGAGCCTCCCCCGGGGCGATGGCCGGGGGCCCAAAAATCTTCGGTTGCGCCTACTGCACAAATGTGTACAATGCCTCCCGTGGCCGCTCGCAGGGCGGCTTTCGGGGCGATCGCCCCACGGGTCCCCTGAGCCGAACCCGGCTCTACCCCGCTCCCGGAAAAGGAGACAGCGCCTCATGAATCATCCGACGCCATCCGCCAAGGAACGGTCGAAGGCCCTCGACCTCGCAGTCCAGCAGATCGAGAAGCAGTTCGGGAAGGGGGCCATCATGCGGCTCGGGGAAGGGCAGGGCGCGATCCCCGTCGAAGTGATCTCGACCGGGTCCATCGGTCTCGACCTCGCGCTCGGCGTGGGCGGCGTGCCCCGCGGCCGCGTGATCGAGATCTACGGCCCCGAATCGTCGGGCAAGACCACGCTCGCGCTCACCATCATCGCGAACGCGCAGAAGAACGGCGGCAACGCCGTGTTCATCGACGCCGAGCACGCGCTCGACGCCGCGTACGCGCAGAAGCTGGGCGTCAACCTCGATGACCTGCACGTCTCCCAGCCGGACACCGGCGAGGAGGCGCTCGAGATCGCCGACCAGCTCGTGCGCTCGGGCGCGGTCGACGTCGTCGTGGTCGACTCGGTGGCGGCGCTGGTGCCGCGGGCCGAGATCGAGGGCGAGATGGGCGACTCGCACATGGGCCTGCAGGCGCGGCTCATGTCGCAGGCGCTGCGCAAGCTCACCGGGTCGATCTCCAAGAGCAAGACCACGGTGATCTTCATCAACCAGATCCGCATGCAGATCGGCGTCACGTTCGGCAACCCGGAGACCACCGCCGGCGGCCGCGCGCTCAAGTTCTACGCCTCGGTGCGCATGGACATCCGCCGCATCGCCTCGCTCAAGGAGGGCGACGCCGTGGTCGGCAACCGCACGCGCGTCAAGGTGGTCAAGAACAAGGTCGCCGCGCCGTTCCGCGAGGCCGAGTTCGACATCCTCTACAACATCGGGATCTCGCGCGAGGGCGAGCTGCTCGACATGGGCCTCGACAAGGGCCACGTCACCCGGCTCGGCACGTGGTTCAGCTACGGCAACGAACGCCTCGGCCAGGGCCGCGAAAATGCGCGTCAGTACCTCAAGGAGCACGCCGACGTGCGCGCGGATCTCGAGACCAAGCTCCGCAAGGATCTCGGGATCGGTGCCGTGGCCGCGGCGGCGTCGCCCACCGAGGAGGCGATGGCCGTGGGCGCGGGCGTGGCCAACGGCGTGGCCGGAGGCGCCGAGAAGGCCCGTCGCTGAGCCCGCGATGAGCCCGACACCCATCGACGCCGAGGTCTCTCCCCGGGACGTCGACAAGGCGCGCGAAGCAGCGCTGCGCCTGCTCGATCGCTCCCGGAAGACCCGGCGGGATCTCGCACGCAAACTGATCGAGCGCGAGCACGGACCCGAGGCGGTAGCCGCCGCCCTCGACCGGCTCGCGCGCGTCGGTCTGGTCGACGACGTCGAGTACGCCAAGGCGTTCGTGAGATCGAAGCTGGCCCGGCGCGCGGTCGCCCTGCGCGTCATCCGCCAGGAGCTCAAGCGCCGCGGCGTGTCCGATCCCGACGCCGAGCAGGCACTCGCTGAGCTCGACGCCGAGTCCCTGGTCGACGAAACCCAGCGCGGCGATGCCGGGGCGGCCCTGCGTCGGCTCGGCGGCGTGGGGGAGCGGGCCCGGGCCGAACGCGCGTTGGCCCCGCTCTGGCGGCGGCACCACGCGCTCGACCCGCGCCAGCGCCGGGCGCGCTGTGCAGCCGCAATGGCGCGCCGGGGCTTCGACTACGGGACCGTGGCCGAGGCGCTGGACGCCGCTGCCCGCGCCGATCCGGTCCCGCCCGACCCGGGTGGATCCGGCCCCGAATAGCCCACCCGAAGACGGCCCAGAAATCCCACCACCGCGCTACCGCCCCTGTCGGGAATTGGCTACACTCCCCGCGGCGCGTTCCGCCCGGTTGTCGCGCCCCATCCAGAGTACGTCTGCCGCTCTCGCAGGTTTCGACAGGATCGCGTTCGTGTCCAAGCCGTCCCCCCGTGCGTTCGCCGTGCTGGTCGTGCTGTGCCTGGTCTCCGTGGCCGGAATGGCGCGGGCGCAGCGCGTCTACGATCCGCTGTCGACCCCGCGCGCGAAGTTCGTCGCCCCGCTCCTCAACTATCCGGACCCGTCGTACCGCTGCAAGGATTTCTCGCTCATCAAGAAGGGCGATTGGTACCACCTGTTCTACACCCGGGTGCGGCGCTTCTCGCCGCGGCACTACCTCGCGGGCGCGACGGAGATCCTGAACGAGACCACGTTCGGCCACGCCATGTCGACCGACCTCGAGGTCTGGTTCCCGCTCGACACGGTGCTCACCGTGCAGCCGGGCTCGTTCGACGCGCACCACGTCTGGGCCCCGAGCGTGGTCGAGAAGAACGGCGTGTACTGGATGTTCTACACCGGCGTGGTGGACGCCCAGCTCTCGAGCGGCGCCGAGGACTGGGTGCCGCGCACGCAGGTCATCGGGGCGGCGTACTCGACCGACGCCTACCTGCGGACCTGGACGCGCGTGCCCCAGCCGGTCTGGGCGGCGTGCGCGGGCAACGGCCTGCCGGGCGCCCCCTGGGCGCTGTGCATCCCGACGCTCCCGGGCGGGACCGCCGACTTTCGGGATCCGTTCGTTCTGCCGCCGCCGGCCGGCGCGCCGGCGGGGACACCGTGGTTGCTCTATTACACGGCGCGGCCGCGCAGCGACCAGTACAACTACGTGGTCGGCGTCGCCCAATCGTCGACCGGGCCGGGAGGCGCCTGGAGCGACGTCGGCGCGCTGTGGGACACCTACAGCCCGACCGGCAATTCGACACTCGAGTCGCCCCACGTGTTCCAGCATGACGGCTTGTGGAACATGTTCACCACCGGCGACCTCGGCCTCTACGGCATCCTGTGGAACACCGCGCTCGTACCCGCGACCGGCCCCTGGCAGGTGCACGGCCCGATCTCCTTCATGCTCCAGGGCAAGAAGGACGTGCCCTACGACTACAATCTCGAGCCCGAGTACTGGTTCGCCTCCGAGCACTTCAGAGAGTCGGCCCCGGTGACGCCGTCCGACTATTTCTGCGTCGTGCATGCCTATGACGCGCCGCCCCAGTTCAACCCGCCGACTGGCGCGGGCGAGGACATCTCGATCATCGAGTTCCGGCAGATGATCTGGCACCCCGACGGGTCGTTCGACCTGGCCGCGCCGAATCCCGTGCGCTCGGTCGACGCGTCCACCCCGAAGGCGCGTGTCGGCGACCGGATCCAGCTCATGATCGGCGTCGACGCCGGGGTGGGCCGGCAGGCCGACCTCGAGGTCGTGCGCGTGGTCGGGCTGCAGGAGACTCCGGTTGCGCCACAGGCGGTCGGGCTGCCCGCGACGGTGCCGCTCGGGTACCAGTCGGGCACGATCAACGTGCCCTGGCCCGTGCTCGGGGGCGGATTCCCGCTGCCCGCCACGTTCGACGTGCGGATCGCGAATCAGCCTCTCCAGGCCTGGGCGCGGGTGACCGTGAGCGCGGTCGAGGGCAGCATCGAACAGGTCCCGGCCGACGCGCCGATCACGCGTGCGAACCCTGCGGGCGCGCTCGCCCGCGCGCCGGGCGTGGGCAACATCGGCCCCGCTCCGCTGGGAGTCGTGAGCCTGCGCGAAGTCGGATCGACGCCGCTGGGCGGGGGTCGCGGCCTCCTGGTCGAGATGCCCGCGGCCGGCGCGGCGCGGATCGAGATCTTCGACGTCCTCGGTCGCCGGGTTCGGGGCCTGGGCGATCGCGAGCTGCCCCGCGGCTCGACCATCGAATCGTGGGACGCCCGCGACGACGCGGGGCGCGCGGTCCAGCGCGGGATCTACTTCGCCCGCGTGACCACCCCGTTCGGCCGCGCCAGCGCCCGCTTCCTGATCCTCGATTAGCGCGCCCCAATCCTGTAAACTGCGCCGCATGCGCAAGATGACGTCCAGCGAACTCCGACGACGCTTCCGCGACTACTTCGCGGCCCGCGGCCACACCGTCGTGCCCTCGTCGCCGCTGGCGCCGCTGGGCGACCCGACCCTGCTGTTCACCACCGCGGGCATGGTGCAGTTCAAGCCCTACTTCGGGCTCGACCCCGAGCGCCTGCCGTACCGCCGCGCGGTCTCCATTCAAAAGTGCCTGCGCCTGACCGACGTCGACAACGTGGGCCGGACGCCGCGCCACGACACGTTCTTCGAGATGCTCGGCAATTTCTCGTTCGGCGACTACTTCAAGGCCGAGGCGATCGCGTTCGCGTGGGAGTTCAGCACGGTCGAACTCGGGCTGCCGATCGACCGCATCCACGTCTCCGTGTTCAACGGCGAGGGCGGCCAGGCGCCCGCGGACGAGGAGGCGCGCGGCTTCTGGCTCGAGTTGGGCGTTGCGCCGGACCACATCGTGGCGCTCGGCAAGGCCGACAACTTCTGGGGCCCGGCCGGCGGCACGGGCGCGTGCGGCCCGTGCTCGGAGATGTACTACGATCTCGGGCCCGAGGCCTGCACCTGCGGCGGCAAGTGCGCGCCCGGGGCGGACTGCCCGCGCTACATGGAGTTCTGGAACAACGTGTTCCCGCAGTATGACGCGCAGGCCGACGGCTCGATGCCGCTGCTCGCGCGGCCAGGCATCGACACGGGCATGGGCCTCGAGCGCCTCGCACTGATCGTGCAGGGCGCGGACTCGATCTTCGGCACCGACCTGTTCGCGCCCGTGATCGAGGAGGTCGCGAGGCTCGCGGGCCTCACCACGCTGCCGAAGCTCGGCCGGCCCGACGACCCCCAGGGGGTCGCGCTGGCGATCATCGCCGATCACGTGCGCGCGCTGACGTTCGCGCTCGCCGAGGGCATCGCCCCGTCGAATGAGGGCCGAGGCTACGTGCTCAGGCGCCTGCTGCGGCGCGCCTCGCGCAATGGCCGCCTGCTCGGGCTGACCGGACCGTTCCTCTCGCGCGCGGCCGAGGTCGTGGTGGACTCGTTCCTCGCCGATTACCCCGAGCTGGGGGAGTCGCGCAAGCGCATCGCCGCGGTGATCGGGCGCGAGGAGGAGAACTTCCTGCGCACGTTCGACCGCGGATTGCTGCAGCTGGAGAAAGTGTTCGCCAGCGAAGCCCACAGGACGGGCGAGAAGATCCTGCGCGGCGAGGAGGTGTTCGAGCTCTACGACACCTACGGTTTCCCGGTCGAGCTGACCGAAGAGATTGCCCTCGAAAAGGGCATGGGGATCGATCGCGCCGGCTTCGATGCCGCGATGGCCGCGCAACGGGAGCGGGCGCGCAAGGCGACCAAGTTCGGCCGGAAGGCCGCCGAGGACGACGTCGGACCCGAGTGGATCTGGCTCGAGGACGTCCAGGAATCGGAGTTCGTCGGCTACGAGACACTGACCGCGGTCGCGCGCGTGACCCGTTACCGCGTGCTCGGCATGGGCGAAGTCGAGCTCGTGCTCGAGTCGACGCCGTTCTATGCCGAGTCGGGCGGGCAGGTCGCCGATGCGGGCACGCTCGAGGGCAGAAACGATTCCGGAATCGTCCGGCTCGAGGTCGTGCACGTGCGCAGGGACGGCGACGCGATCATCCATCGCGCGCGCCTGCTCGAGGGCACGATGCCCGTGAGTGAAGTCCGCGCCCAGGTCGACGCCGACCCGCGCGCCGCCACGCGCCGGAACCACACCGCGACCCACCTGCTGCACGCCGCGCTCCGGCGCGTGCTCGGCACGCACGTGCTGCAGGCCGGCTCGCTGGTCGCGCCCGATCGCCTGCGTTTCGACTACTCGCACTTCGAGGCCACGACGCCCGCGCAGATCACGGCGGTCGAGGACGATGTCAATCGCGCGGTGCTCGCGAACCACCCGGTCGTGGTCGAGCACCACACGCTCGAGGACGCGCGCAACTCGGGCGCGATCGCGCTCTTCGGCGAGAAGTACGAGGACGAGGTGCGCGTCATCCGGATCGTCGACGATGCGCACGGCGATCTCGTCTCGGCCGAGCTCTGCGGCGGCACGCACGTCGCGCGCACCGGCGACATCGGCCTGTTCCGCATCCTCGAGGACAGCTCGATCGCCAGCGGCACGCGCCGGCTCGAGGCGGTGACGGGCCAGCTGCTGGTCGACTGGACGCGCGCCGAGGAACGCCGCCTCGCCGAGATCGCGCGCGCGGTCAACGCCAGCCCCGCCGATGCCCCCGCGCGCGTCGCGCAGCTGCTCTCCGAGCTCGCCGCGCTCAAGGCCGAGCTCGAGGAGAGCAGGAAGGGCGGCCTCCTCGATGCGGTCAGGACGCTCGCCGTGAAAAAAGTCGACGGGCAGAAGGGCGCGTGGGTCGTGGGCACGTTGCCGCCCGCTGACGGCGGCGCGTTGCGCGAGGCCGCCGACGTCGCGCGCGGCGTGCTCGGCACCGGCGCGGCCGCGTTCGCGTGCGTGGGCGACGGCAAGGTGGCGTGGCTCGCGGTCGTGACCGACGACCTGGCGTCGTCCAAGGCGCTGCTTGCCGGCGACATCCTCAAGGCCGGCGGCGTGGGCGGCGGCGGCAAGCCGAATCTCGCGCAGGGCGGCGGCAAGGACGTGGCGCAGGTGCCTGATCAACTGCGCAAGATGGCGGAGTTCCTGGCGGCGCGGCTCGACAGCGCGATGGCCGAGACCTGGACATGAACCGCACGCGGGAGGCCCGTTGAAGGGACTCATTCTCTCCGGCGGCCGCGGCACGCGGCTGCGCCCGATCACGCACACGAGCGCCAAGCAACTGGTGCCGGTGGCGAACAAGCCGATCCTGTTCTACGGCCTCGAGGCCATCGTCGAGGCGGGCATCAGCGAGATCGGCATCGTGGTCGGCGACACGCACGCCGAAATCCGCGAGGCGGTGGGGGACGGATCGCGCTTCGGCGCGAAGGTCACCTACATCCAGCAATCGGCGCCACTCGGCCTGGCCCACGCGGTCAAGGAGTCGAAGCCGTTCCTCGAGGACGACCCGTTCGTCATGTACCTGGGCGACAACTTCCTGCGCGAGGGCATCACCGGCTTCGTCAAGGAGTTCGAGCAGCACCGCCCGGACGCGCAGATCCTGCTCGTCCCGGTGCCGAACCCGCAGGACTTCGGCGTCGCCGAGCTCGCGGGCGAGCGCGTGCTGCGCCTCGAGGAGAAGCCGAAGGCGCCGAAATCGAACCTCGCGCTGGTCGGCGTGTACATGTTCACGAGCAGCGTGTGGGCGGCGGTCGACGGCATCAAGCCCAGCCCGCGCGGGGAGCTCGAGATCACCGACGCGCTGCAGTGGCTGATCGACCACGGCAAGACCGTGCGCTCGCATGTGATCACCGGCTGGTGGAAGGACACCGGCAAGCTCGAGGACATGCTCGAGGCCAACCGCATGGCGATGTCGCACTGGGAGACGCGCATCGAGGGCGAGGTCGACCAGGCCTCGGTGGTCGAGGGCGCGGTCGTGATCGAAAAGGGCGCGCGGGTGGTGCGCTCGCGCCTGCGCGGGCCGCTCATCCTCGGCCCGGGCGTGGTGGTGGAGGACGCGTACGTCGGCCCGTTCACAGCCATCGCCGAGGGCGCGCGCATCTCGCGCGCCGAGGTCGAGCACTCGATCGTGCTCGAGCGCAGCGTGATCGAGGACGTGCCGACGCGCATCGACTCGAGCCTGATCGGCAAGGACGTCGTCGTCACCAAGAGCCCGGACCGGCCGCGCGCGCACCACATCATGGTGGGCGACTCGAGCCGGGTCGAGCTGGCCTGAGGCAGACGAGCGCTCCGCGCCCGGCCCATCCCATGCGCATCCTCGTCACCGGCGGTCACGGCATGCTCGGCCAGGATCTCCTCCCGTTGCTCGCCCAGGCCGGCCACGACGTGCGCGCGCCGCGCCATGCCGACGCGCCGCTGGAGGAGAAGGGCACGCTCGAGGCCTGGCTCGGCGGCTGGACGCCCGAGCAGGTCATCCACCTCGCCGCCTACACCGACGTCGACGGCTGCGAGAAGGACGAGGCCCGCGCCCGCGCGTCGAACGCCGTCGCGACCGAGCGTGTGGCCGCGCTCGCGTTCCGCTGGGACGCGCACATGACCTACCTCAGCACCGACTACGTGTTCGACGGCAGCGCGCAGAGCCCGATCCCGCCCGAGGCGCACCCGTCGCCGCTCAATGTCTATGGCCGCACCAAGCTGCTGGGCGAGGACGCGGTGCGCCGCATCGTGTCCCGGCACTGGATCGTGCGCGTGTCGTGGCTGTGCGGGCCCCTGGGGCGCAACTTCGTCGCCGCGATCAAGGCGCGCATAGCCGCCGGCCAGCCGCTCTCGGTGGTCGACGACCAGCGCGGGCGGCCGACGTTCACGTTCGATCTCGCGCCCGCGCTCGTACGCCTCGCCGCGAGCGCCGCGCCGGGCACGTACCACCTCGCGAACCAGGGCGAGTGCACCTGGTACGAGTTCGCCGCCGAGATCCTGCGCCGCTCCGGCGCGGCGGTGCCGCTCAAGCGCACGACCACGCTCGAACTCAATCGCCCGGCGCTCCGGCCGGGATATTCCGTGCTCGACACCACGAAGGCCGACCAGGCGCTCGGGGCGCCACTCCCGACCTGGCAGGATGCTCTCGAACGTTACGATCGCGCGGCGCCCGCGCGTGGAGCCACCCATGCCTGAGACCACAGCCGCCGATCTCGCCGCCGACGCGCGGCGCTACCTCGACACCACGGCGGCGACGCTGGCCGCGCTCGCCGCGTCCGAGGCGCCGCGCCTCGCCGCGGTCTCCGCGCTGCTGGCAAACCGCCTGCGCGCGGGACAGACGCTGTTCACCTGCGGCAACGGTGGGTCGGCCGCGGACGCGCAACACATCGCGGCCGAGCTCTCCGGCAAGTTCTACCTGCATCGCCCCGGGCTGCCCGCGATGGCGCTGACGACCAACACCAGCGCGCTCACCGCGATCGCGAACGACTTCTCGTACGACGAGGTGTTCTCGCGCCAGCTCGAGGCGCAGGCGCGGCCGGGCGACGTGCTGTTCGTGCTCACGACCAGCGGACGCTCGGCGAACTGCCGCAAGGCGGTCGAGTGGGCGCGCGCGAACGGCGTGACCACGGTCGCGTTCACCGGCTCGAAGGGCATCGACTTCGCCGACCTGTGCGACCATGCGTTCGTGGTCGCCTCGGACGACACGCCGCACGTGCAGGAGGCGCACATCACGCTCGGGCACGCGCTGTGCGCGCTCGCCGAGGCCGCGCTCTACGGGCCCGCGGGCACGCCGCCGGCCACCGAGCGCGCGATCCTGGCCGCGGGCGGGACGACGGGCGGCGGGCGCTGAGCGCGTGAACGCGTACCTCGAGGCGCTCCGGCCGACGCAGTGGGTCAAGAACGGTCTCGTGTTCGCGGGCGTGCTGTTCGCGGGCACGCTCGCCGATCCGCGGGCGCTCGGCCGGGCGGCGCTCGGGTTCCTCGCGTTCTCGCTGCTCTCGGGCGCGGTCTACCTGTTCAACGACCTGCGCGACGCCCAGGCGGACCGGCTTCACCCGCGCAAGCGCCTGCGGCCGATCGCCTCGGGCCGGCTCCCGGTCGGCGCGGCGTGGGTGGAGTTCGTGATCGTGGGCGCGGTCGCGGCGGCGCTGTCGTGGTTCCTCGGCCCGTGGTTCGCGGCCACGGCCGCGGGCTACTTCGGGCTCAACCTGGCCTACTCACTGGGCCTCAAGAACGTCGTGCTGGTCGACGTGATGGCGATCGCGAGCGGCTTCGTACTGCGCGCCATCGCCGGCGTCGAGCTGCTACGCCCGCTCCGGCCGGACGTCGAGCTCTCGCCGTGGCTCCTCATGTGCACGTTCTTCCTCGCGCTCTTCATGGCATGCGGCAAGCGTCGGCAGGAGCTGCTCCACCAGGACACCGGGGAGGCCGAGGGCCGGCGTCGCGTGCTGCTCTCGTACAACGCCCCGTTCCTCGACACGCTGGTCACCGTCTGCGCGGCGACGACGCTCGTGTCGTATGCGATCTACACGATCTGGCCGGGCACGGTCGAGAAGTTCCATACCACGGCGCTCCTGTGGACCGTCCCGTTCGTGGCCTACGGCGTGTTCCGCTACCTGTGGCTCACGCGGGTGGGGGACGAGGGCGAGGATCCCTCCTCGACCGTGATCGCCGATCGGCCGCTGATCGTCTCGGTCCTGCTGTGGCTCGCCACCGTCGCCGTCGTGCTCTACCTGCGGTGAGCCGGCGCCGCGCGGCGCAGCCGCCCTCTGCGGCGCGGCCGCCCGCCGTGGCGCGCGCGCGCGCGGTGCGTCTCGACGCCTACGCCAAGGTCAATCTCGGGCTCCTGGTCGGGCCGAAGCGCCCCGACGGCTACCACGAGATCGCGACCACGCTGTGCGCGATCTCGCTCCACGACACGCTCGAGTTCGCGCCCCGCGCGCGCGGCTTCACGCTCGCCGTCGACGGCCCCGAGGCGCGCGGCGTCCCGAGGACGCGCGCCAACCTCGTGCTGCGCGCGGCGCATGCGCTCGCGGCCGCGCTCGGCGAGACGCGCGGAGCTGCCATCCGCCTCACCAAGCGCGTGCCCCACGGCGCGGGCCTGGGCGGCGGATCGAGCGACGCGGCCGCGACCTTGCGCGGTCTTGCGCTCCTGTGGCGCCGGCGCGTGCCGCGGGCGCGCCTGGCAGAGGTCGCCCAGAGCCGCGGGAGCGACGTCCCGTTCTTCCTCGGCCCCAGTCCGGCATTCGCGACGGGGCGCGGCGAGCAACTCTTCCCGCTGGCGCCGATCGCGCCACCGCTTCGGGTGTTGATTTTGGTACCAAACGTCGTGGTCTCGACCAAATGGACCTACGGCCGGTACGTCATCCCGAAAAGCCGGTTGACAGGTTGGAAGCGGATGGCTAGGCTTCTACAACTTCGGTCCGAAGTGATTGGCGGATCAAAGTTTAAGAAGAATTTTTCAAACGATCTCGAAACCGTGGTCCTGCCGCACACCCCGGCGGTCCGCAAAGCCCTTGCGGCGTTGCGAGCTAGCGGGGTTCAGGCAGTCCGGATGTCGGGCAGTGGATCAGCGGTATTCGGGGTCTCGGACTCGACGCGCGACCTGAAGCGCGCCGCGGCCGGGTTGGGCAGCACAGGTCTCAGGGTTTACGTGGCCCGCTCGATGCGAGTGGGTTCGCGACCGCGTCGGTGAGCGCCCTCTGGACAGCCCGAGCAGGGTTGTCTGCGCCGACGCACACTCCCGGCCGATACGCTCCCCAGTGCGTATCGGGGGCCGGCGATGGAATCGCCTGCCAGAGGTGGACCACCAATGCTGCGAATCACGGAAGTCCGTGTCTCGCTACGGGACGACGCCAAGCTCAAGGCTTTTGCCAGCATCACCCTGGAGAACTGTTTCGTGATCCGGGGACTCAAGGTCATTGAAGGCAACAACAACCGCATGTTCGTCGCGATGCCCAGCCGCAAGCGCCCCGACGGCAAGCACCAGGACCTGGCGCACCCCATCACCAAGGAAATGCGCCAGCACATCGAAACCGTGATCATCGGCAAGTACGAGGAAGAGAAGGGGCGGGGCGCGAGCCCGCAGGAGTACGACGAATCCGAGATTTTTGCCGACTGAAACGGGCGGGTCGCAGCCGGCTCAAGATTTCTCGACCCGCCTCACACCCCGCCTCCCGGCGGGTGTAGATTGGCGCCATGACCCGGCGCCGAATGCTCGAAATCGCGGTGGCCGCGGGCGTGTTGCTGTTACTGCTCGCGGTCTTCCTCGTCCGGCCGACCGCGCGCCACACCAGCGCGCCCGCCACCGTGCTGTTCGAGCGCGTCCCGGGGTCGCCCCCCGACTTCGGCAGTGGCGCCTATCAATCCCTCATCGCCCTCTCTCCCGACTCCGCGCGCGCGCTCGTGCTCTATCCGGTCGAGTTCGAGGAGCGCGCCGACCTCTATGTCACCGATCGCGCGCGCGGGGACGGCTATCGCATGGTGCTGGTCGACTCCCTGCACCGGGAGGACTCGCCCAAGGCCGTCGGCTGGCTCGACGCGTCGAAGGCCTGGGTGATCGTCGGACACCAGTTCGGGACGGTGTCGCCCGGGGGCGACCTTTACGCGCTCGACCCGGGGACCGGGACGGCGGACTGCCTGTGGGCCTCACCGGACTCGGATCGCACGCAGGCAGTAGGGTTTACGCCGCCCCACCAGGTCCGGCTCGTGGTCTTCGACGCCAACCTCATGAATCCCCGGGATTCCGTCGCCACGCTGCCCTGAAGGTTGACCGATCTGACGACAGCGTGCTAATTTACGCACTCCCCGATTGGGGAGTAGCGCAATGGTAGCGCAGCGGCCTTTGGAGCCGCCCGTCCAGGTTCGAATCCTGGCTCCCCAGCCATCCTCTTGGCCGGAGCCCGGCGCAGCGCGCAAAGCCTCCCTCGGCGTCCCGCGGAGTGGCGGGACCCTCTGCACAAGTCCCCCGACCGCAAGGTGGCCGACGATGGACTGGGAGCCCGAGCATGGTCCAGGCATGAGACGCTTGGTCCTCTTGGAGATGGCGCAGCGTCGCGCGCGAAGCGCGGATACTGCGTCGATGTTGGCCGAGGACGAGGAGCGAAGGGGATCGTTGGACACGCTCAAGATCCTGACCGGAACCGCGAACCCCGAGCTGGCGCAACGCATCTGCGATCACCTGGGCGTCGAGCTCGGCCTGGCGACCATCGGCCAGTTCGAGGACGGCGAGATCCGGGTCCGGATCGACGAGAACATCCGCGGGCTGGACGTGTTCGTGGTGCAGCCGACCATGCCGCCGGCGGAGAACATGATGTCGCTCCTGGTCATGCTCGACGCGTGCAAGCGCGCGTCGGCCCGCCGCGTCACCGCGGTGGTGCCCTACTACGGGTACGAGCGCCAGGATCGCAAGGACCAGCCGCGGGTGCCGATCACCGCCAAGCTCGTGGCGAACCTGATCACGGTGGCCGGTGCGGACCGGATGATCTCCATGGACCTGCATTCGCCGCAGATCCAGGGGTTCTTCGACATCCCGTTCGACCACCTGTATGCGGCGCCGGTGATGATCGAGTACTTCCTGAGGAAGAAGCTCGGGGAACTCGTCGTCGTCGCGCCGGACATCGGCTCGGTCAAGATGGCGCGCGCGTACGCCAAGCGCCTGGGGGCGGAACTGGCCCTCGTGGACAAACGGCGTCCGTCCGCGGACTCGGTCGAGGTGATGAACATCATCGGCGACGTCGAGGGCAAGAACGTGGTGTTCTTCGACGACGTGATCAGCACCGGCCGCACGCTTTGCGAGGCGGCCGACGCGATGAAGGCCAACGGCGCGCGCGACATCTACGCGGGCGTCACGCACGCCGTCCTGCCCGACGGCGCGGCCGAACGGCTCCTCGCCTCGCCCATCCGCGAGATCGTGGTGACCGACACCATTCCGCACGATCCGCGGCGCCTGAACGAGAAGTTCACGGTGCTGTCGGCGGGCGGACTATTGGGAGAGGCGATTCGTCGCATCCACGAAGAGCGTACGCTCAGCTCACTCTTCGTCTGACAACCGAAAACACACTGGCCCCCGGGCGGTTCAATCCGACCCGGGCTGTCTGAAGGAGGCATTCCATGGCCATCGTTCCCCTCGCGGGACGGGTCCGCCCGGGCACGGGCAAGGGCCCAGCCCGGCAGGCACGTCGCGCCGGCGAGATTCCCGGAGTGATCTACGGCTCCGGTGAAACCCCGACCGCGCTCGCTGTCCCGAAGAAAGAATTCGAGCTCGCGCTCAAGAACGCGCACGCGGGCGGCAACGTCATCGTGGCGCTCCGCCTCGATGGCGCGGCCGAGCAGACCGCGATCATCCGCGAAGTCCAGCGCGACCCGATCTCGCACGACATCCTCCATCTCGACTTCCACCACATCTCGCTCACCGAGAAGGTGACCGTCGAGGTCAACGTCCACCTGATCGGCGTCCCCGACGGCGTGAAGAATGGCGGCGGCATCCTCGAGCACATCACCCGCACGGTCGAGGTCGAGTGCCTCCCGACGCAGATCCCCGCGCACATCGACGCCGATGTCACGCGCCTCGCGATCGGCGACTCGGTGCATGTCCGCGACCTGTCGGTGACCAATGCCGTGATCCTGTCCGATCTCGACATGACGATCGCGACCGTGGTGCCGCCGACCGTCATGGTCGAGCCGGTCGCGGGCGCGGCGGCGACGTCGACGGAGCCCGAGGTCATCGCCAAGGGCAAGGGTGACGACGCCGAGAAGGCCGAAAAGGGCGACAAGGGCAAGGGGTAGACCTCTCGCATGGTGACGCTGGTCGTGGTCGGGCTGGGCAATCCCGGTCCGGACTACGCCGGCACGCGCCACAACGTCGGCTTCGAAGTGGTGCATCTCCTGGTCGAACGCCTGCAAGCCCGGCCGGAGGAGACCACGCGGACTTACGCCTCCTGGGCGGCCCGCGTGCCCGGGGATCCCGAGCGGTCGCTCGTGCTCCTCACGCCGCTCACGTTCATGAACGCGAGCGGACGCGCGCTCGAGGAATACCGCGAGCGCCGCGGTCTCGAGGTCGAGCGGGTCCTGGTGGTGGTGGACGACATCTACCTCCCGCTCGGACAGCTTCGGCTCAGGGCGCGGGGCGGTGACGGCGGGCACAACGGCCTGGCGTCGGTGGCGGAGGGCCTGGGCAGCGATGCCTACGCGCGACTGCGGGTCGGCGTGGGCGAGGCGGGCGACGGGCAGCAACTGGTGGACCACGTGCTCTCGGGATTCGCGCCCGGGGAGGAAGCGGCGCTCGAGGGCGTGCTGGACGCCGCCTGCGAGGCCAGCCTCCTGTGGGCGCGCGAAGGCATCGTGGCAGGGATGAATCGCTTCAACGCAAGACCGCGCGCAGTGCGCGAAAACGCCCCGGAAGGGGAGAGGTGATCGAGTGCACGAGTACGAAACCGTGTTCATCCTGGATCCGGGTCTCGATGAGAACCAGGTCAACGAGGAAGTCGAGAAGACGTCGAACCTGATCACGACCAACGGCGGCAAGATCCTCGACCTGCAGCGCTGGGGTCGCAAGCGCCTGGCCTACGAGATCAACAAGAAGCGCGACGGCGTGTACACGCTGATCAAGCACGAGTCGTCGGGCGAGGTGGTCAAGGAGCTGGAGCGTCGCCTGCGCCTCAACGACAGCGTCATGCGCGTCATGACCGTCATCGCCGGCCCCGAGTGGGAAGCGCCGGTCGATGGCGAGAATTCGATGCTCGGCACGGGCATCAACCCGACGCCGCGTCCGGCGCCGGTCGAGGCGGCTCCGGCCGCCGCCGCTCCGGCTGCAACGGCTCCGGCTGCAACGGCTCCGGATGCCGCGCCGGCTGCTGCGGCTCCGGCTGCCGCGGAGGCGGGCGAGTAGTTCTCGCCCACGGGCCGTGTCGGACCTGAAGCTGCCGCGCGTCAACCGGGTGATGCTGGCCGGGCGTGTCACGCGCGACTTCACGATTCGATACACCTCGACGCAGGTGCCGGTCGCGATGTTCACCGTGGCGTTCAATCGCCCGGTGAAGGACGCGGAGGGCCAGTGGAGCGAGGTGCCCGGATTCGTCAACGTGCTGGTGTCGCACCGGCTCGCCGAGCTGTGCGCCGAGCACTTGCACAAGGGCAGCGCGGTCTATCTCGAAGGCCGGCTGCAGACGCGAAAGTTCGAGGCCAAGGGCGGCGCAAGCCGCTCGGTGCTCGAGATCAAGGCGGACCAGGTCCAGTTCCTGGACCGACCGACGACGGAGCCCACGCCGCCCAAGGCGGTGGAGGGCGACCTGCCGTTCTGACATGGACCACGGGTGACGCGACTCGCTGAGAGCCGCGGCGCCCTCCCCGGGGCCAGGCTCCGGGGACCAACCAGGAGGTACTCGTGGCTCGCGATCGCGAACCCCGTGCGGTGAAGAAGAAGTTCTGCAAGCTGTGCCTGGAGAAGGTGCCCTACGTCGACTACAAGGACGAGAAGCGCCTCACGCGCTTCATCACCGACCGCGGCAAGATCGTGCCGCGCCGCATCTCCGGCGCCTGCGCGCGTCACCAGAAGCAGATCACGATCGCGGTCAAGCGCGCCCGCGTGCTTGCGATGCTGCCGTTCTCCAGTGACTTCTACCGCTGAGACGATCCGGATCGCCGACCCTCGCCGCCGGACCGGCGCGGGGCTGCTCGGCATCCTGTGCCTGATCCTGCTCGGGCAGCTGCTCACGCCCGAGCCGTGGATGGTGTTGTGGCCGGTGTTGCCCGTCGTGGGCGCGGCCGCGCTGTTGCTGACGCAGACGCAGTTCCCGGCGCTCGGGTGGCTGCTGCCGTTGGGCACGATCGGGGCTCTGCTCGCCCTCGGGGTGCAGGACCAGCCCTGGGCCTGGTGTCTCGCCGCGGGTAGCGTGGCCGCGGCGATGCTCGGGCTCGCGGACCGCGCCGGCGCGCCGCTCGAACGCCGCGCGTGGGCTTACCTGCCGGTGATCCTGCTGGCGGCGGTGTTCCCGATCATTCCCGGGTACCGGGATTTCATCGGCGCGGCGGCGGGAGCGATTCGTTCCGAGGAAGCGCGGCAACTCGCGGTGCTCGAGTCCACGCCGATGGCGGCGGACCAGAAGGTCGCGGCGGGACAGCTCATCGCCTCGGGAATCCAGTTCGGACTCCTGCTCGCGCAGAACGTGTTGCCGGTGTTCCTGTTCGTCTGGGTCGCGCTGCTGGTGCATCTCGCCGAGCGCCTCGCGCGCCGGCTGGCGGACCTGGTCAGGCGCCCGTTGCCCACGGCGTTTCCGTTCGAGCGGTTGCGCATGCCGGACGGCATGCTGTGGCTCCTGGTCGGCGGCCTGGCGATGATCGCGTTGCGCGATCCGCGCGTGATGCCGGTGGGCGTGAACCTCGCGGGCTCGGTCGCCCTCGCGTTTGCGCTGCAGGGATTGTCGGTGGTCAAGGTGTACCTGGTCTCCCATGGCATGACGCCGGGGCTGATTGCTCTGTTGTTCCTGTTCACGCTGCTCACGATGTGGCCGATCCTGCCACTCGCCTGCGCGGGCGTGGGCCTGATGGACCTGTGGCTCGATTTCCGGCGTCTCGAACCCCGTGCGGAGAGGGACGAGCCGGAAGGAGGCAACCTGTGGAAGTGATCCTGATCGACGACGTGGACGGGCTGGGCAAGAAGGGCTCGACCGTCAAGGTGGCGAACGGTTACGCGCGCAATTTCCTCGTGCCGCGCAAGCTCGCGATTCCGACCGGCGGCGGCGCCGCGCGGTTGTTCATCGAGATGGCGAAGCAGCGCGACATCGCGAACGACAAGTCGAAGAAGGCCGCCGAGGCGATCGCCGCGAAGTACAAGGGCGTGTCGCTCGAGGTGACCGCGAAGGCGGGCGAGGACGGCACGCTGTTCGGTTCGGTGACGTCGGCCGACCTGGCGGAGTTGTTCGGCAAGCAGGGCATCGTCACCGACAAGAAGAAGATCGAGATCGCCGAGCCGATCAAGACCGTCGGCGAGCACACGGTGATCGTGCGGCTCCATGCCGGGGTCGAGGCGCCGGTGGTCGTGCGCGTGGTTGCCAAGTCATGATGCGGCGCGAGGGAGGCGAAGGGATGCTGGCGCTCCCCGCGCGTGGCTTTCGGGGGACTTTCATGGTGCTGGCCGTTTCGCTGGCGCTTGTCGGCTCGGTCTCGCAGGCCGGGGCGGTGACGAAGCGGGCGGCGAAGGCTTCCGCTTCGGCGGCGGCCACGCGGTCGGGATCGGTCGTGCTGGCGCGGGTGGGGAATACCGTGGTGACGCGGGCGGATTACGAGGCGCGGCTGGCAGACCTGCCGCCGCAGTACAAGGGGCAGTTCACCACGCCCGAGCAGAAGCGCCAGTTCATCGACCGCCTGCTCGAAGAGAAGGTGTGGCTCGCGACCGCACTCAGGGCCGGCGTCGACAAGCGTCCCGAGGTGCAGAAGCAGTTCGAGAACTATCGCCGCGACACGCTGATCCGCACCTACCTGGGCGAGGCGATGAAGAACGCGCCGGCCCCGTCGGACTCGCTCGTCCAGTCGTTCTACGACGCGCATGTCAGCGAGTACACGGCCGAGGAGCAGGTGCAGGTGCGCCAGATCCAGGTCGCGGACGAGAAGACCGCGCTCAAGGTCAAGGGGCTGCTCGCCAAGGGCGGGGACTTCGCCGCGCTGGCCAAGCAATACTCGACCGACGGCGTGACCAAGGAGAAGGGCGGCGACTTGGGCCCGGTGTCGAAGAGCGGCTTCTTCGGCTCGCTCGGCCGGCAGGAGGTCCTCGCCGACAGCGCGTTCGCGGCGCCGATGAACTCGGTGCGCGGGCCGATCAAGACCGCACTCGGCTGGCACCTGATCGAGATCACGGGCCGCACCGCGGCGCACGCGCGGCCGATCGAAGAGGTCAAGCCGGTGATCGTCCGCCAGCTCACGCAGCAGGTGAACCAGGACTTCTACCAGTCGAGCCTGAAGCAGGCGAAGGTCACGGTCGGGCTCAAGCTCGAGGAGGCGGCGATCAACGAGGCCGTCAACTCCAAGAAGTCAGCGGTCGAGATGTTCCGCGATGCGGGCGAAGTGCCGAACGTGGACGATCGCATCGCCGCCTATCGCAACGTCGTGGCCAGCTACCCGGAGAGCGAATACGCCCCGCAGGCGCTGTTCATGGTGGGATTCGTTGAGTCCGAGGAAAAGAGGGATTACGATCAGGCTGAGGCGTCGTTCAAGGACCTGCTCACGAAGTATCCCCGGAGCGAGCTGGTGTCGTCGGCGCAGTGGATGATCGACAACATGCGCTCGGACAAGACCCCGGACTTCGACCTGCCGGGCGACCTGGGGAAGGCGAGCGACCACGACGCGGCGCAGCATGCGAGCCCAAAGCTGCATGACCTGCCGGTGGAGAACCAGAAGCCCGGCAAGCCGTAGCGCGAGACCACAGGGGGAGGCGGCGATGGCGGTGATCGAGGTCAAGATCAACGGACTGGCCCCCGACCCGCAGGCGGACAGCCACATCCTCATCCTCAAGGAAAAGGACGGGGAGCGCGTGCTCCCGATCGTGATCGGCCCCGCCGAGGCGCAGGCAATTGCCCGCGAATTGGCGGGGCAACGTTTTTCCCGCCCGTACACCCACGACCTGCTCGCGACCATCGTCGAGGGCCTCAAGGCGAAGGTCACGCGCATCGTGATCTCCGACCTGCGCGAGAACACGTTCTATGCCCACCTCGTGATCGAGAAGGACGGCGAAGTGGTCGCGATCGATGCCCGTCCCTCGGACTCGATCGCGCTCGCGCTGCGCTGCGGCGCCGACATCTTCGTCAACGAGAAGCTGCTCGCCGAGCCCGGCGAGCAGGACGAGTTGAGCGAGGAGGAGAAGGCGCAGCAGCTAAGGCGCTTTCTCGAGAATCTGGATCCGGAAGACTTCGGGAAGTACAACCCTTGAGCCGATTTGGCGCCCGGTTGTTCCGGTTGGCTGCCGTCCTTCTCCTAGCGCGAGTGCAGTTGCCTCACTTGTAGTCCAGTTGCGGTCTCCTTGATCTTCGAACCTGCCCCGGGGCAGGTTGGGACTATGCCTGCGTCTCACCGCTGCATGGCGCGCCCGTTGCGGACGACATGCCCAAGGCAGATCTAGCGACCCCGCAACTGTCGATCGAGCGTGCGGCGGAGCGTCTCCCACGCGCGCAACACCTCGCTGCGATTTCCCCGGCAGTACGCCAGCGCCACCCGCGGATCCGCCTTCGCCAGCCGCGTCATTCCGCGAAACCCCGGTCCCGCGAGCCCGCGCCTCTCCGCCCCGGCCCCGCTCGCCGCGATCGCCATCGAGATCAAGTAGGGGAGATGGCTCGTCCGCGCCAGCGCGCGGTCGTGCGCGGCGGGCGTGACGATGAGCGCCTTCGCGCCCACCGCGCGCACGAGCTTGCGC
This sequence comes from Candidatus Eiseniibacteriota bacterium, assembly GCA_046598045.1. Lineage (GTDB taxonomy): Bacteria > Eisenbacteria > RBG-16-71-46 > RBG-16-71-46 > DASYSL01 > JANPEF01. The sequence goes on from JBKJJJ010000113.1 coordinate 35,538, forward strand.
GCCGCCGCCGGCACCGGGACGCCGCGCACCGGCAGCAGCGCGAACGAGGCGCCATCGAACAACTCCGCGCGGGCCGACGCGAACCCGTGCCCCTCGTTGCCCGCAATCGGGTGCCCGCCGACCGCGCGCACGCCGAGCTTCGCGGCCCGCGCGAGCGCCTCGGTCACGCCGCCTCGCGCGCTGCCCGTGTCCATCAACACGGCGCCGCGCGGGAGCGCCTTCGCCGCGCGGTCGATCAGCGTGGGGAGCGCGTCGACCGGCACCGCAAGGAGCGCGATCGCCGCGCCCGCGCACGCCTCGTCCAGCGTGCGCGCGACGCGATCGATCGCGCCGCCGCGCAAGGCCGCCCGCGCCACCCGCGGATCGCGATCGAAGCCCACGCGCTCGAAGCCGCCCGCGCGCCCGAGCGCGAGGCCGAGCGAGCCCCCGATCTGCCCGAGCCCGAGCAGCGCGACGCGCGTCTTGCGAGCACCGGCGCTCGCCTGCACCACCGAACGCCCCCGAGAGGATGCGAGATCCGGCCGCAAGGCCTCCGCGCCATCGAGGTACACCGGCACGAGGCGGCGCGCGCGCGGCGCGCCCTCGACCGTGAGCAGCACGCGCACCACGCGGGGCAGGGCGTGCGGCACGTCGACCTCGGTCGCCCCGAGCAGGGGGACGTCGGCCCAGCCAAGCTTGCGCGCGGCGTGCGCAGGGAAATCGGCGGTCAAGTCGGGCGTCGCGGTGAAGATCGCGCTCACGATGCGCTCGGGCTTGAGGCCGTTGAGGCGCACGAGCTCGAGCAAGAGGCGCGCGGTCGAGGCGCGGATCGCCTCGGCGCGGTTCGCGGGCACCTGGATCGCGCCGCGGACGGCGGCGATGCGGCCAGGGGTGGAGCGGGGCATGGAGCCTCCTGGGGTCGAAACCGCGGGGCAGGCACGAAAAAGCCCACTTCCGGGCCTCTGGAAGTGGGTTCGGTGCGAGTCGCGAACGACGTTACGCCGAGGCCCACTCCGGGCTGGGGTAGGCGGCGTAATACGAATTGTTCAGGCGCGCGAGCGAGTTCATGACCTGGAGAGTCTACGCCCCTCGCGCCGGGGAGGTCAACGGGTTGCAGCGGGTACGTCGAGCGTTGCGCCCGGGTTCGGCGCGGGCAGCGTCACGCGCATGATCGTCCCCCCCGCAGCGAGCGTCACCCCCGCACCCGCCGGCAACCCGTCGAAGCGCGCCTTCCCGTTCGCGTCCGTCATCAGGATCCAGCGCCCGTCGAGTTCGATCGGCACGCCCGCCGCGGGCGCGCCGGCGCGCGTCGCGGTGACCGGCAACGCGACGAACGCCTTGGCATCGCCGCCCAGGTCTTCGAGCAGAGCGAGGTAGATCGCGTACGCCTCGTCCCGCAGGCGGGCCGCGCCGCGCGCGGGCTCGGCGTATGCCGTGCGGGCGTCGGGCAGGTTGACCGCGACCGCGACCGCCGCGGTCTGCTGGACGAGATACGCGGGCGACTCCACAACGCTCGCCCCGCGCGTGACGCCCCGATCATCCAGCCGCGCCGTAATCCGCCGCGCCAGCGCCTTTCCGCCCGCGCTCGAGAAGTAGTGCCCCGCGCTCGCGGACCGCGGCGCCGCGCGGTGGGAAAGCGAGAGCACGCGCTCCGCCCCGAACGCCTCGGTGACGCGCAGGCGGGCGACCGCGTCGAGCGAGTCGGGCCGGTCGCGCGTGAGCGTGACCACCGCGCCCGCGGCCTCGAGATACTCGCGCAGCGCGCGCGCGGTGCGCAGGTTCGCGTCGGCCTCGATCGCCTGCGCGCGCCGGGCCGCGAGCGCGTCGCCCGGCGTGCCGGCGGCGGGGGCGGTGACCGTGGAGTCGAACCGCGCGGAGTCCCCGGGCCCCGAGTCGCCGGGCCCCGCGAACATGCCCGTCGTGTCCGCACCGCCGCCCGCCGGGTCGAGCGCGATGCGCCGCCCGAGCAGCGCGCCGCCGGCGATCGCGGCCAGGCGCAACTGCGTGACCGCCGGGCGCGCCGACGCGGCCAGGGGCGGAGAGGCGAGCGTCACCCAACCCGCGGCTGATGCGGTCGGCGGCGCGCTGTCGGGCGCGGCTGCGAGCGCGAAGAACCCGTCGGCATTGGTCCGCGCAGTCGTGCTGTCGCCCGCGCCGCCGCGCACTGTCGCGCCGGCGATCGGCCGCCCGTCGGCGGTGCGCGCGAACCCGCTGACCGCGCGCGCCGGGGCGCCGGGCGCGGCGAGCGTGACGTGCGCCGCACCGTCCGCGACGGTCAAGCCCGGGCGCGGCCGGACGAGGGTGCCGACGAAGTCCGCGATGCTCCCGCCCGTGATCCGCGCGTACGCGCGCGCCTCGCCCGGCGTCGGCGCGCCAATGAGCGAATCCACGATCACCGCCCCGACGCGCGCGGTGAAGCGCGCGCGCACCGTGTCCGCGAGCGCGCGGCCGTGGCGATCGAGCGCCCGCAGCGTGAGGCCCGCGAGCTGTCCCGGCGCGAGCCTGCCGCCGGCTGGCGCGATCTCGAGGGTCTCGCGCGCGACCGGGAGCACGACCTCGAACGAATCGCGCCGCGCCTTGCTCCAGTTGCCGCCGGCCGCGCGCATTGCCCACTCGACGCGGTGCCAGCCGTCGGTCAAGGGCGTGGGCGGCCGCCACCTCAGCGTCCACGCGCCCGGGACGATCCTCCCGCTCGCGCTGGCGAAGCGCTCGATCCGCGACGTGTCGACCGCCGCGCCGTCGACCACGAGCCGGACCGTGCCGGGCGCGCGGTCGGCGACGGCCACGATCCACGGGCGCTCGGCGCCGTCCTGCGGGTCGTCGACCGTGGTGATCGGGTCGACGCGCGTCGCGACCACGCGCGGCACGCCCTGGCGGAAGTAGTCGAGCAGCCCGAGGAAATACGCCTCGGCCTCGAGCCGTTGTTTGGACGCGAGCTGGAGCCGCGATTCGACGTCGGGGTTCGTCAGGTACGACGACTCGCCGAGCACCGCCGCGCCCACCGCGTTGCGCACCACGAAGTAGTTGCCCGGCAGCAGGCGGTCCGCGCCCACCCCGAGGTTGAGCGCCAGGTGTCGATGAATCGCCTGGCCGAGATCCCAGCTCGCCTCGGGGTCGGTGAACTTGTAGTAGGTCTGGGTCTCGTTCAGGTCGTGGCGCGCGCCCGCGTCCGCGTTGTGGTGGATCGAGAGGAACACGTCGGGGTCGAATGCGTTCGCCTTCGCGCTGCGCGCGGCGAGGTCGGAGCGGAGCGAGCTGTCGATCGGCGTGCCGAAGTCCTTGTCCGCGGTGCGCGTGAGCAGCACCTCGGCGCCCGCGTCGGTCAGCAGGCCCCAGAGGTGAAGCGCGACCCCGAGGTTGACCTCGGCCTCGGTCAGGCCGTGGACGCCGATCGAGCCCGGGAAGCGCCCGCCGTGCCCCGGGTCGATCGCGACCCTCCGGCCGCGCAAGGGCGTGGTATCGAGGCCCGTGAGCGGCTCGACGCGGCGCTCGTAGCCGGGCAGCGCGCGGCCGCCGCCGGGCGCGACACTCGGCGTGGAGGGCGGCTCGGGCTCGCCGGTCTTCAAGGCGGTGGCAGGCTTGCGCTCGGGCTTGGTGTCGGCTGCCGGAGGCGCGGGCGCAGCAGTACGCGGATGCTTGCCCGCGCAGCCCGCCGCGGCGAGCGCCAGGGCAAAGGCGAACAGGGGCAAGGCGCGGCGCAGGGACATGGCGGGCAGGCTAACAGAGGCGGGGCGCGGCGGCCACCGCGATCGGCCCCCGAAATCGCCTTGACACAAGGCTTTAACCGCGACCACAATGCCGCGTTTCGCCCCGACTTCCGCTTTGCCCGGGCCTCTCCCCGGGACGCCCTCGGGGTCTCGATTCCCGCCCGCTCGGAGGTCGTAATGCGCCCCATGATGAGCCGTCTCGCCGCTTGCCTCGCCATCCTCGCCCTGGTCGCCGGCTGCGCCCCGAAATCGGCCAGCACGCTCAAGGTCGGCATCTACGGATCGACCACCGGGGGGACCGCGACGTTCGGCAAGTCGACCGTCAACGGCGCCCAGCTCGCGTTCGAGGAGGCCAACGCCGCCGGCGGCGTCGGCGGCATGAAGCTCGAGTGGCCGACCGAGGACGATCAGTCCAAAGCCGAGGAGGCCGCGACCGCGGTCCAGAAGCTGATCACCCAGGATCACGTGATTGCGCTCATCGGCGAGGTCGCCTCGTCGCGCTCGCTCGCGGCGGCGCCGATCGCACAGAGCAACGGTGTGCCCATGATCTCGCCCAGCTCGACCAACCCCGAGGTCACGAAGAAGGGCAACTTCATCTTCCGGGCGTGCTTCCTCGACGAGTTCCAGGGCCGCGTCATGGCGCGCTTCGCCGCCGACACGCTCAAGCTCAAGCGCGTCGCGATCTTGACGGACACCAAGAACGACTACTCGGTCGGCCTCTCCCAGTTCTTCGTGGACGAGTACAAGCTCCGCGGCGGCTCGATCGTCGGGGAAAAGTCGTATTTCGAGGGCGACTCGGACTTCCGCTCGGCGCTGACCGCGCTCAAGGCTAACAACCCCGACGCGATCTTCGTGCCCGGCTACTACACCGAGGTCGGCTCGATCGCGCGCCAGGCCCGCGAACTCGGCCTCACCGTGCCGCTCCTGGGCGGCGACGGCTGGGTCTCGGACCAGCTGCTCAAGATCGGCGGTGACGCGCTCAACGGCTCGTACTACTCGAATCACTTCGCGCCCGACCAGCCGAGCGCGAGCCTCCAGAAGTTCCTGACCGACTACAAGGCGAAGTACAACTCGAGCCCCGACGCGATCGCCGGCCTCGCCTACGACACCGCGAACCTCGTGGTCGACGCGCTCAAGCGCCTGCAGGCGTCGGACCCGGCGGCGTTCGCCGCGCTGGGCTCGGACAAGAGCGGCAACGCCGAGGCGGCGAAGGCCGCGCGCGCGAAGTTGCGCGACATGATCAACAACGTGAAGGACTTCCCGGGCATCACGGGCGTGATCAACTTCGACGCCAATAGGAACCCGGTCAAGCCGGCGGTCGTGATCAAGATCGAGGGCGGCGTCGAGAAGTTCGCGGCGTCGATCGCGCCCTAGTCCGGCCCCGCCCCCGCGCGCATGCAGGAGTTCCTCCAGCAGCTGGTCAACGGCATCACGTGGGGCAGCGTGTACGCGCTGATCGCGCTCGGATACACGATGGTCTACGGCATCCTGCGCCTGATCAACTTCGCGCACGGTGACATCTTCATGCTCGGCGCGTTCATCGCGTACTACGCGGCGGGCTGGTTCGGCGTGCAGACGCACCCCTCGGCATGGGGCGCGCTGCTCGTGCTCGTGACCGCGATGACGGGCGCGGGAATCGCGGGCTTCGTGATCGAGCGCTTCGCCTACCGCCCCGTGCGCAAGTCCTCGCGCCTGACCGCGCTGATCACCGCGATCGGCGTGTCGCTGCTGCTCGAGAACGGCGGGCTGCTCGTGTTCGGCACCGACCCGCGATTCTTCCCGCAGGTCGCGACCGTCCAGAAGATCGCGCTCGGCGGCGGCGTCACGGTGACCAACATCCAGCTCATCATCCTCGCGGTGTCGATCGTGCTCATGCTCGCGCTGCGCTGGATCGTGATGTCGACCAAGACCGGCAAGGCGATGCGCGCGGTGTCGTTCAACCGCGACGCCGCGACGCTGATGGGCATCGACACCGACCGGATCATCTCGTTCACGTTCGTGCTGGGCGCGGTGCTCGCGGCCGCGGCCGGGGTCCTCGTCGGACTGATGAACCCCAAGATCGATCCCTTGATGGGCATCATGCCCGGCCTCAAGGCGTTCGTCGCCGCGGTGGTGGGCGGGATCGGCAACATCCCGGGCGCGGTGCTCGGCGGGCTGATCATGGGCGTGTCCGAGGTCCTGGTCGTCGGCTACGTGTCCTCGACCTACCGCGACGCGATCGCGTTCGTGCTCCTGATCGCGATCCTCCTGTTCCGCCCGTCGGGGCTGCTCGGCAAACACCAGGCCGAGAAGGTCTAGCCCCATGGCGCGCGCACTCAAGACCGCCGGGATCCTCGTCCTCCTGGTCGTGCTCAACGCCCTGATGCCGACGCTGGTGCCGAACAGCTACTACGCGCGCGTCATCATGCTGTGCGGCATCAACGTGATCCTGGCGGTGAGCCTCAACCTGGTCAACGGCTTCACGGGCCAGTTCTCGATCGGCCACGCGGGCTTCATGGCGATCGGCGCGTACACCTCGGCCGTGCTCACGATGCGCGCGCTGCCCGGCGCGATCGCCGCCATGGCCGCGGCCGGCGTGCCGCCCATGGTCGCGCACGGCGCCGCGCTGCTGCTGGCGACACTCGCGGGCGGATCGCTCGCCGCGGTCGCGGGGCTCGCGGTCGGGCTGCCGTCCCTGCGGCTGAGGGGCGATTACCTCGCGATCGTGACGCTCGGCTTCGGCGAGATCATCCGCGTCATCATCCTCAACGTCGAAGCGATCGGCGGCGCGCGCGGGCTGTCGGGCGTGCCGGCGTACACGAACTTCTTCTGGGTCGCGCTCTGGGCCTTTGTCGTAATTGGCGTGTCGTATAACCTGCTCGGTTCGACGCACGGCCGGGCGATGCTCGCGATTCGCGAGGACGAGATCGCCGCCGAGTCGCTCGGCGTGCCGACGACGCGCTACAAGGTGATGGCGTTCGTGGTGTCGGCGTTCTTCGCGGGGGTCGCGGGCGCGCTCTACGCGCACTACGACAGCTACCTCAACCCGGCATCGTTCACGTTCCTGCGCTCGATCGAGATCATCGCCATGATCGTGCTCGGCGGCATGGGATCGGTCTCGGGCGCGATCATGGCCGCCATCGCGCTCACCGTCCTGCCCGAGGCGCTGCGCGGCGTGAAGGAGTACCGCATGGTGATCTATGCGCTGCTCCTGATCGTACTCATGATCACGCGCCCCTCGGGCATCATGGGCACGCGCGAGTTGTCGCTCGCCTGGCTCAAGCGCAGGTTCGCGCGGGGAGCGGCGTCGTGATCGAGGGCCCGGGCGGCAAGTCGCTCTCGCTCGACCACGTCTCGATCGTGTTCGGCGGGCTGACCGCGGTGAGCGACCTGTCGCTCGACGTCCAGCCCGGCGAACTGGTCGGCTTGATCGGCCCGAACGGAGCCGGCAAGACCACCGTGTTCAACATGATCACCGGCGTCTATGCGCCGACGTCGGGCACGATCCGCTTCGGCGACATGGTGATCAACGGCCAGCGCCCGCACGGCATCTGCGGCGGCGGGATCGCGCGCACGTTCCAGAACACGCGCCTGTTCGCCGGGCTGACCTGTCTCGACAACGTGAAGATCGCCGCGCACCAGCGCGCGCACTCGTCGTTCTGGGACGGGCTGTGGGCCACGCCCAGGAGCGCCGCCGACGAGCGCGCGATCGACCAGAAGGCGCGCGCGCTGCTGGCGACGCTCTCGCTCTCGGACGTGGCGGATACGCGCGCGGCCGACCTGCCGTACGGGCGCCAGCGCCGCCTCGAGATCGCGCGCGCGCTCGCCACGGACCCGAAGCTGCTGCTGCTCGACGAGCCCGCTGCGGGCATGAACCCGCAGGAGACCGAGGCGCTCATGCACCTGATCGAGGAGGTGCGCAAGCGCTACAACCTCGCGGTGCTGCTGATCGAGCACGACATGAAGGTCGTGATGACGATCTGCCAGCGCATCGCCGTGCTCGATTACGGCGTGAAGATCTGCGAGGGCAGCCCCGCCATGGTGCGGCACGACCCGGCGACGATCCGCGCCTATCTCGGCGAGGACGTCGCGTGAGCGAGACCCTGCTCGACGTCCACGGCCTCGACGTCTATTACGGCGCGGTGCACGCGCTCAAGGGCGTCGACCTCACGGTCCGGAAGGGCGAGGTGGTCACGCTCATCGGCGCGAACGGGGCGGGCAAGTCGACGCTCCTGCGCACGATCTCGGGCCTGGTCAAGCCGCGCGCGGGGGCGATCACGTTCGACGGGCAGGACCTCGTCAAGCTCGCGCCCAACAAGGTCGTGGCCGCCGGCATCTCGCACGCGCCGGAGGGCCGCGCCGTGTTCGCGAACCTGACGGTCGAGGACAACCTCGTGCTCGGCGCCTACCTGCGCAAGGACGCCGCGGTGACGAGCGACATGGAGCGCATGTTCGGCATCTTCCCGCGGCTCAGGGAGCGGCGGAAGCAGGCCTCGGGCACGCTCTCGGGCGGCGAGCAGCAGATGCTCGCGATCGCGCGCGCCCTCATGTCGCGGCCCACGCTGCTGCTGCTCGATGAGCCCTCGCTCGGGCTCGCGCCGCTGCTGGTCAAGGACATCTTCCAGACCATCGTCGAGATCAACCGCGAGGGCATGACGATCCTGCTCGTCGAGCAGAACGCGAACCAGGCGCTGCACGTGGCGCACCGCGGCTACGTGCTCGAGACGGGCCACGTCGCGCTCTCGGACACCGGGCCGAACCTCCTTGCCAACCCCGCGGTCAAAGAAGCCTATCTCGGCGGCTAGCTAGCGCCCCGCCGCGTGCTGCGCCAGCCCGTCGAGGAAGAGCTGCACCGCGAGCATCACGAGCAGCATCCCCATCACGCGCTCGAGCGCGAGCAGGCCCTTCCGCCTCAGGATGCGCTCGAGGAACCCCGACGACAGCAGGATCACCGCGCTCGCCGCCCACGCGAGCGTGAGCGCGAGCAGCCATGTCCCGAGCCGCGCGGGCTGGGAGCGCGCGAGCAGCAGCAGCGTCGACAGGGCCGACGGCCCGGCGAGCAGCGGGATCGCGAGCGGCACGATGAACGGCTCGCCGTCGATGCCGTCGGCGAGGCCCTGGCCCTCGGACGGGAAGATCATGCGCAGCGCGATCAGGAACAGCACGATGCCGCCCGCGATCGAGATCGACTCCTGCTTGAGGTGGAGCCACGCCAGCAGCGGCTGCCCGATCAGGAGGCACGCCACGAGCACGAGCAGCGCGATCAGCAGCTCGCGCACGAGCACGCGCTGCCGCCGCGCCACGGGCACCTGCTTGAGCGCGGCTGCGAACGCCGGGATGTTGCCCAGCGGGTCCATGACCAGGAACAGCGTGACCGCGACCGAGACCAGTTCCATCAGTCCAGCTCCCCGGGAGCGAGCCCCCGCTCGTCGATGGTGATCACCTGGCCGCCGACGCGCGTGCGCGTGATCGCGCCGTCGTCGATCCGGAGCTCGACCTGCACGCGGCAGGGGCGGCCGAGCGCCGCGCCCTGCTCGCCGACGATGCGCAGCGTCGGCGAGCTGGCGCGCACGAGCCCGAGCGCCCACAGCCGCGCGGCGAGCGGGCCGTGCACCGAGCCGGTCGCGATGTCCTCGTTGAGGCCGATGTGGGGTGCGAAGAAGCGGCTCTGCACATCCGCCTTGGGATCGCTCGTGCGCTGCGTGAACAGGCAGAAGCCGCGCGTGCCGAGCTCGAGCGCGATCGCGGCCAGCGCCTGGAAGTCGGGCTCGAGCCCGAGCAGCTCGACGGGCGTGGCGAGCGGGAAGAGCAGGTCGCCGTCCTGCGTGCGCACGACCCTGGGATCGGTGTGGAAGCCCTCGGGCGCCATGTGGAGCACCTTGGCGATGCGCGTGAGCGGGGCGTCGAACGGCTCGAGCACCGGCCGGGGAATCGTGATCCACAGCGCGCCGTCCTCGCGCACGACCTCGAGGTCGGCGGTGCGCGAGCGCAGCGTCACGCGCGACGCGCCGGCGAGCGGCCCCGTCAGCGCGGCATGCGCGCAGGCGAGCGCCGTGTGCCCGGAGAGGCCGACCTCCTTGCCCGGCGTGTGGAAGCGCGCGTGGAACGTGGTCGGGCCGGCGGGCCAGAGGAACCCGTTGCCCGGCTGGCGCACGGTCTCGGACCAGCGGCGCTGCCCGGCGTCGGACACCGGGCCGTTCGCGATCACCGCGCCCGCGGGGTTGCCCCGGCCCGGCGTGTCGGTGAAGACCTCGGCCTGGACGAAGCGACCCTCCATGACGACCTCGCTCATCGCTTGGGCCCCTTGCGCAGCGCAAAACGCAGCCCCGACCAGTCGTGGTCCACCGCGCAGATCTTGAAGTCGACGATCCCCGCGGCGAGCGCGGTGGTGCGCACGTCGCTCTCGCTCACGTCGCCCGCGAGGGGAGAGGTCTTCTTGGCCCACACGATCCACAGCCCGCTGCCCTCGGCGCGGGGAGCGAGCTTGCCCATCCCCTTCAGGAGCTCCGCCCGCGAGCGCACGAACCAGAGCGTGAGGTCGGCCGCGCCGCGCGCGTCCCGCCGCGCGATCGTGCCGTGCGGCAGTTCCCCGAGCGTGTCCTCGAACCCGGCGGGGGCGCCGAGCAGCGCGACGCGCGTCCCCTCTTTGATCCCGAGTTTCTTCGGCAGGGGCGTCCCCGAGTAACCGGCGGCCGCCTTCATTTCGCGAACAGGCCGCCGCGGCGGTAGCCGTCGAACCCGAGGCGCGTGAGCCGTGCGAGCTCCTTGAACAGCGCCGGGTCCGGGGCCGCGAAGTTGAAGCACGATTTGCCCTTCATGCGCTTCCGGAGCGCGGGGGAGATGCGCTCGAGCAGCTCGGGGAAGATGTAGACCGGCATCAAGTGGTAGCTGACGTAGCGCTTGCCGGTCTTGACCGCGCCGAAGAACACCTCGGTGCCGTACTTGGGCACCGACCGGGTCTCGAGGTAGTAGATGCCCGGCCCGTCGTACTTGACGACCATGCGCCGGGCGTAGGGCCGGAGCAGCTTCTGGAGCGCCGAATAGGTTTTCGAGAAGTCAGGCGCCGCAGGCTTGCGCGAGGCCCGCTTCTGCAGTGCTTTCTTTACGACCTTCTTGGGGGCTGCCTGCCTGCTGGTGCGAGCCGTCGCCATGCCACCTCCGGGAGTGAGGGGTTGGGGGAGGCTCCAAGAAACAACGATCGCGCGGCCCGGGCAAGCCCAAAGCCGCGCGATCGTTTGGTTCCCTGTGCGTCAAGCGGCGAGTCGCTGTTCCCCGCGGAAGCGGTCGACCTCTTCGGGGCTCCAGAACGCGCACGCGTCGTGGCCCGGGTTGACCACGATCCCGTGGCCCTTGGGCAGCATCGCGATCAGCCACTCGAAGTCCACCAGCAGCTCGGTGTTCCAGGCCCGGTACTGCGCGCGCAGCTCGTGCGCGTGGGCCGGGCTCGTGAACGCGCACACGACCGCGTGACCGAGTGGCGTCGAGACCGCCAGCGGGCGCACCGTGATGCCCTCGGCAACGGTCGAGCCGTCGCCCGGGAGCAGGACGACGAGCTGCGCCTCGCGCATCTCGTTCGAGAGCCACTCGACCGAGGCGCGGCCCTGGGCGTAGGCGAGCAGCGCGCGCTCGAGCGGGTCGCTCGGCGCCGGGGTGCCGATGAGTCCGTTGAGGATGCCCACGGGGCGCCTCCAGGTTCGGGCCTCGGCCGGCCCCCGACCGGCGGTCGGGGGCGATGGCCGATGCCCCGTTATCGGCCCGCGCGGGCCGGGCCTGAAGTCCCTCCGGGATCGCGCAAGCCGCTGTGATCCGGTATCTTTCCCCCATGTCCGCCAACGATCGCCTGCGCGCGCTGCCCTCCGTCGACGCCCTGGTCCATGACGCCCTCGCCCTTGTCCCGGCGGGGGACCTGGCGCGCTCGCTCGTGGTCGAGGCGGCCCGGGCGGTCCTCGAGGACGAGCGCCGGACGCTCGCTGCCGGCGCCGCCGGCACTGCGGGCTCGGCGGGCTCGGCGGGCTCGGCGGACGGCCCCGAGCCCGCGTCCCGCGCGGCCCGCGTGCTCGCCCGGGCCCGCGCCCTCGGCGAGCCCGCGCAGCGCCGGGTGATCAACGCCACGGGCGTGGTCCTGCACACGAACCTCGGCCGGGCGCCGCTGTCGCAAAAGGCGCGCGAGGCGCTGATGGAGGCCGCGCAGGGCTACCTGTCCCTCGAATACGACATCGCCGAGGGCCAGAGGAGCCACCGCGCGATCGGGGTCGAGGCCTGGCTCACGCGCCTCACCGGGGCCGAGGCCGCGCTCGTGGTCAACAACGGCGCGGCCGCGCTGCTGCTCGTGATCTCGGCGCTGGCGCAGGGGCGGAAGGTCGTGGTCTCGCGCGGGGAGCTGGTCGAGATCGGCGGCTCGTTCCGGCTGCCCGAGATCCTGCGCAAGGCGGGCGCCGTCCTGGTCGAGGTCGGCACCACGAACCGCACCCGGATCGACGACTACCGGCGCGCGCTTACGCCCGACGTCGCGCTCCTCCTGCGGGTCCATCCGAGCAACTTCCGGGTGACCGGGTTCAGCGAGCGGCCGACCCGCGTCGAGCTCGCCGCGCTCGCCAGGGAGGCGAAGATCCCGTTCGTCGAGGACGTGGGATCCGGCGCGCTGGTCGACACCGCCCGGTTCGGTCTCGAGCACGAGCCGACCGTGCTCGAAAGTTTGACCGAGGGCGCGGATCTCGTTACATTCAGCGGCGACAAGTTGCTGGGGGGACCTCAAGCCGGGCTCGTCGTGGGCCGGCGCGAGTGGATCGAGGCGCTCAAGCGCGATCCGCTGGCGCGGGCCCTGCGGATCGACAAGCTCACAGTCGCGGCCCTGGAGGCGACCCTGGCGGCGTACGTCGAACCCGAGCGCGCGATGAGCGAGTTGCCCACGCTCGCGCTGCTCGCGGTCGAGAGTCATGCGCTCGAGGCCCAGGCCCATCGCCTCAGGGACGCACTGTCGAGCGTGGACGGGCTCGAGGTGACGGTGGTTCCCGGGACGAGCGAAGTTGGCGGCGGCGCCCTTCCGGGCGCGTCGCTGCCCACGTTCGCGGTGGCGCTGACTTCTCCGGGCCGTTCCGCAGCCGCACTGGAACGGCGATTGAGACTCGGAAGACCACCGATCATCGCACGCATTCGGGACGAGCGCGTTCTGTTCGACGTACGCACGCTCACAGGCGAAGACCCCGCCGACATCGCCCGCATCGTGGGCGACGCCCTGGCCGGGGATTAGGGGCGCCACACGGAAGGAGCCGGACCTTGTTCCTGACCAAACTGGAATTGCACGGGTTCAAGTCGTTCGTCGATTCCACCGACGTCACGTTCGGCAACGGCATCACGGCAGTCGTCGGTCCCAATGGCTGCGGCAAGACCAACATCTCCGACGCGATCCGCTGGGTGATGGGGGAGCAGAGCGCCAAGCAACTCCGCGGCGACGCCATGGACGACGTGATCTTCAACGGCTCCGCGCGCCGCAAGCCGGTCGGCATGGCCGAGGTCACGCTCACCATGCTGAACGACAAGGGCATTCTCCCGACCGAGTACACGTCGGTGGAGATCGGCCGCCGCGTGTACCGCTCCGGCGTGTCCGAGTACCTGCTCAACAAGCAGGTCGTGCGGCTCAAGGACATCAAGGACCTGTTCTTCGACACCGGCATGGGCAGCCACGCCTACTCGGTGATCGAGCGCTCGATGGTCGACAACCTGCTCTCCGACAACACCGGCCACCGCCGCTTCCTGTTCGAGGAGGCGTCGGGAATCACGAAGTACAAGCAGCGCAAGAAAGAGGCGCTCAACAAGCTCGAGGCCACGCAGGTGGACCTCGTGCGCGTGACCGACCTGCTGGTCGAGATCGAGAAGGAGATCGGCTCGCTCGCCCGCCAGGTCGCGCGTGCGCGGCGCTACGAGCGCCTGCGCGGCGAGATCCAGGACGCGGACCTGCGGCTCTCGGCGCTCAAGCACGAGGGCCTGATCGCGCGCGAGAAGGAGCTGGCCGAGGACCACCAGGCCGAGTCCATCCGCCGCGAGGCCGCGCAGACCGAGCTCGACATGCGCGACGCCGCGCTGCAGACCATCAAGATCGAGCAGATCGAGGAAGAACGCACGCTCGCCGCCGCCCAGCAGGCGCTCGCCGAGCGCGAGGCCGCACGCGCGTCCGCCCAGCACGAAGCGCTGGTGCTGACCGAGCGCGGCTCCGGGCTCGAGCGCCGCATCAAAGAGCTCGATGCCGAGCTCACGGCCGCGGGGCAGCGCCTCACCGACCTCGCCGCGCGCGAGACCGACCTGCGCGGGCAGGTCGCCCAACTCGAGACCGACGAGGCCGCGCGCCGCGAGGAGCTGGCCGCGCACGAGACCGAGGTCACCGGCCTCGAGGGCGTGCTCAAGGAACTGCGCGCCGAGGCGGTGGGCGTCAAGCAGCTCGCGCTGGATCTATTTCAAGCCGAGTCGAAGGAGCGCGCCGAGGTCGAGCGCGCGCGCGAGCGCCTGTCGAACCTCGCCGAGCGTCGTGAGGCCGCCGAGGCCGCGCTCCAGCTGCTCGCCGAGCGGCTCGAGCGCACGGCCGCCGAGGCGGGCGAGGCGCAGGCCGAGGCCGAACGCCACGAGACCGCGCTCACCGCCGCGCGCGCGCATGCCGAGGCGCTCGAGGCGCGCGGCATCGAGCTCGAGACCCTGGGCGCGCAGCGCGCCGAGGCCGAGTCCGCATTGCGCGCCGAGTTCGCGGGCGTGAGCTCGCGCCTCGCCACGCTCGAGGAGCTGAAGCGCGCCTACGAGGGCGTCGACGAGGCGGTCAAGAAGGCGCTCGCCGAGCGCAAGGGGCAGGGCGCGATCGGCCTCGTCGCCGACGTGCTCGACGTGCCCGCCGACTGGCTCGATGCCGCGTCCGCCGCACTCGGGCCCGCGCTGTCGGCGGTCGTGTTCCAGGAGGGCAACGCGCTCGACGAGGCCGCTGAGGCGCTGGTCGGCCGCGGCAAGGGCCGCGTCGCGTTCCTCGCGCTCGATCGCGCCGGCGAGGCCTCCGAGACGTGGCGCCGCGCCGCCGGGCAGCGCTTCGCCGAGGCCGCGAGCTGGGGCGGCGCGACCGCACTCGCCGATGTCGTGCGCGCGAAGGACGGCGCCGACGCGCTCGTGCCGGCGCTCCTCCTCGGCGTGTTCGCGCTCGACGACGAGAACGAGGCCCGCCGCGCGTCCATGCTCTATCCTGAGTTCACGTGGGTCTCGCGCCGCGGCACCGTGTTCGCGCGCGGGATCGTCACCGCCGGCCGCGCCCAGGACGCCGACCGCGGCCTCTTGCGCCGCGAGCACGAGATCCAGGCGCTCACCGGCGAGCGCGCGCTGATCGAGGGCCGCCTCGCCGAGGCGGTGAGCAAGCGCGCGGCCTGGGCGAGCGAGCGCGAGGCCTGGCAGGGCGAGACGCGCGACCATGGCGTGGAGCTCGCGCAACTGCGCGACGCGCACCACGCGACGCGGGCGCGTATCGACGGGCTCGAGCGCGAGCGCGGGCAGGCCGAGACCGGCCGCCAGGCGCGGCTCGACGAGACGGTCGCTGTGGCGCACGACGAGGCACAGGTCACCGACCTGCTCGCCGGGCTCGAGGCCGCGCTGAACGAGATCACTGGCAAGTCGAGCGCCCAGAGCGGCGAGGCACAGTCGATCGAGCAGCGGCTGGCTGCGCTCGAGACCGAGCGCGAGACGCTCGCCACCCGGGCGCAGACCGCGCGCAGCGCGTGGCACGACGCCACGTCGCGCCTGTCCGGCCTGCGCGAGGAGTTGGCGCGCTGCGAGGTCTCCGCGCGCGAGCTGGCGCAGGGCCGCGCGGTGCGCGAGGGCGAGCGTGTCGCCGCCGTCGAGCGCCAGGTCGAGACCGAGGGCGGCAAGAAGACCGCCGAGGCCTCGCTCGAGGGGCTCGTCCAGTCCGAGGCTGAGGCCCGCGCCGCCGCCGACGATGCGCGCAAGCGCACGCTCGGCAAGCGCGAGATCGTGCAGGCCGAGGAGGAGTCGCTGCGCGGCCTGCGCCACGAGGCGAACGCGCTGGCCGAGCTCGTGCACACGCTCGAGGTCCAGCGCCTGAACGCGCGCAGCGAGCTCGACCGCACGCTCGAGCGCCTGCTGGTCGAGTACGAGGTCGACTTGACGACCTATGTGCCCGAGCCGTGGGACGAGGAGAAGCACGGCGTGTGGGACGCCGAGCGCGTCGAGGCGCGGCTGGATGAGGCGCGCACGAAGTTCCGCGGGCTCGGCCCGGTCAATCTGCTCGCGCTCGAGGAATACACGCGCAAGAAGGAGCGCCACGACTTCCTCACCACGCAGGTCGCCGACCTCCAGTCCGCGCGCGGGCAGCTGCTCGAGGCGATCGAGAAGATCAACTCGACCGCGAGCCAGCTCTTCCTCGACACCTTCACCGAGGTCCAGACCCACTTCACGGACACGTTCTCGACGCTGTTCGTGGGCGGCTCGGCCGAGCTGCGCATGGTGGGCGACGACCCGCTCGAGTGCGAGATCGACATCCTGGCGCGTCCGCGCGGCAAGAGCCTGCAGTCGATCTCGCTGCTTTCGAGCGGCGAGCGCGCGCTGACGGCGATCGCGCTGCTGTTCGCGATTTACTTGATCAAGCCGTCGCCGTTCTGCCTGCTGGACGAAGTGGACGCTCCCCTGGACGAGGCGAACGTCGACCGCTTTGTCACGCTGCTGCGGCGCTTCAGCGAGAAGACGCAGTTCATCATGATCACCCACAACAAGAAGACCATGGAGGCCGCCGCCTCGCTCTACGGCGTGACCATGCAGGAGCCCGGCGTCTCGAAGCTGGTCTCGGTGCGCTTCGACACGCCGGAGACCAGGCAGCAGCTCGGGGAGGGCACGGAGGCTGCGGCCGAACCGACGAGCGAGTCCGCTGCCGACTCGGTCGCGCCGGCTTCGGCCGGCGACGTCCCTGTGCCATCGCCGGTGGACGCGGAGCTCGCCAGTTCGAGTTCGGGCAGGACCGCGGACTAGTCCCAGTCCGCGTTCAGGCAATTCTCCGTGAGGCTTTCGACATACTTCTTGATGAACTGCGCGGTGGCGGCAAAGCGATCGGGGTAGAACAGCATTTCGTGATCCGGCTTGCCCGTCACGTAGCCGATCGCCCAGCGCGACTCTGACTGGCCCGGTTCATGGAGATACCAGGTCGGGCTGGATCGCTGATCGTTGGAATAGAACAGCCAAGAGTCAAGGTACTCCGGGTTGGCCCGCAGCCACGCTTCGAACAGCGCCGCGTCCAGATCCTCGAGATCCTCCAGGTAACCGGATTCCCGGAGCAAGCCGACCATCGACACGTTGCCGCGCCGAACATGTTCGATCGGCATGCGGCAGAGGTTGCCGAGCATGGCCTCTGTCATGGCTTCGAACTCCCTCCACGTGGTCTGGCGCTGCGCTCCCTGATCTGACATCCTGCGGATTCGTCGCGCCCGTATCTTCGGGCTCGCGATTGCGAGGGTAGTCTTGCACCGACCGGCGCTCTGCGCGAGTCAGGAATGTCCGATGGGTTTGTGGGATCGCCTCACCTCCGGCCTCAAGCGCACGCAGGACGCCGTCACCGGGCGCATCGCCGAGGCGTTCCAGTCCGTCGTGGGCGAGCAGCTCGATGACGAGACCGAGCGCCGCCTGGACGACGCGCTGCTCGCCGCCGATCTCGGCCCGCAGGTCACCGACCAGCTGATCACCGCACTGCGCAAGCGCCGCGGCCTCAAGGACGCGGACGCGTGGCGCGCCGCGCTCGCCGAGGAGCTCGAGACCGTGCTCATGACCGCGCGGCCGTTCGCGCTCGCGCCGCCTCAGGGCGTCAAGCCGTGGGTCGTGTTGCTGGTGGGCGTCAACGGCGTGGGCAAGACCACGATGATCGGCAAGCTCGCCGCGCGCGAGAAGGCGCTCGGGCGCAGCGTGCTCGTGGTCGCGGCCGACACGTTCCGCGCCGCGGCCGCGGACCAGCTCGCGGTATGGGCCGACCGCGCGGGCGCGGACCTGGTGCGCACGCGCGAGGGCGGGGACCCGGCGGCGGTCGCGTTCGACGGCGTCGCGGCGGCGGTCGCGCGCGGGATCGACACCGTGATCGTCGACACCGCTGGAAGGCTCCACACCCGCACCAATCTCATGGAGGAGCTGGCGAAGATCCGCCGCGTGATCGGCCGCGCGCTGCCTGGCGCGCCGCACACCACGCTGCTCGCGCTCGACGCCACGCTCGGCCAGAACACGCTCGCGCAGGCGCGGCAGTTCCAGGCCGAGATCGGCGTCGACGCGGTCGTGCTCAACAAGCTCGACGGCACCGCCAGGGGCGGCGCCGTCGTCGCGCTGGTCGTCGAGTTGGGGATGCCGATCGCGCTCGTGGGCGTGGGGGAGTCGATCGACGACTGGTCGGAGTTCGACGCGGCCGCGTTCGGCCGCGCACTCGTCCTCGCCGGAGACGACTAGCGCCTCGCTACTGGTTCGAAGGAACCGGGCCCTTCGGATGGAGCTGCTTCTTGCGCCAGCCCGCGAGCAGCTCGCTCTTCGCGCCCGAGCCCCATCTCACGACCGTCACCGTTCGCGTCTCCGAGGAGATCGGCGTCTCGGGCGCCGAGGTCGAGACCTCGCCCAGCTTGTAGGCCTGGCGCAGCCAGTCCTCGGTCTCGACTTCCTTCACCAGGCTCGTGATCGGCACCTTGCGCGACATCCACTGCTTGCGGCGGAGGTCCGTGATCTTGTTGATCGTCGAGTCCGGCATGTCGCGCGGGTTGCGCAGCTTGCGGTGGAGCGTGACGATCTGGCACTCGATCGGGCCGCGCGGCGTCTGCACGGTCTCGAAGCCGAGCGTGTCGACCTCACCGCGCAGCGAGGAGAGATCGGGCAGACCCCGGTTCGCGCCGGCGCGCTTGATCTCGATCATCTCGGGCAGGCCCTCTTCGTCGGTCTCCATCATCATCATGCGCGAGTAGACCGAGAAGCGCACGTCCGACTGCGGATCCTTGAACGCATCGTTGCTGACGAGCGTCAGGTCCGATGCGTAGTTCGCCGAGTCGGGTCCGAACCAGGTCTCGACCCACGTGCAGGACTCGCCGCGGAACACTTCCTCGCCGGCGATGTGCACCTCCTGGTAGCTGACCGCCTCGTTGCCGTTGCTGTTCGAGACCTCGATCTTGTAGCGGACCCAGTCGCCGACCTTGAAGTTCTTCTTGCGATAGTCGATCAGGCCGATGCCACTGACCCGGAGCGCGAGCGCCGGCGTGGCGACGCACACGGCCAGGGCGAAGGCGAGCAGGAGCAGGCCGGCGCGGGGCGCGGACGAGCGAACGAGCATGCGAGCGGGATTCTCCTTTCGGCGTTTCTGAATCGGCGGGTTGCGAGGCGGCGAAAGCATACCATACAATCCCGTCCGAGGTCCGCGCCCCCGAGGTATGAACCCGCCCCCCGCGCAGGCACCGGTGCGGCCGAACCTGACGAATTCTTCACGCCTCCCGCAACCCGACCCGACCCCCGATCGACTCGACGATGCCGGCCTCGTCGCCGCGCTGCTCCTGCGCCGGCCCGCCGCGCGCGCCCGCACGCGGCTGACGCGGCTGGTCTCGGCGCGCCGCCTCGAGGCGTGGGCGCGCCTGCCGATCGTCGACTGCGTCGCCGACGCCCGCCGCCAGCTCGCCGCCCCAGGCGAGGATCCCGCGCCGGGCGACGACGCCGATGCCCGGCGCTTCGCGGCGCTGCTCGAATTCGCGCGCCGCGCGCTCGGGCCAGCCCCCGGGCTCGAGCTGTCGCGGCCCGAGGACGTCGTCCCTCTGCTCCACGACTGGCGGACCGCGCGGCGCGAGCACTTCGTCGGCTTTTACCTCAACGCGCGCAATCAATTGCTCATGCGCGAGCTGATCTCGGTCGGCAGCCTGTCGGCCTCGATCGTCCACCCGCGCGAGGTGTTTTCTCCGGCGATCGCGCGCGGGGCGGCGGGCGTGATCGTGGCCCACAACCACCCGAGCGGCGACCCCGAGCCCAGCCCCGAGGACATCGCGGTCACGCGTCGCCTGGCCGACGCGGGCACGCTGCTCGGGATCGAGTTGCTCGACCACGTGGTGGTGGCCGAGCGCGGTTTCGTGTCGCTCAAGGCCCGGGGGCACCTGTGAGTTGACTTCGCGGGGGCGGCCCCCGACAATCGCCCGGCGACCGCCGCGAACTTCCGCGAGGAGCCGACGATGCCATGCCATCACTGCAGCACCCCGGTCGGAGACAGCCCGTACGTGCTCGTGCTCTCGGGGTTCGACGAGGACTGGCAGCTCCCGATCTGCCGCTCCTGCCAGGCCATGCGGCAGAGCGGGCAGCTGCCGGTCGACCTGCTCGTCCAGCAGTGGGCGTTCGCGCGCTCCGCGGATCGGGCGGGAAAGACCGGCGAAATGGAGATGGTCGTGATCCAGCTCGATTGCCTGGGCTGCGGCCGCCCGTTCCGCCCGGCGGCCGGCGATCCGACCGGGTCGATCACCGCCCAGCGCCTTCCCGACCGCTCGATGTCGACGGTGTGCCCCGAGTGCGAGCGCACGAACGTGCTCGAGCGCCGCGGTGGCCAGTTGGTCGCGGTCTCGCTCTGGTAGCGCCCGCCTAATTCCGCTCGCTGTCCCCGGCCTGAAGCCCCGGCAGGCCACGCTCCTTCAAGACGACGTCGAGCTTCTCCGCCAGCCAGCGCTGCGCCATCGGCGCGCGCGCTGCGGGCCCCGGCGACTCCAGCGCCCGCAGCTTGTCCACGACCGGCACGTCGAGGTTCTGGCACAGCGTGTGGACCGCGGCCTCGAACGACACCTCGTCGACGGCGACCGTGATCAGCGCGTCCGAGTGGCGCGCGAGTTGCAGCAGGTAGGCATAGCTGACGAGCAGCCGGCGCTTGAACTCGGCGAGCTCGGGGTCGGCCTCGTCGACCGCCGCCTCGGGCTCGACGCGCGCGTGGGCGCGGCGGTAGGGACGGTTGGTGAACTCCTCCTCGAGGCGGGCGCGCTCGAGCCCATAGAGCGTGATGTTCGATCGCCCGTCGGGCAACACGGCGACCGGGCCGAGCCGGCCGATCGTCGCCAGCGGGTGGAACGCGGGCGCGCCCTCGTAGTCCTTCTCCCAGCCGGGCAGCAGCGTCGCGACCGCGATCAGCCCCTCGCCCTGCGCCGCGTCCTCGACCAGCGCGCGGTAGCGCGGCTCGAACACGTGGAGCGGCAGCGCCACCCCCGGAAAGAACACGGTCGCCGGCAGCGGGAACACCGGCACCACGCCCGAGAACGAGCTCTCCGCCAGGCGGTCCCTCACGCGGCCTCCCGCGCGGCGGCGATCTCGGCACGGCAGTCGGGGTCGTGCTCGCTCTGCGCCGCTGCGGCGAGCGCGCGCGCCGCGGCGGCGCCGCCGATCCGCCCGAGCGCCCACGCGGCATGGCGACGCACGAGCGGCGCGTCGTCGGAGAGCGCCCGCTCCAGCGCCGGGGCGTCGGCCTCCAGGCCGCGGTTGCCGAGCGCGACGCAAACGTTGCGCAGGAAGCCGTCGCGCCCCGCGCGCAGGACCGCGGTGCCGGTGAACGCGGCCTTGAACGCCTCGGCGTCGAGCCGGAGCCAATCCGCGAGCGGCGTCTCGAGCAGGCCCGGCCGGGCGCGCACCTCGGCCGATTGCGCGGCCTGCGCGAAGCGGTTCCACGGGCAGGCGTCGAGGCAATCGTCGCAGCCGAAGATGCGCTGCCCGACCAGCGGGCGCAGCTCGGCGGGGATCGCGTCCGAGAGCTCGATCGTCAGGTAGCTGATGCAGCGCCGCGCGTCGACCTGGTAGGGGGCGGGGATCGCGCCGGTGGGGCAGGCGTCCATGCAGCGCGTGCAGGTGCCGCAGCGCCGCACCGCGGGTGGATCGGGCTCGAGCGCGACGTCCACCACGAGCTCGCCGAGCATCGCCCAGTTGCCGGCCTCGGGCGTGATCACGTGCGCGTGCTTGCCGATGAAGCCCACGCCCGCGCGCTCGGCCCACGTGCGCTCGAGGAACGGCCCGGTGTCGACCGAGGTGCGCGCCTCGCAGCCGGGCCACTCCGCGCGGGCGAAGCGGGCGAGCGCCTTGAGCCGCGAGCCCACCGCGCGGTGATAGTCGCGGCCCCTCGCGTAGCGGGCGATTCCGGCGGCGTTGCCATCGGGTTCATCGGGGCGGTGGTAGTTCCAGGCGACGGCGACGAGCGAGCGGGCTTGCGGCCAGAGCGTGCGTGGGTGGCTGCGCTCCGCGACCATGCGTTCCAGCCAGTCCATCTGCCCGTGGTCGCCGCGCGCGAGCCAGGCACGGTAGTGGGCCGCGCCTGCGTCGGCGGCGGGATCCGGCGTATCGAGCCGCGCGATGCCCGCGCCGACGAAGCCGAGGCGGAGCGCCTCCCGCTTGATCGCCGCGCTCCGGGCGCCCTCAGGCTGCAGGCGCGGCGCTCCCCAGGTAACCGACGACCAGCACGGTGATGTCGTCCGCTTGCTGGTAGCCGGCGGCGAATGCGTGCACCTCGTCGATCACCAGCGTGACCAGGTCGTCGGCGCAGATCGGCCCGGCGGCCTTGAGGCAGACCTCGAGGCGCCTCTCCTCGAACTGCTCGGTGGTCTTGTCCTCGGCCTCGGTCACGCCGTCCGAGTAGAGGATCACGCGGTCGCCCGGGGCGAGCGTGAGCGCGTCCTCCTCGTAGGCCAGCCCCGGGAAGGCGCCGACCATGAGCCCGCCCTTGTCGAGCTTCCGAAGCTCGCCGCCCGCCGTCAGCAGGTACGCGGGGTTGTGTCCCGCGCTGGTCAGCCGCATGTGGCCCTCGGCGTCGATCACGCCGTAAGCGATGGTCGCGAAGCGCCGGTCGACGCTGCGCCTGAGCAGCGTCTGGTTGAGGCGCGCCATGGCCTCGCTCGGACCGGTCAGCGTCTGCGCCGAGGATGCGAGGATGCCCTGAATCGCGGCCGCGAGCAGCGCCGCGCCGGGGCCCTTGCCCGAGACGTCGCACAGGGCGAAGCCGAGTCGGCCGTCGGGGAACTCGATGTATTCGTAGAAGTCGCCGCCGATGGCGCGGCAGGGGATGGTCGTGCCCGCGAGCTCGATCGCCGCGGTCGAGAACCGGCGCGGCGGCAGCAGCGCGCGCTGGATCTCGGCCGCGACCGTGAGCTCGCGCTCGAGCTTGATCTTCTCCTCCGAATCGCGCACCAGGCGCGCGTTCTCGATCGCGACCGCGGCCTCGGCGGCGAGCTGCTCGAACGTGGCGTGGAGGTCGGCGGCGTCGAGTTGCCCGAGCCCCGCGCTGTCGACGTAGAGCACGCCCATCGGCTGCTTCGCTTTGACCTGCGACGCGGCGTCGCCGGTATCGAACTCGGCCGTGCGCACGCGCGGCAGCGGGGCACACAGGATCGAGCGGATCTTGAGGTCGATCTGCGTGTGGCGCGAGTCGGGGACCTCGTTCTCGTAGACCAGCTTGCCGGTCTCGAACACCTGGCTCGGCACCGACTTGCTGAGCTTGAAGTCGCGCCCCGGCAACGACTGGTTCTTGCGGCCGCGCGCCATGCGCACGTCGAGTTCACCCGCCTGGTTGACCATCATCACGAATCCGCGTTCGGCGCCGGCGAGCACGATCGCGTGGTCGACCACGATCGCGAGCACTTCCTCGAGCACGCGGCCCTCGACCATCGCGCGCAGCGCCTGTCCAAGCATGCCCATCGCGCCGCGGGGCCGGGAGGCGGCGGCCGACTCGGCGACCGCGGCGACCGCGGCGGCCGCGGCCGCCTGCGCGCCGCCGCCCGTGAGCGTGCGCATGTCGTCGCGGATGATCTCGTGCCTGCCGGTCGACATCTCGGCTGAGACCAGCTGGAACTCGACCGGCGGGTGGTTCGGCGAGCCGAGCTGGATCTGGTCACCATGCACGAGCGCGTGGCGCTCGATCTTCTCGCCGTTCAGGTACGTTCCGAAGCGCGAGTTCGTGTCGGCAACGTAGAAGCGCTCCCCCTCGCGCGTGAGCTCGGCGTGATGGCGGGAGACGTCCGCCTCGGCGAGCACGAGGTCGTTCTCGTGGTGGCGGCCGATGCGGAAGGGAAAGCGGGCCACGGGAACCGTGCGAAAGCCCCCGGGCTGGGGAACGACGAGTCGGGCTTCATCCATGGGGTCGGGCGTCCTCGGGCAGTCGGTTTTTCGGTGGACGGGACACGAGCGCGGCTATCTTAACCGACATGCCCCTGCGCCCGCCCCAGTTCCGATTCTGCCTCGCCTGCGGCGGCCCCCTCGCGCCGGGCGGCCTGTGCCCACGCTGCGGCGAGGCGCGGCTGCCCCGGCCCACCCCGGCGGTTGCGGTCGCGGTGGTCGAGGCCAGCCAGGTCCTCCTGGTCAAGCGCCGCTACGCCCCCATGGTCGGGCACTGGGCGCTCCCCGCGGGCTACCTCGAGGGGCACGAGGACCCCTGGCGCACGGCCCGGCGCGAGGCGCGCGAGGAGACCGGACTCGAGATCCGCCCGACCCGCCTCATGGGCGCGTTCCCCGGCGGGGGGCAGGACGGGCCGGTCGTGCTGCTCGTGTTTTCGGGCACGGTCGAGGGCGGCCGCCTCGAGGCCGGCGACGACGCCTCCGAGGCCGCGTTCTTCCCCCTGACCCGGCTTCCGACCCCATTGGCGTGGGGTCCGCACCGGGTGGTGCTCGCCGCCCTCCTCCAGCAGCACGGCCTGCCCGTTCCGGACAGCCTGATTGGACCAAAAACCTTGCCCGGGAAGGGATTGCCCTGAAAATATCAGTTGCATTGGATTTCTTGGCTCCCTAGTGTTGTTCTTCAACCTCAGCTCGGGTGCCCGGAAAGTACTTTCCCGATAAGATTTGGGATACCGGACACTCAGGCCAACGGCCATGACCGCGTGCCTCGCTGACTCTGGATTCGCCTCAAGGATGATGCCAGGATGAGCTCGCTTCGGCGGGCTTTAGGAGCCCGTTTCGGGGATGGACTTCGGGGGGAGCCTCCCCGAGCGGCTCCGCTTCTCTTCGGAGTATGGCCCGGAGATTCGGGTCATGCGGATGCTGAGCCAGGACCCGTTTCGGGGGGAACGGTCCCGGCCGGCTCCTTTCCGAGCCGCAACTCGGTTACATTGGCCTCCTTCCAAGGAGGCCTTTTTCATGTCCGACGCCCCGACCACGACGACCACGACGACCGCGACTCCCGTGCTGCGCGTGGGCCACAGCCCCGATCCCGACGATGCGTTCATGTTCTACGGACTCGCCCACGGCCACGTGAGGATCCGCGACTACCGGATCGAACACGTGCTCGAGGATATCGAGTCGCTCAACCGCCGCGCCGCCGCGCGCGACCTCGAGGTCACCGCAATCTCGGCGCACGCCTACCCGCGCGTCGCCGACGCCTACCACATCCTCGCCACCGGCGCCTCGATGGGCCGCGGCTACGGTCCCGTGCTCGTCGCCACCAAACCGATGACGCTCGCGGACCTGCGTGGCAAGCGCATCGCGATCCCCGGCCCCTGGACGACCGCCGCGCTCCTGACCGCGATCTACGTCGATGGCCACACGCCGGTCGAGGTCATGTTCGACGACATCCCGCGCGCCGTCCTCGCGGGCGAGGTCGACGCCGGCGTCGTGATCCACGAGGCGCAGCTCACGTACGCCGCGATGGGTCTGACCAAGATCGTGGACTACGGTGAGCTCTGGGCCTCGGAGACCAACGGCCTGCCGCTGCCGCTCGGCCTCGACGTCGTGCGCGCGGACCTCGGCCTCGAGCTCTGCCAGGAGATCAACCGCGGCCTTCGCGAGTCCATCCTCTACGGCCGCGCCCACCTCGACGACGCGATCGCCTACGCGCTGACGTTCGGCCGCGGGCTCGACAAGGCGCTGGGCAAGAAGTTCGTCGGCATGTACGTGAGCGAGGACACAGTCGACATGGGCCAGCCCGGGCGCGAGGCGCTGCGGCTGCTGTTCCAGCGCGGGGCGGAGAAGGGGATCATTCCGGCCGTGCCGGAGCTGGTGGTGATCGACTAGGTCTGGTGATCGACCAGGTTCCCAGGAGGCGCGGCGTGTACGACGACTCGCAGCTCCCGTTCTCGATCATGACGTTCATAGCGATGTGCGCGATCCTGTTCGCGATCGCGCTCATCCCGACCATTTTCTTCTTCCTCACGATGCAGCGCACGCTGGCGCGCTGCGCCGCCTCGTCGCGCACGATGACCCCCGGGCAGGTCTGGCTCGGGCTGATCCCGATGTTCAACCTGGTCTGGTCGTTCTTCCTCGTGAGCGCGCTGTCGGACTCGTTGCACAACGAGTTCACGCGCCGGGGCATCGTCGAGGAGCCGCAGCCCGGGCGCACGCTCGGCCTCGCCTACGCGATTCTCGGGCTCCTCTCCGCGGTGCCGTTCGTGGGCTTCCTCACAGGCATCCCCGCGCTCGTGTGCTGGATCCTGTACTGGGTCAAGATCGCGGACCTCTCGGGGAAGATCGCGCTGCCTTGGGTGGAAGGGGCTGCGGCTGCTCCGGCGGGTGCGTAGCTCTCCCCGGAGAGGGAACTACCCGAAACGCTCGCGGGTAGCAATGGGAGCGAGCCCGCAGCCGGTGGCCCTCGCCGGATCGCGGCGCCCGGGTCGCGCACAACACGGAGACGCGACTTGAGCCTGCCCAACCTGGCCTGGTTGAAACCCTTCCTCCCGCTGCTTCCGTTCCTGTTGGCGCTCGCGCTGCTGCCGACGATCCTCTTCCTGCGCATGCTCGAGCAAACCCTGACGCGCTGCGCTCCCGAGTCGCGCACGTTGCCGCCGCGACGGGTCTGGCTGATCCTGGTCCCGCTCTGGAACGTCGTGTGGCTGTTCGTCGTCGTGAACGCGCTCTCCAACTCGCTGCATCGCGAGTTCACGCGCCGCGGCATCGTCGCCGAACCCCGTCCGGCGCACCGCCTCGGAACCGTGTACGCGATCCTGATGGCGATGGCGATCATCCCAGTCCTGGGGATCCCGGCATTCCTGGCGGGCGCACTGGTCGGACTCCGCTACGGGATTCGGATCAAGGCGTACTCGGGCATGCTCGCCACGCCCTTCGTCGCCGAGGCTGCCTGAGGCGCGGCGGGGGCGAGCAGCGGGCGGCCACTTGCGCCGGCGCAAGCTCGCAGCGAGGCCAACTCGCATGCCACGTGGCATGCGAGTTGCGATCCGGGCGTTGCGGCACAACGAGTTAGGCCAATTTTGTGATTCCCGCGGACGTGCCCCGGGGGATGCTCGCGCAGGCTGGGAGCCGCTTGCGCCGGGGCAAGCGCGCGGCGCGGATCGCCGCCCGCTCAGGGGCCGGTTGTCGAGCAGAGCAAGCACCCGAGCCAGGTCGAATTTTCGTCAGGTGGGAAAAATCGAGCATGCCACGTGGCATGTTCAACGCGATTCGGCCGTTGTCGCGCAATGAGTTACGCCAAAATAGAAATCCGAGCGAACCTGCCCCGCCTGCGCGAGTCGGCCGCCACTTGCGCCGGCGCAAGCGCCCGCCTACTCCCCGAGGATCTTGATCAGCACCCGCTTGTCGCGCTTGCCGTCGAACTCGCCGTAGAAGATCTGCTCCCACGGACCGAAGTCGAGCTTGCCCGCCGTGATCGCGACCACGACCTCGCGCCCCATGATCTGGCGCTTCAAGTGGGCGTCGGCGTTGTCCTCGCCGGTGAGGTGGTGCTTGTACGCGGTCGGGCTGGGGTCGTGCGGGGCGAGCTCCTCGAGCCACTTCGTGAAGTCCTGGTGCAGGCCCGATTCGTCGTCGTTGATGAAGACGCTCGAGGTGATGTGCATCGAGTTCACGAGGCAGAGCCCCTCGCGCACGCCGCTCTCGTCGATCGCAGCCTGCACGTCGCGCGTGACGTTGACGAACGCGGTGGTCTGTTTGGTGTGAACGACGAGCGCCTTGCGGAAGGACTTCATCGATATTGAACCTTGAGCCTTCCCCACGAGACGTACGGCGCCGGCACGGCGCCCGCAGAATACGAAACGGAGCTGATCCCAAGATCGATCGGGGAACCGTCGATCGCGTAGGCAACCCCACTGACGCTGAGATTCATGGGCCGATCGTCCTCACAACACAGGCCCGGGCCGGTCGCCAAGGCGCATGAGCCGCTGAGGTCGAACTGAATACTCCAGAGGCCGGTCCGGACCTGGGGATCGAGTTGCCAGCTCTGCGGCCTCGAAGCGCGGAGGGCGAGGATCCCGTTCGAGCTCCCGCAACTGGACGGAACGCAGAACGAGGAGTCGCGGCTTGTGGTGAAACTCTCAAAACTCGTCTGGCCGATGGGCGAGGCACATCCCGCGACGGCGGGTGCGAACTGAGCGGCCACCCGTCCCGGCCCCTGGCACCCGCCCGGTTCGAACTGCCAGGCGGGGGTGACCGTGGTGGCATCGGCCCCCGAGCAGGCACAAGCATAACTGGGGCTCGACTTGATCCGAATCTGCAGCTCGAATCCGGTGACGGCGTTGGGAAGGCCCTGGACGAACACGACGAGATTCGCCAGTCGATCCGTGCTCACCACCGGATGTGCCGTCTCGATCGGGGAACAGGAATTCCACGACAGGCCGACTGCCGGGGCGGCTCCGACCGGACGGGGACAGCAGATCACTGCAGCGGCGAGCATACCGAGGAGAGGCGCGCAGCGGTTGCGAACATGCATGACGATTGACCCGCGGGGGAGGGTGCGCGACATAAGTGGCAAAGCCTTGATCAACCCGTCGCCAGGATCTCGTACAACGTCGAACGCTGCGCCGGCTCGAATCCCGACTCGCGGATCAGCGTCTTCGTCTCCTCGACCGTGGTCATGTTCACGTGGCCGGTCGCCTTGTGCACGTTTTCCTCGAACAGCGTGCCGCCGAAGTCGTCGGCGCCGAAGTGCAGCGAGACCTGGCCGGTCTTCTTGCCCTCGGAGAACCACGTCGCCTGCACGTGGTCGAAGTTGTCGAGGATCAGCCGGCTCGCGGCGAGTGTGCGCAGGTAGCGCGACGGCCCGGCGTTGCGCGCGACCCACTTGCGCAGCGGGGTGTTGTCGCGCTTGTACGACCAGGGGACGAACGCGGTGAAGCCCGCGTTGCCCTCGGCGTGCGCCTTGTCCTGCAATGCGCGGATCGAGTTCAGGTGCTCGAGCACGTCCTCGGCGGTCTCGACGTGGCCGTACATCATGGTCGCGGTCGAGCGCAGGCCGATCTCGTGCGCCACGCGGTGCACGTCGAGCCAGGTCTCGGGCCCGCCCTTCTTGGGCGAGATCTTCTTGCGCACGCGCTCGGACAGGATCTCGGCGTCGCCGCCGGGCAGCGAGACCTGGCCGGCGCCCTTCAAGGCAGTCAGCACGCCACGAATGTCCAGGCCGGAGACTTCGACCATCTGCTGGATCTCGGGCGCCGAGAAGAAGTGCGGCGTGATGTCCGGGAAGCGCTCACGCACCGTGCGCACCAGCCGAGGGTAGAACTCCCACGCGATCGCCGGGTTGAGCCCGCCCTGCAGCAGCACGGTCGTGCAGCCGTATGTGCGCGCGCGGTCGAAGTGCTCCATGACCTGCTCGAGCGTGAGCGTATAGACGTCCTCGCCGACGTAGGACGGCTTGCGGTAGAACGCGCAGAACGTACAGTCCACCGTGCAGACGTTCGTGTAATTCGGGTTCGAGTCGATCACGTAGGTCACCCGATTCTCGGGCACCTTGCGAAAGCGCACCTCCTGCGCCAGTTCGCCGAGCGCGAGCAGCGGCATCGCGGTCAGCGCGAAGAGCGCCTCGGCGTCGCTCAGGCGGCGGCCCTCGTCCACGGCGCGGCGCAGGTCGCGCGCGGTCACGCCGGGCGCCGCAACCTGCCCCGGGGCAGGTTCGAGCGCGGGAGTCGTCGCATCAGGCGTCAAGGCGGTACTCCTTCCACAGCGCGCGGAAGCGGGCGAGGCCGGCCTCCTCGTCGGGGCCAAGCCGGTAGCGGAAGGCCGCGAGATACGAGGCGAGCTCCGAGGCGGAGCCGAGAGCCGGCTCGCGAGCGGCGTAGCGGGACGCGATCCCCGCGAGATCCGCTTCGCCCGCGGCGAGCGACTCCTCGAGGAAGCTCGCGAGCCGCGCCTTCTCCTCGGCCGGAAGTCCGGCGCGCACGGCCCACACCGCGTAGACGAACGGCCGAGGAGAAGG
>JBKJJJ010000156.1:0-7208 GCA_046598045.1 Candidatus Eiseniibacteriota bacterium
CAGCGCGGCCTCCTGCTGCCAGCCGCGGCACGACAGCTCGGTTCCGTGCGGCGCGCGCACGACACGCGTGCCGGCGCTCATGGCAGGTCTCCCTCGCCGAGGTGGGGCACGATCGCCGCGTCGAATGCGCCGGCGAGCACGTCGATCGCCAGCGCCTCGATCGCGTCGCCGAGCGGGCGGTCATCGGTCACGCGGGGCACGCGCGCGCGCACAGCGTCGAGCACGGCCTGCGTGCCGCGGCCCGGCCGGTGCGGCGCGCGGAACTCGACCGCCTGCGCGCCGGCGACCAGTTCGCAGGCGACGATGCGCGCCAGGTTCTCGAGCACGGCGCGCGCCTTGCGTGCCGCGGTCGGCGCCATCGAGACGTGGTCCTCCTGCCCGGCCGACGTCGGGATCGAGTCCACGGTCGCCGGGAAGCACAGCGTCTTGTTCTCGGACGCGAGCGCGGCCGCGGTGTACTGGACGAGCATCAGCCCCGAGTTGAGGCCGGGGTTGGGCGTGAGGAACGCGGGCAGCCCGTTCGAGCGCTTCGCATCGGTCAGGAGATCAAGCCGGCGCTCGGCGATCGCGCCCACCTCTGAGAGCGCGGCCGCGACGTGGTCGGCCGCCATGCCGATCGGCTGCGCGTGGAAGTTACCCGAGCTGATCACCTCGTCGCCCTCGGCGAAGACGAGCGGGTTGTCGGTCGCGGAGTTCATCTCGCGCGCGACGATCGCCGTGGCGTAGGCGAGCGCGTCGATCGACGCGCCCACGACCTGCGGCACGCAGCGCAGCGAGTAGGGGTCCTGGATGCGTTCGCAGTCGGCGTGCGACGCCACGATCCCGCTGCCCCCGGTGAGCGCGATCAGCGCGCGCGCGACGCGCCCCTGGCCGGGATGTGGCCGCACGGCCATGGCGCGCGGGTCGAATGCCCGGATCGAGCCGAGGAGCCCCTCGAGCGAGAGCGCGTTCGCGCCCAGCGCGGCGCGCACGACGCGGCCGGCGCGGCACAGCGTCAGCGCCAGCACGGCGGTGGAGAGCTGGGTCCCGTTGATCAGCGCGAGGCCCTCCTTGGGAGCAAGGGCGATTGGGACAATGCCAGCGGCTGCAAGGCTTTCGGCGCCGGACTGAACCTGGTTCCTGAACTCGGCACGCCCCTCGCCCACGAGCACGAGCGCAAAATGAGCCAGCGGGGCGAGGTCCCCGCTGGCCCCCACCGAGCCCTGTTCGGGCACGACCGGATGGACGCGCCGGTTGAGCAGCGCGAGCAGGCGCTCGACCAGCTCGACGCGCACGCCCGAGACTCCGACCGCGAGCGAGTTCGCTCGCAGGAGCCCGAGCGCGCGGACCTCGGGCTGGGAGAGCGCGCGGCCGACGCCGGCGGCGTGGCTGCGCAGCAGGTTCAATTGCAGGCGGGCGAGGTCGGCGTCGCCGATGTGCCGGTTTTTGAGGTCGCCGAAGCCGGTATTCACGCCGTACACGGGCAGGCCCGCTTGGAGCGCCCGGTCGATCACGCCGCGCGAGCGCGCGAGTGCCTCGGGCACGCCGGCGGCGAGGCGCACCTCCTCGCCGCCATCGGCCACACGGCCGAGGTCGTCGAGCGTCAGGCTCCTGCCGTCGAGTTCGATCATCGAGTCCCTTCGGGTTGGTCGCCCTGTTCGAGAAACTGCGCGGTCTCATCCACCAGCGCGCCGACGTCCCGCGCGACCCGCAACGCGACCGGGAGCCCGCGCCGGAACTGCGCGCCATAACCCTTGTGCACGATGCGCGGATCGAGGATCACGAGCGCCCCTCGATCGGTCTTGCGCCGCAGCAGCCGGCCCACGCCCTGGCGAAAACGCAACACCGCCTCGGGCACGGTTGCGCGTGCGAAGCTCGATTCGCCGGTGGCCTCGATGCGCTCGGCGCGCGCCTGTACCAATGGATCGGTCGGCACGGCGAACGGCAAGCGCGTCACCACGAGCGCCTCGAGCGCCTCGCCCGGAAAGTCCACGCCCTCCCAAAAACTCGACGTGCCGAGGAGCAGCGCCCCGCGCGTCTCGCGAAAGCGGTGCGCCAGCTCGATCGGCGTGCCGTCCGGGCCCTGCGCCCACACCGGCATCACGCCCTCGAGCGCGGGACCGAGCCGCTTCGCCGCGCGCTGGAGCGCGAGGTGCGAGGTGAACAGCGCGAGGGTGTTGCGCTTGAGCCGCGTGGCCAGGCGCACGATCGCGTCGAGCGCGCCGTCCTCGCCGCCGATCGGATCGAGCACCCACGCGCCGAGCTGGCGCGGGAAGTCGAACGGCGAAGGATACACCGTTTCGGACACGGAAAACGCGACGTCCTCGGTCAGGCCCAGGCGGTCCCTGACGTAGCGGAACGAACCGCCGGTGGTCAGCGTCGCCGAGGTCAGGACGAGGCTGGTCAGCTCGGGCAGCAGGCCCTGCTGCACCCGGCGCGCGACGTCGACGGGCGCGGCCGCGAGCTCGGCGGTCTCGGGCCGGGCGCCGCCGCGCCAGTAGACGAACTCGGCGTCGCGCGGGTCGGTCAGGAAGCGCAGCCCGGCCTGCCACTCCTGCCAGGCGCCGAGCGCCGCGCCGACGTCGCCCGCGAGTTCCTCCATCTCGGGGCTCGCCTCGGCGCGCGCGAGGCAGACGAGCGCGCCCTGCCAGTGCGCCTCGCCCTCCTTGCCGAGCGTGAACAGGCGCTCGAGCGCGTCGTAGCGCTCGCCCACCACGTCCTCGACCTGGCGGAAGCGCGCGCGCGGTTCGTACGCGTCGTCCGGCGAGGCGCCTTCGAGGCTGTCTGCGACCTGGGCGAAGAACGCGCGCGCGGCCTCGCGCATCGGCGTGCCGACGGCAGCGAGTCCTCCGAGGTGGGTGCCCAGTTCGGCCCGCCCCGCGGCACCGAGCTTCCCCTCGGCGCCCGCGAGCACGAGCGCGAGCAGGTCGGCCCCGCCCGCCCCCGCGCCGCGACCGCGCCCCGGACGCTCGCCGTGGACGAGCGTGAGCAGCGCGTCCAGCCGGCCGAGCGACTGCCGCACCGTCGCCTGCGCGGTGACCACGGCGTCGAGGTGGTGCGCCTCGTCCACCACCAGCGCGCGAAACGGCGGGAGCACGTTCGAACCCGGGAGCCCGGTCACGAGCAGCGCGTGGTTGACCACCACGATGTCCGCGGACGCCGCCTTCTGCCGCGCGCGCCGCCACGGGCACTCCCCGGTGCGGCACGCCCCCGGGCTGCAGAACGAGGGCTCGCACGCGATCCGCCCGCGCAACGCCGGTCCGCCCGCGAGCGCGCCGAAGTCGAACTCGTCGAGGTCGCCACCGCTCGTGCCGTCCACCCACTCGGCCACGCTCTTGTCGGCAACCGTCGCGCCCCGGCCCTTCTTCTTGTGGTCGGCGACGTACAGCCGCCAGCGCCGCGGGCACAGGTAGTTTGCGCGGCCCTTGAGCCGCACCACGCGCGGCGCCACCTCGAGCAACCCGGCGAGGCGGGGCGCGTCGACGTCGGTGAGCTGATTCTGTAATTGCCTGGTGTGGGTCGAGACCACGACCGGCTCGCGCTGGCGGCGGCTCCACAGGAGCGCGGGCACGAGATAGCCGAGCGACTTGCCGACCCCGGTCGGCGCCTCGGCGAGCAGGATGCCGCCCTCTTCGAGCGCGCGCGCGACGTCGTGCGCGAACGCGAGCTGGGCCTCGCGCGCCTCGTACCCGGGCAGGCTCGAGGCGAGCGCGCCTCCTGGCCCGAGGATGCGATCGACCGCGGTGACCTCGGGCTCCTCGATCACGCGGACAGCTCCGCCTTGAGCCCGGCCGGATCGCCGAGCGCGGCGTCGAACTGCGCCTCGTCGAGCACGCGCACGCCGAGTTCGTTCGCCTTGTCCAGCTTCGTGCCCGCCTCGGCGCCGGCGACCACGACGTGGGTCTTCTTGCTGACGCTGCCAGCGACCGTGCCGCCGTGGGACTGGATCGCCGCGGTGGCGGAGAGCCGCGTGTGGCCCGTGAGCGTGCCGGTGAGGACGAACGTGAGCCCGCTCCACGGTGCGCCCTCGCCGGCGCGCGCGACCGCCACGGGAGCGACGCTGGCCGCCTCGAGGCGCGCGAGCAGCGTCTGCGCCGCGTCGCTGGCGAACCAGCGCGCGACGCTGCCCGCCACCACCGGGCCGACATCCGGGACTTCGAGCAGCACTTCCTCGCCCGCCTGGCCGAGCGCCGCGAGCGTGCCGAAGTGCGCCGCGAGCGTGTGCGCGATGGTCTTCCCGACGTGGCGGATGCCGAGCCCGAACAGCAGGCGGTCGAGCGGGCGTGTCTTCGACTCGGCGATCGCCAGCGCGAGGTTGGCGGCCGACTTCCCGCCCATGCGCTCGAGCCCGGCGAGCGTCCCGGCGGAGAGCCCGTAGAGGTCGGCCGGATCGAGCGCGAGGCCCTGCGCGACCAGCTGCTCGACGACGGCCTCGCCGAGGCCCGCGATGTCCATGGCGCCCTTGGACGCGAAGTGCAGCAGGCGTGCGCGGCGTTGCGCCGGGCAGGCCGGGCCGTCGCAGCGGATCACGGCCTCGCCCTCCTCGTGCACGAGCACGGTGCCGCACTCGGGGCAGTCCGTCGGAAAGACGAACTCCTGCTCCTCGCCGGTGCGGCGTTCGACCAGCGCGCGCACGACCTTCGGGATCACCTCGCCGCCCTTCTCGACCACGACCCAGTCGCCGACGCGAATGTCGAGCCGGCGGATCTCGTCGAGGTTGTGGAGCGTCGCGCGCGCGACCCGCGTGCCGAGCAACAGCACCGATTCGAGGTCGGCCACCGGGGTGACCGCGCCGGTGCGGCCGACTTGGACCCGGATGGCGAGCAGGCGCGTGACCGCCGACTCGGTCTCGAACTTGTAGGCGAGCGCCCAGCGCGGGCTCTTGGAGGTCGCGCCCAGCGCCGCCTGCTGGCCGAGATCGTCGACCTTGATCACGAGGCCGTCGGTGTCGTAGCCGAGCTCGCCCCGGCCTTCCGCCCAGCGCGCGATCTCCTGTTCCACGCCCGCGACCCCCACCACCCGACGGGCGTGCGGGTTGACGCGCAGCCCGAGGTCCTTGAGCCGCCCGAGCAGCTCGTGCTGCGTGGCCACGCCGAGTGCGGCCGGGTCGGCGACCGCGTACGCGAAGTACGAGAGCCCGCGCCGCGCCACCTCGCGCGGATCGAGCGTCTTGAGCGAACCCGCGGTGAGGTTGCGCGGGTTCGCGTAGCGCGCCTCGCCCTCGTGCTCGCGCCGGGCGTTGAGCGCGTCGAAGCGGGCGCGCTCGAGGTAGACCTCGCCGCGCACCTCGAGCGTGCCGCGGGGCGCCGCGTCGCCGAGCGTGAGGGGCAGGCCCTTGAGCGTGCGCAGGTTCTGCGTCACGTCGTCGCCCACCGTGCCGTCCCCGCGCGTGATCCCGAGCGCGAACCGGCCGTCGTCGTAGCGCAGCACGATCGCCACGCCGTCGATTTTGAGCTCGACCACGTAGTCGACGGTTTCCGCGTCGAGCGCCTTCCTCACCCGGGCGTCGAACTCCCGCAACTCCTCGAGCGAGTAGCCGTTGTCGATCGAGAGCATGGGCGCCGAGTGCGTGACGGTGCGGAAGCCCCCGAGCGGCTGCTCGGACACGCGCTGACTCGGCGAGTCGGGCGTGATCCAGTCGGGGTGGAGTTTTTCGGCTTCGAGCAGCGCGTGATAGAGCGCGTCGTACTCGCGGTCGCTGAGCTCGGGGCGCGCGTCCACGTAGTAGAGGCGGTCGTGATGCCGGAGCGCTCGCCGGAGCTCCTCGACCGCCGCGCGCGTGGTGGGCACCTCGTTCGATTTCATGACTTTGGGCGCTCCCCGGAGGCGATTAGAAGCGGCTCGTCAGCCGCACGTGGATCTTCCCGTCCAGCGGTCCGTCGCCCCGCCCGTAGCCGAGCGTGAGCGCGAGGCGGCCGAGCGCAATCGGCGCCTCGAACCCGATGCCGTAGCCCGGGCGGTACAGGGTCGTGCTCGTCGCCCGCTGTGCCTCGTCCAGGAACGGGCGGTAGAGCGCGCCCTGGTCGAGGAACGCGAACGCGCGTGCGGACTCGCGGGTCACGACACCGTACTCGATCCGCAGGACCGCCCAGCGCGCGGCCCGGAACTCCCCCTCGCGGTAGCCGCGCAGCGACGCCGCGCCCCCCACGAGGTCGAGGTCGTACGCGGGCACGACCGGTTCGTTGCTCAAGCGCAGCGCGCCTTCGAGTTCGACGCGCGCGCCCGCGGCGCGGCCGACCGGCCGGTTGCCCTGGACCAGCCCGCGCGCGACCAGTTGCGTGGCCTTGCTCGAGCCCTCGGGCCGGTGGGTCTCGCGCTTGAACACCGTGCCGCTCGACAGCCGGGCCGCGTAGCCCCGGCGCGGGGCGAGCGCGTCGTCGCGGCGGTCGACCTCGAAGCCGGCCTCGGTGGTCGTGGTCGAGGCGCGTTCGATCGGGCCGTTCTCGAGCACGGTGCGCTCGCGCGCCCCGCCGACCCATACGCGGCCACCGCCCCGGACGCCGAACGTGAAGCGGCCTGCGAGGCGCGTGCGCGTGTAGAGCGTGTCCTCGTTGAACTGGCTGAGGAACGCCTCGCCCTTGAGGTTGAGGCCGAACAGGAGAGGCTCGGCATAGCGCACGCGAAATTCCGAGCGGCCGGACCCGCGGCCCTCCCAGTACAGGCCGATCTGGCGCGCGTGTCCGCCGAGGTTCTCGAGCCGCACGTCGACCAGACCGGTCAGGCTCTTCGACTGGCCCTGGTAGCCGATCGCGCCGTCGAACGTGTTCGCCCGCGCCTCGGTCACCGGGATGATCACGCGCGCCTGTCCCGGACCGGTGGACTCGAGCACCGGATCGCCGACGCGGGTGAACACGCCGAGGTCGGCGAGCCGCTGGCGCGCCTGCGCGATTCGCGCGCGATTGTACGGAAGGCCCACCACGTTGCCCATGCTTTTTTCCAGCACCGACTTGCGCGTCACCCGCGCGCCGTCGAATGCGGCGCTCCGGACCACCACCGAGTCGCCCTCGAACACGCTCACCAGCAGGTCCACCGCTTCCCCCCGGCGCGTGATTTCGAGCACGCTCGCCCGCGCGGCGGGAAACGCGCGTTCCTCGTAGGCACGCACGAGGCGGGCGAGCCCGGCGGAGAGGCGTTCCGCGCGGAACGGCGTGCCGCTCGTCACCGCCGCGATCTGGGACGCCTGTCCGGGCGTGAAGCGGGTGAGGCCGTCCCACGTCACGCGTCCGAAG
>JBKJJJ010000114.1:0-5579 GCA_046598045.1 Candidatus Eiseniibacteriota bacterium
CCGCCCAGGAGCCGATCTCGCTCGACCGCCCGATTGGCGAGGACGACGACTCGAACCTGGGCGACTTCATCGAGGACACGAGCGTGGTCTCGCCGGCGCACTCGGCCGCGAGCGCGCCGGCGACACCACGCTCGTGTCCTCGATGAAGTCGCCCAGGTTCGAGTCGTCGTCCTCGCCGATCGGGCGGTCGAGCGAGATCGGCTCCTGGGCGGCCTTGAGGATCGCCTTGATCTTGTCCACCGGCAACTCGAGCCGGACCGCGATCTCCTCGGGGCTGGGCTCGCGTCCCAACTCCTGCACCAGCCGTCGCGAGACGCGCACCACCTTGTTGATGTGCTCGATCATGTGCACGGGCACGCGGATCGTGCGCGCCTGGTCGGCAATCGCGCGCGTGATCGCCTGGCGGATCCACCACGTGGCGTAGGTCGAGAACTTGTAGCCCTTCGTGTAGTCGAACTTGTCGACCGCGCGCATCAGGCCCGAGTTGCCTTCCTGGATCAGGTCGAGGAACTCCAGGCCGCGATTGGTGTAGCGCTTGGCGATCGAGATCACGAGGCGCACGTTGGCCTCGATCATCTCCTTCTTCGCCTGGCCGGCGTTGCACTCGCCGGTCTCGATCTGGTGCACGAGGTCGAGCAGCGACTCGCGTGTGAGCTTGGCCTCGTCCTCGAGCTTCTTGATGCGGCGCTTGACCGACTTGACCTCGAGCAGGAACGCGTTGATCTCCTCGGGCTTGAAGCCGGACTCCTTGCGCGCCACCGTCGCGTGCTTGCCGCCGCGCTTGATCTGGCGGGCGTAGACGTTCATCTCCTCGACGGTGTGGCCGACGCGCTTCTCCAGCCGCGCGATCTCGGCGTCGTCGACGCGCATGCGCTCGCCCAGTTCCTTGATCGGCACCGTCAGCTTCTCGACCATCTTCTGGTTGAGCGCGAGCTTGTTCATCTCCTCGGTGAGCAGGCCCTGCACCTTGCCGTGGTTCGCGGTCCAGGTGGCGCGGGTGCGCTCGGACATGCGGGTGCGGCCGCGCGCGACCAGGCGATTGATCTTCTGCTGCAACTCGATGACGCGCAGGATGATCTTGAGCGCCTTCGCGCGCTCCTTCTTGAGGATGGCTTCGCTCGCGGCGTTGTCCTCCACCTTGATGAAGTCCTCGACCTTGAGCTTGCCCGCCTTGAGCTCGTTCGACAGCCGGCGGATCTCCTTGAGCGTGAGGTCGGCGCGGAACAGCGCGGCGATGACGAGGCGCTCGCCCTCCTCGATGCGCTTGGCGATCGCGACCTCGCCCTCGCGCGTGAGCAGCGGCACCTTGCCCATCTCGCGCAGGTACATGCGGACGGGGTCGTCATAGCGGACAGGCTGTTGGGGCGTGGCGGCCTTGCTGGTCTGGGTCGCGACCGTCGCCTTCTTCGCCTCGGCGACCTTCTTGGCCTTGACCTGCTTCTCCTGGGCTTCGCTGTCGTCGCGATAGACCGGGAGGTTCAAGTCGGTCAGCATGACGAAGACGTCTTCCATCACCTCGCTGGTGTGCTCATCGAAGTCGTCGCCGAGCTGCTTGTCGATCTGCTCCTCGGTCACGAAGCCCTGCTTCTGGGCCAGGACCTTGACCTCGGCCAGGATCGTCTTGCGCGTGCGCATCGGCTTGCCGCCCTTGACCGCGCGGACAAGCGCCGCAACCGGCCCCGCCTTGACCGCCGCGGCGGCGCGCGCAACCGCTAGCGCCTTGCCGGCCGGCGCGGCCTTCGCGGCCTTCGCGGCCGGAGCCGCCTTGGAGGCCGGCGCCGTCTTCGCGACCGCAGCCGCCTTCGGGGGCTTGATTGCGGGAGCCGCCTTCGCGGCCGGAGCCGCCGCCTTGCCGGTGCGCACCGCCACCGCCTTCGATGATGTCGTCGCCTTCGCCGGTTTCGCCGCCTTCGTGGCCGTCGCCGACTTCGTCCCCTTCGCCGTCATGCTCTCTCCTTTCGCCGCGCCTCCGACACCGAAGTGCGCAAGGCCGCAGCCGTTTCCTGCATGCGAATCTGAAGCTCGTGAATCCTCGCGGCCGGCGCCCCGCTGCCCAGCGCCTGTCGCAACTCGTCCTGCAACGCCCGCTGCTCCTCTTCGAGCGCCCGGCGCGTGAAGCGCGTGATGCCATCCGCCAGCGCGAGCGCCGGCTCCTCGTAGTCGCGCGCGCCCGCGAGCAGTCCGGAGAGCAGCGCGCGCACGGGCGGTGCCAGTTCGGGGTGCGCGAGCAGCGCCCCCGGATCGCGCGCCGGCGGCCCCAGCATCAGGGCGAGCAATGCCGCGCAGGCCGGATCGCGAAACCAGTCCGTCGACACCTGATCGCCCGCATCCTCGAGCAGCGACGGGTGCGCCACCAGCACGGCCAGGAAGTCGCTCTCGCGCGCGCGCGTCGCCGCGTCCACCCCCAGCTCGCTCGTGCGCACGCGCCCCGCCGCAACGGGGCGCGCGCCCACGGTTTCCGCCGCGGGCGAGGTCGCAAAACGCGCCCGGCCACCGGCCTTGATGCGCTCGACCTCGCGCCCGAGCGTCGCCTCGTCGAACGCCAGCGCGCGGGCGCTCTCCTCGATCACGAGGCGCGCCGAGATCGGGTCCTCGGCCGCCGCGGCCAGCCGGGCGCACGCGCGCAGGGCTTCCTCGCGCTCGCCCTCGTGCCGCCGCGCCAGGAACGCGACCGGCGAGCGCGCCTCGGCGACCGCCCGATCCCAGGCCTCCCGTCCGCCGCCGCGCACCAGCGTGTCGGGATCCTCGCCCGGGGGCAGGATCGCGACCCGCGTCGAAAGCCCGGCCGCGGTCGTCAAAGGCAGCGCCTTCTCCGCGGCCGCCTGTCCCGCGGCGTCGCCGTCGAACACCAGCAGCACGCGCGGCACGTAACGCTTGAGCAACTTGCACTGGTCGAGCGTCAGCGCCGTGCCCGACGTGGCCACGACCTCGTCCACGCCCGCTTGCGCGAGCGCGATCACGTCGAAATAGCCCTCGACCAGCACCGCTTCCTCGCGCTGCTTGAACGTCGCGCGCGCACGGTCGAGGCCGAACAGGAACTTCCCCTTCCGGTAGACCGGAGTCTCCGGAGAGTTGAGATACTTCGGCGTCTCGTCGCCGAGCGCCCGCCCGCCGAATCCGACGACCTTGCCCGACGGCAGGCGCAGCGGCACGAGCACGCGGTTGCGAAAGCGGTCGTATGCGCCCTCGCCCTTCTCGCGCCTGACCACCAGCCCGGCTTCGAGCAGCGCCGCCATCCCGACCGAGTTCGCGAGCCGCGACACCAGCGCGTCCCAGCCGGCCGGCGCATAGCCGGCGCCGTACTCCTCGAGGATCGCGTCGCCCAGCCCACGCTCCGCGAGGTACGCGCGGGCGACCCGGCCGGTTTCCGGATCTTCGAGCGCCCGGCGATAAAACGTCTGCGCCTCTTCGAGCGCGCGCATCAACTTGCCGGCCTGGTCCTCCTCGGCCGCCTGCGGCAGCGTCACTCCATAGCGCTCGGCGAGCGCGCGCACTGCCTCAATGAAGGGCAGCTTGTCCGTTTCCATCACGAAGCGGAACGCGTCGCCCCCGGCCCCGCAGCCGAAGCAGTGGTACGCTTGGCGGTCGGGATTGACGGTGAACGACGGCGTCTTCTCGTCGTGGAACGGGCAGAGCCCCTTCCAGGTCTGACCGGCCTTGCGCAACTGGACGTGGCCGCCGATCAGCTCGACGAGGTCCACGGCCTGCCGCACCTGCTCGATCGTCTCCTCGCTGAAGCGCACGCACCCGCCCTCTCCGGCGCCGCCGCCTCAGCGGAGACGCACCACCGTCACTCCCCGCCCGCCCTCGCCGTGTCCACCCAGCCGGCTCTCCTTGACGTGCGGATGGAGCCTGAGTGCCCGCGCGATGGCCTCCCGCAGGATGCCCTTGCCCACGCCGTGGATCACCCGCACCTCGTCGAGCCCCGCCAGTACCGCCCGGTCGAGCCCCTCGTCGAGCCCGCGCAGCGCCTCTTCCTGGTCGAGCCCGCGCACGTCGATCTCGAGCGCGGGCTCGACCTCGGGGACAGTCGCCCGTCCGCGCGCGCGCTCCGTTCGGGCGCCGGCTGGGCCTTGCGCGTCCTCGGGCGGAGCGAACAGTTGGTCGGCCCGGCTCTGGATCCGCCAGGTGCCGCGCTCGAGCACCACCCGGCCCTCGGCATCGGGGCCCTCGACCACCTTCGCGGTCACGCCCAGGTCGCGGACGAACACGGTCGCTCCGGGGGCGAGCGCCACCGGGCGTCCGTTCGGGACCGGGGTGTCCACCAGCCGGTCGCTCTCCCGACCCAGCGTGCGGGCTCGGGTCTCCAAGTCTTGGATGCGCGCGCGGCTCTTCTCCTCGCTCTTTGCTTCCGTCCGCGCGTCCTTCAACAACGCCTGCACCTGCCCCTCGAGGACGCGGACCTGGGCGAGCCGTTCTCGCCCCGCCTGGCGGGCGCCGTCGGCCAGTTCCACCCGTTGCGCCTCGAGCGCCTCCGCCGCGACCCGGGCACGCGCCTCGGCGTTCTCGAAGTTCGCGCGGGCATCCTTCGCCTTGACCAACTCGCGTGTCACGTCGCCCAGCAGCGCCTCGAGCGAGCGCTGGGCCTCCGGCAGCTCGGCGCGCGCCTCGGCAAGCACCCCGGGGTGGAACCCCAGCCGCTCCGCGATATGGAGCGCGTGGCTTCCCCCCGGCACGCCGACCACCAACTCGAAGCGCGGGGCCAGCGTCTCGGGGTCCAGCGCCATCGAGGCGTTGACGATCGCGCCCTCCTCCTGCGCCAGCACCTTGAGGCTGCCCAGGTGGGTGGTCGCGACCACCCACGCCCCGGCGCGCGCAAAGTGCCGGAGCAACGCCCGCCCGAGCGATGCGCCCTCGGCCGGGTCCGTGCCCGAGCCGAGCTCGTCGAGCAGGAACAGGCACGAAGGCCCCGCCGCCTCGGCCATCGCATTCAGCCGGCCGAGGTGGGCGGCGAAGGTCGACAGGTGCGCCTCGATCGACTGCGCGTCGCCGATGTCCGCAGCGACCGTGGGACACCACGGCAGCCGCGCGCCCTCCCCGGCCGCGATGTCGAGTCCCGCCTGCGCCATCAGCGCGAGCAGGCCCACGGTCTTGAGCGCGACCGTCTTGCCGCCCATGTTCGGTCCGCTCACGAGCAGAACGCGTTGCGGCGTCTCGAGCGCGAGGCTGAGCGGCACCACGCGTTCGCGCGCCGCCAGCGCATCGACGTCGCCCCCCGCGTCGCGCCAGAGCAGCGGGTGGCGCGCGTCGGTGAGCACGAGCCGCGCCCCCGGATCGTCGAATGCGGGCGTCGTGCCCGCGAGCGCGCGCGAAAGCCGCACGCGCGCCCACAGGAGGTCCGTGTGCGCCAGCGCCTCCTCGCTCGCCACCAGCGCCGGGCGTGCGGCGCGGGCGAGGTCCGTCAACGCGCGCAGCACGCGGGCGATCTCGGCACGCTCGCGCGCGCCGATTTCGGCGAGATCATTGTTGAGCGCGCACACCTCGAACGGCTCGACGAACAGCGTCTGTCCGCTCGCCGACGCGTCGTGCACCAGGCCCTTCGAGCGCTCGAAGCGGTCGGAACGGACGGCCACCACAAA
>JBKJJJ010000032.1:0-2516 GCA_046598045.1 Candidatus Eiseniibacteriota bacterium
CGTACATCGTGACCTGCATGCCGTAGCAGATGCCGAGCACCGGCATGTCGGGCGCGAGCAGCCCGGGATCGAAATGGTACGCGTCCAGCGCATTCGCGCTCTGGGGCGAACCCGAGAGGATGAGTGCGGCCGGCGCGAATGCGCTGGACGCGTACCATTTCGACCCCGGGCTGCTCGCGCCCGACATGCCGGTGCTCGGCATCTGCTACGGCATGCAGGTCACGATGTACGCGCTCGGCGGGAAGCTGCGGCAGGCGCGCCACGCCGAGTTCGGGGCGGTGACCTACCTGGTCGACCGAACCGACGCCCTGACAAAGAGTTTGCCGAAGAAGTTCAGGGCTTGGATGAGCCATGGAGACGAGGTCGCCGCGCTGCCCCCGGGCTTCGTCGCGACCGGCCACACCGCGAACTGCGCGATCGCAGGCGCGCGCCACGTCGAGCGGCCATGGCACTTCGTCCAGTTTCACCCGGAGGTGATGCACACGGCCGTCGGCAAGGAGCTGCTCACGAACTTCCTGCTGAAGGTCGCGCAGCTCACGCCCGACTGGCGCATCGAGGACTTCCTCGAGGAACAAGTGCTCGCCGTGCGCCGGCAGGTCGGCAAGGGGCGCGTGCTGTGCGGGTTGTCGGGCGGCGTGGACTCGAGCGTCGTCGCCGCGCTGCTCCACCGCGCCATCGGCGATCGCCTGACCTGCCTGTTCGTGGACCACGGGCTGATGCGCAAGGACGAGGGCGACGAGGTCACGGGCGTGCTCGCCGGCCAACTCGGCCTGCCGATCGTGCGCGTCAACGCGCAGAGGCGCTTCCTCAAGGCGCTCGCCGGCGTCGAGGACCCGGAGCAGAAGCGCAAGATCATCGGGCGGGAATTTATCCGGGTCTTTGAAGCCGAGGCCCGCAAATTGGGCCGGGTGGACTTCCTGGCGCAGGGGACACTTTATCCCGACGTGATCGAGAGCGCGTCGGTCGGCAAGGCGCACGTCATCAAGAGCCACCACAACGTGGGCGGCCTGCCCGAGCGCATGAAGCTCAAGCTGGTCGAGCCGGTGCGCACGCTGTTCAAGGACGAGGTGCGCGCGCTCGGCCGCGC
This sequence comes from Candidatus Eiseniibacteriota bacterium, assembly GCA_046598045.1. Lineage (GTDB taxonomy): Bacteria > Eisenbacteria > RBG-16-71-46 > RBG-16-71-46 > DASYSL01 > JANPEF01. Next base: position 1,088 of record JBKJJJ010000032.1, read on the forward strand.
GCTCGGGCTGCCGGCGGCGATGATCGGGCGGCACCCGTTCCCGGGGCCGGGTCTTGCCGTGCGGATCCTCGGCCCGGTCAACGCGGAGGATCTCGAGATCCTGCGCAACGCCGACGCGGTTTTCATCGACGAGTTGCGCCGGAGCCGCCTGTACGACAAGGTATGGCAGGCGTTCGCGGTGCTGCTGCCGGTGCGCACGGTGGGGGTGATGGGCGACGCCCGTACCTACGACCGCGTGCTCGGCCTGCGCGCGGTCACCAGCCAGGATGGCATGACCGCCGATTGGGCACGCCTGCCGCACGCGTTCCTGGCGCGGGCTTCGAGCCGGATCGTCAACGAGGTGCGGGGCGTGAACCGGGTCGTCTACGACGTGTCGTCCAAACCGCCGGCAACGATCGAATGGGAGTGACTTGAGCATCCTGCCCGAGGTCCAGCGGAAGGCCATCCATCTGACCTTCATCCTGATTCCGCTGGCGTATCACTATGAGTTCTTGTCCAAGCGCTTTCTCGTGCGCGGGTTGCTGGTGGCGACGCTGCTATCGATCGCGTTCGAGATCGCCCGCCTGCATGACCCGCGCGTGCGCATGTTCTTCCGGAACTTCTTTCGCGACCTCATCCGAAACCATGAGCACAAGCAGCTGCTGGGTTCGACCTACCTGCTGATCGCCTCCGTGATCACGATCGAGCTGTTCACCGAGCCGATCGCGGTCGCCGCGCTCGGCGCGCTCATCCTCGGCGACACTGCGGCCGCGCTCGTCGGCAAGACGCTCGGCAAGCCGCGCATCTTCGGCAAGAGCATCGAGGGCAGCCTCGCCTGCTTCGTTGTGTCGTTCCTGTTCGCGTGGGGCGTCGTCGGACTCGACGCCGAGACCGCCGCGATCGGCATGGTTGCCGCGACGCTGTTCGAACTGTTGCCGATCCCGCTCGACGACAACTTCAGGATCCCGCTGAGCGCGGGGTTCGCAATGAAGTTGCTCGGGGGTTAGGGCCGGACGCCCCCAGTCTGCTATCGTGGCGCCATGCGCATTGCCGCCATCGACATCGGGACCAATTCCATCCACGTCGTGATCGCCCAGGCCTCGGGCAAGGGCGGCTTCGAGGTGCTCGACCGCGAGCGCGAGGTCGTGCAGGTCGGGAAGGGCTCGTTCGCCACCGGCCGCCTGCGCAAGGACGCGATCGCGCGCACCGTCGAATCGCTCGCGCGCATGGTCGCGCTGGCGCGGCGTATGGGCGTCGAGCGCATCGCGTGCACCGCGACCGCGGCCGTGCGCGAGGCGAAGAACGGCGGGGAGTTCGTGAGCGCGGCGCGCGAGGTGGCGGGCATCACGCCGCGCGTGATCCCGGCGCGCGAGGAAGGCCGCCTGATCCACCCCGCGGTCATGAACGCGCTGCCGCTGCCGGACGGGCCGTCACTCATCCTCGACATCGG
>JBKJJJ010000100.1:0-4459 GCA_046598045.1 Candidatus Eiseniibacteriota bacterium
GGTGTGCGCCGGCGCGTGGTTTCGCGCGCTCGTGCCGGCCCGCGCGGATTTTGTCCTGCCGACGCGGCAATATGTCACCTACTACCGGCCGCCGGACGCCGACGCCGCGCGCTTCGCGCCGCCCGCGTTCCCGGTCTGGATGCACGACCTGGTGGAGACCGGATGGTACGGCATGCCGCTCGAGGACGGCCTGATCAAGGTTGCGCGCCACGCCCCGGGCGAGCCCGCGGATCCCGATGCGCCGCGCGTCGTCACAAAGGCGGACCGCGCGGCGAGCCTCGCGTTCGTGGCGCGGCACGTCCCCGCAGTCGACGCGTCGTGGTACGCCGAGGACCGCGGCTGCCTGTACGCGATGACCGGCGACGGCAACTTGGTGGTCGACCGCGTGCCCTGGCGCGCGCGCACGTTCGCCGCCGGGGGCGGCTCGGGGCACGGGTTCAAGCTCGGGCCGGCGGTGGGGAGGCTGGCCGCGGACCTGGTCGAGAGCGGGGAGCCGCCGGTGGCCGCGTTTCGCTTCGACGCGGTGCGCACCGGCCGGGTGGCGTGAGTGGTAGGATCATCGCCATGACCGCCCCCGGGGAACATGGGAGGACGATGAACTTTCGTATCGACGTCGCACGTGAGGCCGACGGGCGCTGGATCGCCGAGGTGCTCGAACTCGCCGGCGCGATGGTCTATGCCTCGACGAGAGAAGAGGCCGTCGCGCGCGCAAAGGCACTCGCGCTCCGTGCGGTCGCCGAGAGACTCGAGCACGGCGAGGCCGGCCCGGACCTTGCTGACATCAGTTTCCGGGCGGCTTAGCAACTCTCACACAGGATTCCCTCAATGAACGACGACCGCGTATTCCTCCGTCACACGATCGCCACCCTGGCCTATCGGGGCGGCAAGGCCACCCGCGGGGCCGACACGGGCTTCGGTCCGTTTCTCGTCTCGCCGTCCTCGCGCACGCCGCTCCAGGTGCTGGCGCACGTCGGCGACCTGCTCGACTGGGGCCTGCGCATCGCGCAGGGGCAGGCGAGCTGGACCGAGGCGGTGCCCGGCTCGTGGGACTTCGAGGTCCAGCGCTTTCACCGCGGCCTCCAGGCGCTGGACGCGTACCTCGCGGGCGACGCGCCGCTCGGCGCCTCGTGCGAAAAGCTCTTCCAGGGACCGATCGCCGACGCGCTCACGCACGTGGGCCAGATTGCGATGCTCAGGCGCGTGGCCGGCGACCCGATCAAGGGCGAGAGCTTCTTCCGGGCGGAAATCGAGATGGGCCGGGTCGGCGCGGACCAGGCGCCGGCTAAGACCGAGTTCGAGTAGGGGTACGAGGAGCATCCGGATTGAGCGGCTGGCAGCGGGCAACGCCAGGTCCAGCGGACTCCGCACGTCCGGTCGATCGCCGCCTGAGGAACTGGGGGAGGGCTCCGACAATCTCGCCGAAGCCCTCCCGGACTTCCTACTCCGTCCGCAGCACGATCATCTTCTTCTGGCTCTGCCACGAACCGGCGTTCATGCGGTAGAAGAACACTCCACTGCCGACGGGGCTTCCGTGATCGTTCGTGCCATCCCATACCGCTTGGTGCGGGCCGGCCTCGGCGGGACCATCGACGAGCGTCCGGACGAGCCGCCCGGCTGCATCGTAGATGTGGATCGTCACCTGCGTTACGGCCGCCACCGAGTAATCGATGCTGGCGCGACCAGGGGAGGGGTTTGGACGGCTCGCCCCCAAAGCGAACACGGCCGCCGGTCGAACGTCCGATTGGGCGTAGCGTGCGGTGGCCATCGCGACGGAGCTGGCTGGCGCGGTCGTCGCGGCGACATCGACGAAGAACGATCTCGTGAGACCTAAGACCGGCGCCGGCGCCGCCCAGCGCAGCGCGAGTTCCTCGCCGGGCTCGAGCGTCACCTGCGCTCCGTCGGCGGTCGCCTCGAGCGCCGATTTTTCGAGAACGGCCGCGCCTCGCTTTGCCGAGCTCAACGGCAGAGGCGCTGGACGCGGGGTCGATGCCTTGACTGCGAGCGAGCCCAGGCGGCGGAACTGGACCGCTCGCGCGCACTCGATGCGGATTTCGCTCGCGCACGAGTCGACCACGTACGTCGCGAAGTTCGGTCGCGGTGTGAACATGTCGACGTCCTCCCACACGCCGCCCTTGCCCCGGACCTTGACCCGCAGCGCCGGGGCCACAATCGCAGCATCGTCCTTGCGCGCATAGATCCTCGCGTCGAAGACCAGGGGCGCGCGACCACCGGGCTCCACTCCGGTGACGAGCGTGGCCTCGAGCGCTTGGCCGGCCTCGACAAGGGTGGCGAGAGCGGGGTCGCCGGCGGCTTCCCGGGTCACGTCTCCCGCCGGGCCGGTGACCGCACCCGCCGCCACGCGGCTCGCGCTCAGGAGGTGATCCGCCGTGGCGTAGATCTCCTCCCCGGCCGCGTGATCGAACACGGTCATGCGCACGCGATCGATCGCCGAGCGCGAGGCCGCTCCCTGGGTCACCCGGGCGGCGTACTCGCCCTCGAGCGGCTCGAGAGAGAACGGTGCGGGTAAGGCGCCGCGCAGGGTCTCCTCGCTGGAGAGCACTTCGCCCGCGCCGCCCCCGGAACCGGCGCCGCCCGACATCATGGCGAAGCCCCCCGCCTGGCAATAGGGAAGCGCGCCATTGGGATCGGGCACCCCGACGCGGACCCACTTCCCGATCGAGGGCATCCCGTTGTTGCGCAGGAGGAAGAGCAGGTAGTCCCCCGGGGGAGCCCAGTTCGCGGTCGCCGGGGCCGTGACCGCCAGCTCGGTGGCGCACGCCTGGAACGCCAGGGGGACGTAGCGCTGGTCCTGATTGAACGCGTGCGTGCTGGCGGCGGGCTTGATCAGGCAGACGCTCGTGATGCCGACGCCCGGGGGGATCACGATCTCGAACGAGGTCCCATAGTCGATCGAATCCGGCGCCGTGAGCAGGACGGGACGGGGCTTGAGGTTCCCGGTGCTATCGAAGAGGTAGGGCGGGCAGAAGATCGTGACCCGCTTCGAGTCCAGGTCCGCTTGGTTCCCGCTGGTGTAAGACGCCCCCGAGGCCGTCAGCACGCGGCCATCGGGCAGGAGCAGGGCGTTGGAGTGATAGCCCCGGATCGTGCTGTCGGACGCCAGGGCATAGGGCCCCGTGAAGGCGCTCCAGGTCTTGTCGGCCGGGTTCCACAACTGGGGAGTGAACACCGGCTGCTGGTTCCCGTCATTGTCGACGACGCCCGTCCCGCCGTTGACCAGCACTTTCCCCGTGGGCAGGAGGACCAGGTTGTGATTGACGCGCCCGGCGCCCATGTTCTGCTGCGTGGTCCAGGTGCTCGGTGGCGTGCCGTAGCTCGTCGTCGAGATGTCGAGCGTCCTGGTGGTGGCGAAGGCGGTCGAGCCCTGCGCGTCGGTGTCGCGCGAACCGCATTTCATGAACGAGCCGGGAAGGTACATAACCGCCGATCCGCCGCGGAACGGATCCAGCGTGGTTCCCGACTTCGAGGCGAATCGCCAGGTCGGGGGATTGGCGGAGAGGTTCAGGACGTAGGAACTGGTGTCAGGTCCGGCTGCGAAGACCCGCAGCGAGTCGGCATTCGGCAGGACGAAGGTGAAGGGGTACCAGTCCTGGCTCTTCTGAGACCCGGGCGCCGTCCACAGGCCGGTGGCGGGATTATAGAACTCCTGCTTGCGCGCCCAGATGTCGCGTTGCGGATAGATCGAGTGGTTGGCCCGGGGCCCGTTGGGATTGGGAGGCTTTGCCACCCAGGGCGGGACCGTGTACCCGGTCAGCGCATAGCCGTCGATCGCCCAGGTCTCATCCGTGATCGTGCCCCCCAGGTCCCCCCCGGTGATCACGATCCGGTCATTGGCGCCGTCGAAGTTCCCCGCCATGTGGAAGCGGCCCGCCGGGAGCGGGTTGGGCGGAATAACCTTTTTCCACTTGTAGTTCCCCGCTCCGGGATCCGGGACCCACAGCACCCAGAGGTCGTTGAGCAGGATCGCGCCCCGGCGGCCGCCGAAGAGGACAAAGCGCGTCTTGTAAGCAGCGCTCGGCGCACCGTGGTTTGTGACATCCCGTGGCGAGGGGTCGACCATGAAGAGGTGCCCATCGCGCATCACGGGCGTTCCGTACGTCGAATCCGGATCCACCGTCGGCGTGCTCCAGGACGTCGGGCCGCTCGAGAGGATGGAGAGCGCGTACACCGTGCTATCGAGCGGGCTGCCGTCGGCGGCCGCGCCCCCGAAGACCAGCATCTTATGGTTCGTCGAGTCCCAGACGGCGGTGTGGCCGTACCGGGGAGAGGGAGCCGTGCCGCCCAAAGTGCCCGTGATGTCTTTCCAGCTCCAGACGACCGAGGGGCCATCGACCACTCGGGTGAGTTTCCAGGTGTCGTTGAGGACGCCAATGGCCTCTCTGCCCCCGAAGAGGATCATGCTGTCCCTGGGCGCGATCAGGCTTGCCCACGCACGCGGTGT
>JBKJJJ010000052.1:0-9886 GCA_046598045.1 Candidatus Eiseniibacteriota bacterium
CGAGCCTTCGCTCGCGCGGCTCAAGCAGGACCTGGCGGGATTCGTGAAGGGGGCGACGCCGGCATAGACGCGCAGCGCGCGAGGCTCCGCGAGCTGCGCGCTACAGCAGGACGAGTCGCCCCTGGCGCTCGCCCCAGGGCGTGACCAGGCGCACGAAGTAGAGCCCCGCGGGCGCGCGCGCGCCCGAGGACCGCAGCCCGTCCCAGCGGGCCACGTGCGCGCCGGGCGCGCGCGACCCCTGCTCGCGCCACACGATCCGTCCCGCCAGGTCCGCGATCTCGAGCCGTGCAACGCCCGCCGCCGGCAACGCGTAGCGGAGGGTCACCGCGCCTCGGCCCGGGCTCGGGAACGGCGCGTCGAGCGCGAGTCCGAGCGGACCATTGCCCACCGCCACGAGCGGGTCGAACAGGACGAACAGGCTGTCGCTCGGATCGGACGTCGCGTGGCCGGCCGCGTCGTACGCGGTCACGCGCACGAGCGCGCTGTCGCTCGCGGAGTCGGGCGCGGTCCAGCCGTAGCTGCCGGCGTTCGCAAGCCCGTGCGCGATCTCCAGCCACGGCCCGCCGAACCCGTGCAGCGACAGGTCGAGGTCGATCGCGGTGACGCCCGCGTTGTCCGACGCGCTCCACGTGACGACCTGCGCACTGCCCTTCGCCCACCGCTCGCCACCCACCGGCGAGGTGAGTTGCGCGAGCGGCGCGGCGACGTCCGCGAAGCTCGCGGCGAGTGTGTGGTTCGCGCTCACGGGGCCGAACGTGTAGCCGGACACGGCGCCGAGCGAGCCGCCGTCGAGCAGCACGTCGCTCACCGCGTAGCCCGCGAGCGGCGTGAACGAGAATGCCGGCGTCCCACCCTCGACCACGCCGACGACGCCCGTGGGCGCGATCGCGCCGCCCGGCCCGGCCGAGGCGGTGATCGTCCACTGGTCGATCGCGAAGTTGAGGTCACTCGCATCGACGCCCGCGTTGAGCGCCGCGTCACGCGCGGTCACGCGCACCCGCAGCGCGGTGCCGGGCAGGTTCGGAACGATCCAGCTGAACGTACCCGTGTTCGCCAATCCGCTCGCGATCCCGCCGGGCCAGGTCGCGCCGCCGTCGGCCGAGTACGCGAGGTCGACGGCGGTGACACCGACGGCGTCGGTCGCGCTCCACGTGAGCGCGTGCGTCGAGCCGGCTTTCCAGGTCTCGCCGCCGTTCGGCGAGAGCACGGCCACCGCGGGCGGCGTGCCGTCGGGCGGCGGTCCGGTGCGGCGCGTCGCCCACAGCGTCGCGTTGAGGAAGATCAGGCTGTCGGCGGACTCGGCCCAGCCCGTGTACAGGTTGTTGCCCGCCTGGCCGGTGCCGTCGTCCACCGGCGAGCTGTCGCCGGCGAAGAAGACGCGCCCGTTGCCGTACACCGACTGCGCGGCCATCACACCCGTGAGGCTGGTCTGCGGCAGCCCGGTCATCCAAACGTTGCCGCGCACGGTCGGGTTGACGCCCGGGTAGAGTGTCATCGTGGTGCCGTTGTGATACGCGAGCGCGGCCGCGATGCCGGCGCCGCCGTGGATGATCGAATCGTTCGGCGCCGTGCTCACGTTCGTGCTGGTCTGCACGATATTGTTGTTCGGCTCGGGCGAGAGCGCGAAGCGCACGCCGAGGAGGTGCTGGGGATCGAGCAGGTCGAAGATCTGGGGCGAGTCGTAGCCGTCGTTGTTGCGGTCGGAGAGCGAGTGATCGGCCACCGCGATCAGGCCCCCGCCGGCCGCCACGAAGCGGAAGATCGCGGTCGACTCGGCGGCGGTGAAGCGAATGTTTGGTTCGGGCACGATGAAGACGTCGAAATTCGACAGGTCGTAGGGGTTGCCCCCGTTGCCGTAGGTGATGCCGTACGCGGTGGTCAGGGTCGCGACGGTGTACCCGCGCTTGACCAATTGCACGCCCCACGCCGACACCGCGCCCGTCCAGAAGTTCTCGCCCGTCGCCCAGGTGATCCCGCTCTGCGCGGGGATCGGGGTCGGCTGATCCACGTCGATGATCCAGTCGGCGTTCCCGGCGGTCTCGGCCTTGGTGTTGTCGAACAGCGCCTTCGGGCCGGCGAGCGCGCGGGACGCCGGCAGGAACGCGAGCGCGCACAGCGGGAGCAAGGCGGCGATAGAGAACCTACGGAGCATGGCTTGATTATCCTCGACGATAGTCGGCGTAGGACTTCTCTTCGATCAGGTCCGAAGACAGCGCGAGGTTGATCGCGCGCTTGATCTCCGCGCGGCGGTCGTTCGTATGATAGACCGCGCGTGCGAGCTCGATGAACTCGGCGTCGAACGCCGACTGCGACTCCTTGACGCGGATCTGGTCCTCGATCTCCCACAGCGACTCGTTCACGCGCTTGAGGTCGGCCACGAGCGCGAGAACGTCGGCGGCCGAGAACGGCGAGTCCGCCCAGCCGCTGCGCATCAGGTCCAATTCACGGCGCACGTTTTCGAGCTTGCCGGGATCGGCGATGCGCTCGATCTTGATCTCGAGAATCGTGAGCTTGTCGAGAAATTCGCCGGGGGCAATCGGGACGATCAGGTGCATGATGTCCCCCAGTATGAAGGAAAAGCCGATGCGAGTGCAGTCCCAATGACCCCAGGCGCCCCCGCGCGTATCCTGGCCGTGCGCGTGGGCCGGGGCGGCGACCTCGTCATGCTCACGCCCGCGCTGCGCCTGCTACTCGACGCGTTCCCCGGGGCCGAGCTCGACCTGTGGACCTCCGCCGAGGGGCCGCGCGTGCTGCGCGGCTTCGACCCGCGCCTGACGCGCTTCTGGTCCGACCCGCGCCATTTCCCCGCGGCCTGGTTCGCGCGCGCGCGCCGCGCCCGCGAGCTGCGCGCGGTGGGCTACGACCGCACCTACGTGTTCGAGACCCACCCGCGCTACGCCACGTTGCTCGAGGGCGCCGCGCCTGCGGTGTTCGCGATGCGGCCCGCAGAGGGCGCCGCGGTCCGCCACTTCAGCGACCGGGCTCTCGACCTCGTCGAGGCCTCGTTGCCCGCTCCGCTCCCGCGGCCGTGGGCCACGCTCCCGGTCACCGACGCGGCGCGCGCGGCGGCCGACGCCTACCTCGCGGCGCACGGGCTCGAAGGCGGCGAGACCCTGGTCGGCCTCCATCTCACGTTCAGCGAATCGGCGCGCGGCATCTTCGCGGGGCAGCGCGGGCGCAAGCACCGCGCCTGGTCGATGGACGCGGCCGCGCGGCTCGCGCGCATGCTCGCGGACTCCGGGCGCGGCGTGCGCCCCGTGATCGACGTCCTGCCCGACGAGCGCGCGATGCTCGCGCCGTTCCTCGAGCGCGCCGGCAACGCGGTGACCGTGCTCTCCGGCCCGCCCGACTTCGAGCGCTACAAGGCGCTGCTCGCGCGCCTCGCGCTCCTGATCTCGCCCAACACCGGCCCGATGCACGTCGCGGCCGCGGTCGGCACGCCGGTGGTCGGGCTGTTCTCGGGCTGGGACCCGGCCGAGTGCGGGCCGTTCGTGCCGCCAGGGCGCGTGCGCATCCTGCGCGCGGAGGACACCTCTACGCCCGATCGCGGCCTCGCGGCGATCGGCGCGGAAGCGGTCTTCGCCGCCTGCCGCGAGCTCCTCCCCTCATAGCGAGAGGGCCGCCCCCCGAAGGGAGCGGCCCCGCGCCTTACGACATCTGCCGGTTCGGAACTACTGCACGACCACCGGACGGGTGGCCACGCGATCGCCCTGCACGAGGCGGACGAAATACGTGCCCGGGCTCAGCGTCAGGCCCGCGCCCAGGTCGACCGTGTGACGACCGACGCCCATGCCGGTCAGGTCGAGCACCTTCAGCGCACGCCCCGCGACGTTGTAGAGCGAAAGCCGCGCGGACGTCACGCCACCCAGCGTGTACGCCATCGTGAGCTCGCGACCGGCCGGGTTCTTGGCGGCCTCGAGACCGAACGCGACCGTCGTCGGAATCGTCACCGTGACGGTCTCCGAGAATGACTGCTCGTTCGTCGTGTTGTCCACGGCGCCCAGGCGATACGAGTAGCTCTGGCCCGGCTTCACGTTCGTGTCCTTGAGGATGAGCAGGCCCTCGCCCTGGATCTCGGGCGAGCCGATCGCCGTCCAGACTCCGTCGTTCAGGCGATACGACGTCCACGTGCCCTCGAGCGCCTTGCCGCTGTAGAACTCGATGCGCACGCCGTCGGTCCCGGCCAGGATGTGGCCCGGGGCGACGAAAATCGGCGTGGCCGGGTCGATCCAGCCGATGTCCGCCATCTGGTTCAGGGTCAGGTCGACGTTCGACGACAGGTTGTTGTTGATCGCCGGCTCCATCAGCAGGTTCGGCGTGGCCGACACGTCCCAGTGCGAGACCGACGAGCCGCTCTGGAACGGATTCGGCGAATACATGAGCACGCGGCCCGAGTTGTCCGCGCCCGCCTTGAGCGAAGGGTTCACCGCCAGCGTCGCCGTGAGACCCACGATGTTCGACTTGAGCGTGACGCCGTCAGCCTGCGTGACGCGCACCGCCGGGATCGTGATCGTGGGGTCTGCGCCGCCGAGACCACCCGGCGGACAGCCTGCCGCGTTGTCCGCGACGATGACTCCGATCGCGCCCGCGTTCTGGCAATTCTTGACCTTGATCACGAAGCTGCACGTGCCGCGGTCGACGAGCGCGATCTGGCCGGCAAGGCTGCCCGGCACCGGCTCGCACGCATCCGTAAGGCTCGGGGACGCGACACCGTCATTGACCAGCGTGACCGGGCCCGACACCGAGCCGGCCGACAACGCCGGACCGAACGAGGCCTCGCCGACCGCGAAATCCGCCACGATCGGAGCGGTGGTGTGGAGGTTCGGGCGAGGGCCGAGCAGCGCCATCGAGTTCGCCGTCACGCTCGGGCCATCCCAGCGCAGGTTGCCGCAGCTGATTGCCGAGGCGGCGCGCTGCGCGGCGGTCGTGCCGGTGTCCCAATGCCCGCCGCTGGCGGCATCGTAGAGGAACTTGTCGAAGATCGTCGGAAAGCTCGAGTTGTAATTGCCGGTCGTCCCGCTGGTCGAGGTGCTGAACCCGAGGCCGTGGCCGAGTTCGTGGAGCACGACCGGCAGCAGCTCGATGTTCGTGCCCTCGTTGCCGTCGACCCCCAGGTACCAGCCCGTGCCGCCGAGGCAGGTGGGCGAGCCGTTCAGGCTGGAATTGAACCGGGCGTTGATGTCATTCGTCGTCCCGCCGTCGAGGTCCGAGCTCGAGAGCTTGTTCGCCTCGGCCGAGTGATACCAGTGGGCCGGGAACGGCGCGCCGCCGAAATCGCGCCAGATCTGAAGCGGGCCGGCGCTGCCCAGCACGGCGCTCGTGGCGGTGCAGGTCAGGGGATCGAACTGGGCCTGCACATTGATCTGCTCGGTGCTCGGCAGCAATGATCCCCAGATGTTGGCGGCGTACTGGAACACGTAGAGGCGCTGCGCGCCGACGGTGGTGCCGGGGTTTCCGCCCACGGGCGCGACCACGGTCGGGTCATTGAAGCCTTCACCGGCGCCATCGAGGTTCACGATGACGATGGTGGACGCGCGCGCGGTCGGTGCGTGGACCGCGCCCGAGATAGCGAGCGCAACGACCGAAGCCAGGAGTCCGTTCGCAATCCGCATGCTACTTCTCCTCGAGCGCGGCAGGCGCGAACTGGGACACGGGGAGGTCGAGGGTCGGGCGGTCGCTGCAGCCGAAGATCCGCTTGCCGCCCGGGCCGACATGAATGGTGGCGAATTCCTGGAAACGACCCTCGAGATCGAGGCTGACCGAACCGTCCGGGTGGCGGACCGGCGTCAGGCCGGCATCCGAGTGGCTGAGCTCATCGCTCGGCAACAACTGCTGGGCGGCTTCGAGCTGCGCCATCTGCGCGGCGGACGGCGCACCCAATTCGCCGGACTCCGGATCGATCGCGACCACCAGCCCGTTCACGGCGACCGCGTGCGCGGTCTTGGATGAGGGCTTCATCGCGGCCTTCGGGGCAGCCTTCGTCGCGGCGGCCACCGCGGGGGCGGCCTTCACGTCCTGTGCGCAGCAATCGTGCGCCGAGGCGACCGTCGCCCCCGCCTTGCACGTCTTTGCGGCGGTGGCGCGGAGGTGGTTGGAGTTCGCGCTGACCACTGCAAACGCAGCCGTCAGCCCGATCGCCGTCCACACACCGGCCCCAAGAATTCTGGATCGCTCCATCGGAGTCCCCTTTGGGTTGGTGAGCAACGCAGTGTGCAAATGTTGAACAAAAAGCCTGAATCGGGCCGACCCCTCCGGTCACTGGGGTTTCCGGAGGCAATGACGTAGCCCGGGGGGTGATTGTCCGACAATGCTTCAGCAATGACGAGGAAGCTTGGCCCCGGGCAGGTGCCGACACCTCGCCGAAAAGGGTAAACCTTTCACAGGTAGCGTCAAGCAGAGATGTCCGGGGTTGGTCGAGCGGCGACACTGCGGGGAATCGCTCCCGGCTACTCGAGGAGCTTCATCCCCGCCGGGACCGCGAAGCGCCCGGCATCGACTCTGGCGGTCGAGAGCTCGAGCACTTCGAAGCGGTCCTCGAGCGCGACCACGGGGTGCCCGAGCCGCCGGGTCATCGGCTTGCCATCGGGCCCCGCCTCGGTGACTCTCGAGCGCAGGCGCGAGACCTTGATCGCCAGCGGCAGGCCGCCCGCCGCCCGCAACACGCGCGCCACCCGCAACCACGCCGGGCCCCACTGGTCCGCGACGCCGAGCGGCAGGAGCGGATCGAGCAGCATGGCGGCGCGCGCCCCGGTGTCGAACGCGGCGCGATCCGCTGCGCCGGGCGCCGCGGGAGCGATCCACGCCTCGAATACCACCGAGTCCTCGCCGCCCTCATGCCAGGTCGCGACCACGCGGCGCGCGGCCAGCCCCGCGATCGTGCGCTTGCCGGACGCGAACTTCCACGCCGGCGTGGCCCATGGCCCGAGCGAATCGGCGCCCTCCTCGATCGCGGCCCTCGGGTCGGGCTCGGGCGCGAGCACCTGCCGCCACAGCGCGCCCCGCTGTCCGCGCACCTGGGAGAGCGGCGCCTCGCGGTAGCCGTCGCCGTCGGGCGCCCAGCCCCACAGCACGCCCTGGTCGAGCGCGATCACCTCGGTCATCGCGCTCGCGTGCGGCGTGCGCGGCGGTGTGGGCCCCTTGCCGGTGTACTCGTAGGTCGTCGAGTCGTCGGTGCGCCGGCGCGTGGCGGTGAGCTCGATGCGCTCGTCCTGCCTCAGGCGCAAGTCGGGTGTCATGCTGCCGTCGCGCCAGTGCACGGCGTGGATCGTGAGGTCGGCGCGCGCGGTCTGGGCGGCGAGAACGAGGAAGCACGAAGCGAGCAAGAGCGTGCGTCGGCGCATGCCTCACGGTAGCACGCCACATGCCTGTTGTCGGCGCCGGGTTCGCGGCCTACCATCTGGCGCCATGCGGCTCACGCGACGACAATTCCTGGCGCAGGGTGCGCGACTGGGCGCGCTCGGGTTCGCGCTCTCCGCCGTGCCCGCGTGGGCCCGCGACGCCGCGGCAAAGGGGCTCGGCGCGCCCGCGCTGATCGAGCGCAACGCCTGGCCCGAGCACTGGGAGACGACGGTCGCCGCGCTCGGGCGCTCCGCGCTCACGCCGAATGACGCGTTCTTCGTGCGCAGCCACTTCCCGGTGCCCGCGGTGGACCGCGCATCCTGGCGCCTCGAGGTGAGCGGCCTCGTGCGCAAGCCGCTCACGCTCGATCTCGCGGCGCTCGGCGCGATGGCGCAGGCACGGGTGCGCGCGACGCTCGAGTGCGCGGGCAACGGACGCGGGCTCTACTTCCTGGGGAGTACCTCGGGGACCCAGTGGGAGCGCGGCGCGGTCGGCACCGCGGAGTGGGGCGGCGTCCGGCTCGCGGAACTGCTCGAACGCGCCGGCGTCCTCCCCGCGGCGCAGCACGTGTGGTTCGAGGCGGCCGACCACGCCACGCTGCCGCAGGCGCCGCCGTTCCTGCGCAGCATCCCGTTGGCGCTCGCGCGCGAGCGCGCCGTGATCGCGACCTCGATGAACGGGGCCGCGCTCCCGGCGCGCCACGGCGGACCGGCACGCGCGCTCGTGCCCGGCTGGTACGGCATGGCATGGACGAAGTGGGTGACGAAGATCCGCGTCGAGGCCACGCCCTCGGACACTCACTTCATGGTCAAGGGCTACCGCTATGTGCCCGCCGGAGGCGATCCGCTCAAGTCCCCGCCCGTCGATGCGATGCGGGTCAAGTCGCTGATCACGAGCCCGCTCGAAGGCGCGCGCCTTGCGGGGCCGACGATCGAGGTCCGGGGCTTCGCGTGGTCGGGCGCCGGCGACGGCACGGTGAAGAAGGTCCAGGTCTCCGCCGACGCCGGCGGGACGTTCTACGACGCCACGCTCGAGGATGCGAGCACGCCCTATGCGTGGCGGGCATTTCACGGGCGCGTGACGCCCGCTCGCAGCGGGCGGGTCGTCGTCTCCGCGCGTGCGACCGACTCCACGAACGAGACCCAGCCCAACTCGGCCGAGGGCGGCGCGGGCGGCTATGGCAACAACTCGCACCACCGGGTGACCGTCTATGTCGCGGGTTAGGACGCGGGCCGCCGCGCTTGCATGCATGCTCGTCGCGGCGATCGCGTGCGCGACATTGGCCGCACCGGGTGCGCCGCCTCGCCGTAGGCTCTACCCGGACCGCCTGCCCGCAGGCGCGGGGCGCGAGATCGCCGAACGCGCGTGCCTCCTGTGCCACTCGCCGCAGCTGATCGAGCAGCAGCACAAGGACGAGGCCGCGTGGGAGAAGACGATTGCGTTGATGGAGAAGTGGGGCGCGCCCGTGACCCCCGCGCAACACGATTCGCTGCGCGCCTACCTCATGGCCGTGCGCGGTAATCGACGACCCAGTTCCGGATCACTTCGTAGTCGAGGTCGGTGAGGTTTCCGGCGACGAACATCGAGTTCCCCGGCTTGCACTTGCGCACGATCAGCGACATCGGATCCCCGGCCACGAGGTTCGGCGTCGCGTCGGTCCCGGCGCCGAGCAGCCCGCCCGCGCTGTCCGTCCGGTAGTTTCCCGCGGGCGCGGTCGCGCCGTGGCACGACGTGCAGTGCGCGTCGAACAGCGCGCTCATCCCCGCGCCGTAGCCGAGCCCGGTCCGGAACGCCGTGGTGGCGTCCGTGATCGCGCGCCCATCGGCGTCGCGCTCGCGATCGCCGGGGCGCCATGCTCGCCCGCCGGGCGCACCGTGAAATGCGCGACGTCGCCGGCCGAGGTGCGGTCGAGCGATTGCGCGAACTCCACGTTGAGCGCATACAGGGCGGCCGACGCGACCCGCACGGCGGGCGGGGGCGCGAGCACGCGCGCCGTGTGGCACGACGCGATGCAAGTCGCCGCAAGCGCGAGGCCGAGGAGCGCAGGCGCGCGCTTCACGGTTCGGTCGACCCCGCGTCCCCGGCGTCGGTCGCAGCCTCACGGCGCCACAGCGTCGCGACCCAGTCGAGCTCGAGTCCGACCTGGTTGACGCGGTAGCTCCCGGAATCGGAGACCGGCGGCGCCGAGGTGCCGAGGCTCGCCTTCGCATTCTTGTGCCGGTAGAAGGCCCGGGCGTGGAGCCGCCGGTGGATGTCCGCGCCGAAGCCGACCTCGACCTCGTGCAACCAGTCCTGGCGGCCGAAGTGGTACTTGTCCGCCGGCCGGTCCGACCCGTACTTGCGGCCCGCGAGCGAGTACGCGAGATCCGCGTCGAAGCGCACGCCGCTCCCGCGGCCGCGTCCGACTCCGAGGCGGCCGCTCGCCCCGACCAGCGGCCCGTGGTAGCTGACATCCACGTCGTCCGGGGTCACGGCGAGGGATTCATCCCCGTCCGTGCCCGACGCCTTGCTCGTCCGCCAGCCACCCGTGAGCGCCAGCCGCCCGCGG
>JBKJJJ010000095.1:0-47432 GCA_046598045.1 Candidatus Eiseniibacteriota bacterium
GGGAAATTCCGCTGGTCGAGCTTTGGCACGGCACGTTCGAACCGATGGCGCGCGCGGCCACCAACTCGTTCCTCGCGCCGGACCGGGTCGCGCCCGGGGCCGCCGCCGGGACGCTGGCGCGCGCCCTGGCGGCGCACGCGCGCTGGAAGGACTTCTTCGCGCAACGCGTGACCGGGTCCGCTGCGGAGGGCGCACGCGAGGTCGGGATCGAGGATTCCGACTGGGATGCGCTCGCGGGCGACACCCCGCCGCCGCGTTTCGCCTGTGGCGTCCTGTTCCAGGGGATCGACATGGAGGAGCGGTCCGGGCCCGCCCGCGTGGTCTGGAACGCGCTCTATGGCGCGGGCCTGGCGACCGCGCGCCTGGCCGACCTCCATCGCGCACAGGACGGCGGCGTGCCGGGCTCGCTCGTGGATGACCTGCGAGAGGGCTGGGCCTGGCTCGGCCAGGAGGGCGCCATTGTCGCCGAAATTCCCTTCGGTCACGCGGGGCGAACGGCCAACGCCGGGCTCCGGCCGCGCGTGTTCGACTACGAGATCGGCCTGCCGGGAGAAATTCCCGCGGGCTCATCGGTGCTGCCGCTCTCCGATCTCGTCATCCGATACGACACCCGCGAGGCGCGCTTCATCGTGCGCTCCCGGCGGCTCGATCGACGGGTCGTTCCCGTCCTGCCGAACGGGCTCAGCCCGGAAGGGGTCATCGCGTTCCTCGTGGCCGTGGGGCAGCAGGACCTGCAGCCGCTGGCCCTGTTCCCGGAGTGCGACGCAGCGCGCCACGGACCGTTCCCGCGCGTGGTCAGCGGTGCGACCGTCCTGTTTCGTCGCCGGTTTCGACTGGAGGCGAGCGCGGCGCGCGCCGCGTTCGCACCGTCGGCCGACGAGCGCGACTGTCACGCGGCCGCGCTGCGCTGGCAACTCGAGACCGGCGCGCCGCGTCACGTGTTCGTCGCCACCGACCAGGAGACGAAGCCCCTGTACGTCGATTTCGACTCTCCCGCGCTGACCCGGACCCTGTCCGAGGCGGCGCGCGCCGGGAGTCCGGTCACGGTTCGCGAGATGCTGCCCGGACCCGGCGACGGCTGGGCGCCGCGCGGGCGGGAAGCGCACGCCCTCGAGTTCCTGGCGCACCTGCGCTTCACGGGGCCGCCGGCTTGACAAGCGCCGGATCGCCGGGGAACATGCGGCCATGAAGCCCGTCGATCGTTCGCCCGCCTCCGCCCCGCTCGTCGGCGTGATCATGGGCAGTGCGTCCGACCAGGAGACGCTCGAGCCCGCGCTCGAGCTGCTCGAGGAGCTCGGGATCCCGCACGAGAGCCGGATCGTGTCCGCGCACCGCACCCCCGACTGGATGTTCGAATACGCCGAGACGGCCGAGGCGCGCGGGCTGCTCGTGATCATCGCGGCGGCGGGGGGCGCGGCCCACCTGCCCGGCATGACCGCGGCGAAGACCGTGTTGCCCGTGCTCGGCGTCCCCGTGGCGGCGACGGCGCTCGGTGGCGTGGACGCGTTCCTCTCGATCGTGCAGATGCCCAAAGGCGTTCCCGTCGGCACGCTCGCGATCGGCAAGCCCGGGGCGGCGAACGCGGCGCTGCTCGCCGCGCGCATCGTCGGCGTCGTGCACCCCGAGGTGCGTGAGCGCCTGAGGGCGTGGACCGCCGCCCGGCGCGACGAGGTGCTCGGGGCGTGATCCCACCCGGCGGCACGATCGGGATCCTTGGCGGGGGACAACTCGGACGCATGACCGCGCTCGCCGCGCGCCCACTCGGCTACAGGGTGCACGTGCTCGACCCGGATCCGGCGTGCGCCGCCGCCCCGGTGGTCGAGCGCGTGGTCGCCGCTGCGTTCGACGACGCCGAGGCGTTCGCCGAACTGGCGCGCGGTGTCGACGTGGTCACGCTCGAAATCGAAAAGCTGGGCCTGGATGCGCTGCGCGCGGCCGAGGCGCACGCGCCGGTCCGGCCGTCGCCGGCCGCGCTGCGCATCGTGCAGGACCGCCTGCGGCAGAAGCGCTGGCTGGTCGAGCACGGTTTCCCGGTGGGGCCATTCCGCGAGGCGTTCGACGAGGACTCGTTCGCCGGCGCGACGCGCGCGTTCGGCGGGCGCGTGTTCGCGAAGTCGAACTTCGGCGGCTACGACGGGCGCGGCCAGGCGCGGCTCGAGGCTTCTGCCGCCGCGCCGGCGGGCTGGCGCGCGGTCGGGGAGGCGCCGTGCGTGGTCGAGGAGGCGCTCGACCTCGGCGCCGAGCTGTCGGTGATGGTCGTGCGCGGGCCCGGGGGCGAGTCGGCGGTCTACCCGGCGGCGCGCAACCACCACGAACGCCAGGTGCTGGCATGGTCGTCGTTGCCGGGCGACTTCGCGCCGGCGCTCGAGCGCGAGGCGAGGAATCTCGCGCATGCGATCGCCACCTCGCTCGACGTCGTCGGGCTGCTCTGCGTCGAACTGTTCCACACGACGGACGGCCGCCTGCTGGTCAACGAACTCGCCCCGAGGCCGCACAACAGCTACCACGCGAGCGCGGCCGCGTGCGTCACCGGGCAGTTCGAGCAGCTCGTGCGCGCGGTCTGCGGGCTGCCGCTCGGCGCGACCGACATCGTGCGCCCGGCGGCGATCGTCAACCTGCTCGGCGACCTGTGGCAGGGCGGCAAGGTACCGGCGTTCGAGC
Organism: Candidatus Eiseniibacteriota bacterium; assembly: GCA_046598045.1. Classification (GTDB taxonomy): domain Bacteria; phylum Eisenbacteria; class RBG-16-71-46; order RBG-16-71-46; family DASYSL01; genus JANPEF01. The sequence goes on from JBKJJJ010000095.1 coordinate 2,662, forward strand.
GGGCGCTCGCGCTGCCGGGCGTGACGCTCACGCTCTACGGCAAAGGCGATCCCCGTCCGGGCCGCAAGATGGGGCACCTCACCGCGCTCGGCACGACCCCGCACGAGGCGCGGGCGCGGGCGCTCGAAGGGTTCGGGCGGCTGGGGTAGCGTTCCCGCTTAAACGCTTCCGAAGTTGCGATTTACAAGCGTTTCTCCCCGTGGTAAGAACTCCTCGTCCTTGGCACGCCCACCGCACGCACAGCCCGGCCCGCCGCGCCGGGAAGGAGCCCCCTTCATGTCTCAGTTCCACCTCACCGACACCGGCAAGAAGCTCGTCACGTTCATCCCCGGTGACGGCATCGGCGCCGAGGTCACCGGCTCGGCGCGCAAGATCATCGAGGCCTCGGGCGCCGCCGTCGCGTGGGAGGACCGCGAAGCGGGCGCCAGCGTGTTCAAGCAGGGGCTGCCCTCGGGTGTGCCGCAGAGCACGATCGACTCGATCAAGAAGACCCGGGTCGCGCTCAAGGGCCCGCTCGAGACGCCGGTCGGCTTCGGCGAGAAGAGCGCGAACGTCACCCTGCGCAAGCTGTTCGAGACCTACGGAAACATCCGTCCGGTGCGCACGCTCCCGGGCGTGCCGACGCCGTTCTCGAACAAGGCGATCGACCTCGTGGTCGTGCGCGAAAACGTCGAGGACCTCTACGCCGGCATCGAGTACATGCAGACGCCGGGCGTGGCCGAGGCGCTCAAGCTGATCTCGCGCAAGGGCTGCGAAAAGATCGTGCGCCTGGGCTTCGAGATCGCGCGCGCCGAGGGCCGCAAGAAGGTCCACGTGGCGACCAAGTCGAACATCATGAAGATGACCGAGGGCACGCTCAAGCGGACGTTCGAGGCGATCGCGCCCGAGTATCCCGGGATCGAGGCCCAGCACATCATCGTCGACAATTGCGCGCACCAGCTGGTGCGCTTCCCCGAGTGGTTCGACGTCATCATCATGACCAACATGAATGGCGACATCCTCTCGGACATGACCTCGGGCCTGATCGGCGGGCTGGGCTTCGCGCCGTCGGCGAACCTCGGCACGGACTACGCGATCTTCGAGGCCGTCCACGGCTCGGCGCCGAAGTACGCGGGCAAGAACACGATCAACCCGACGGCCGTGATCTTCGCCGCCGTGATGATGCTGCGCCGGCTCGAGGAGTTCGCCGCCGCGGCCGCGATCGAGAACTCGATCATCTTCACGCTCGAGGAGGGCAAGTTCCGCACGCGCGACATCGTGGGCGATGCGGGCTCGGTCTCGACCACGGCCTACACCGACGCGATCATCGCGAACCTCGGCAGGAAGCCCTCGCGCGCGTTCGTGCGCGACTACCAGGCGATCAAGATGCCCCAGGTCTCCGCGGCGCCGGACTTCGTCAAGGTCACGGAGCGCAAGGTCGCCGGCGCGGACGTGTACGTCGAGTGGGCGGGCACGGTCGACGCGCTCGGGCAGGGCCTCGAACAGGCAGTCTCCGGCTCCGCGTTCAAGCTCCACATGGTGTCGAGCCGCGGCACGAAGCTCTACCCGGGCGGCAGCGCGATCACCGACACGGTCGACGCGTTCACCGGCCGTTTCATGAAGCAGGACGGCGGCGACACGACCGACGCCGAGATCCTCGACCTGCTCGCGCGCGTGGGCGCGAAGGCGCGCTGGTCGCACGTCGAAAAGCTCAACGTGTTCGACGGCGCGCTCGGCTACACCAAGGCGCAGGGCGAGGACTAGAAAGCCTTTGCTCACCGCCATCGTCCTGCGCGAGACCGCTCCCCTCGAGACCCGGGTCGCGCTCGTTCCCGAGACGCTCGCCCGGCTGATCAAGGCCGGGCTCGCCGTGCGCGTGGAATCGGGCGCAGGGGAACTCGCGGGTTTCCCGGACGCGGCCTATGCCGAGGCGGGGGCGGGCGTCCTGGCCGATCGCGCGACGCTGCTCTCTGCCGCGGACATCCTGGTCGCGGTGCGCGAGCCGACCGAGGCGATGATCGACGGACTCAAGCCGGGCGCGATCGTGCTCGGGTTCCTGCGCCCCGGCGGGAACGCGGCGCTGCTCGAGCGCATGGCCGCGCGCGGCATTCATGGCTTCGCGCTCGAGCGCGTGCCGCGCACGTCGCGCGCGCAGAAGATGGACGCGCTCTCCTCGATGAGCACGGTCGCCGGCTACCGCGCGGTGCTGCTCGCCGCGGCCCGCCTCCCGCGCTTCTTCCCGCTCCTCATGACCGCGGCCGGCACGATCCCGCCGGCGCGTCTTTTCGTGCTCGGCGCCGGCGTCGCCGGCCTGACCGCGATCGCGACCGCGCGCCGCCTCGGCGCCGTGGTCGAGGCCTTCGACGTGCGCCCCGCGGTGCGCGAGGAGGTCGAGAGCCTGGGCGCGACGTTCGTCTCGGCACATGAGCCACGCGCCGAGGGCCCGAAGCCGAATCCCCTCGACGTCGAACTCGGGGCGGTGGCGAGCGTCGGCGGGGCCGGGGGCTCGGGCGCGTACGCCGGGCAACTCTCGGCCGAGGAAGAGAAGCGGGAGCGCGACGTGCTCGCGCGCCACATCGCCACCTCCGACGTCGTGATCACCACGGCCGTCGTCCCGGACAGGAAGGCCCCGCTCCTGATCACCTCGGACATGGTGCGTGCGATGAAGCCGGGCGCCGTGATCGTGGACCTCGCGGCCGAGTCGGGCGGCAACTGCGAGTTGACGCGGGCGGGCGAGGACGTGCTCGCGTTCGGAGTGCACGTGCTCGGCCCCGTCAACCTGCCCGCGTCGTTGCCCGGCCACGCCAGCCAGATGCTTTCGCGCAACCTGAGCGCGCTGCTGCTCCACCTCGTGGACGCGGGCGCGCTCAAGCTCGACTTCACGGACGACATCACCGCCGGCGCGTGCGTGGCGCGGCCCCGCCCGGCGGGCGAGGCCGCGTGAACGCCGACCTGCTGACGCTGCTGACGATCCTCGCGCTCGCGGTGTTCGTGGGCATCGAGGTCATCTCCAAGGTCCCCGTGGTGCTGCATACGCCGCTGATGTCGGGCACGAACGCGATCCACGGGATCGTGGTGGTGGGGGCGATCGTGGTCCTCGCGCACACGACCGACCCCTGGGTCGCTACGCTCGGCTTCATCGGGGTCGTGTTCGGCGCGGCGAACCTCGTGGGCGGGCTGCTCGTGACCGACCGCATGCTCGCGCTCTTCAAGAAGAAGAAAGCGCCGGGTCCCCGGTGATCCTCCAGCGCGTCCTCTACCTCGCGGCGGCGATCCTCGTCATCCTCGGGCTCAAGAGCCTGAGCTCGCCGGCGACGGCGAAGCACGGCAACACGCTCGCGGGCGTCGGGCTCGGGCTCGCGGTGCTCGCGACGTTCGTCACCGGCGTGCCGCACAACCTCGTCTGGATCCTCGCCGCACTCGCGATCGGCTCGGCGTTCGGGGCGTGGGGCGCGCGCACGGTCCAGATGACCGACATGCCGCAGATGGTCGCGCTGCTCAACGGCCTCGGCGGCGGCGCGGCCGCGCTGGTCTCGGCGGCGGAGTTCCTCGGCGCGTCGCACGACGGCGGCGTCAGCGTGCTGGTCGGGACGCTGATCGGGGCGGTCTCGTTCTCGGGCAGCCTGGTCGCGTTCGGCAAGCTGCAGGGCCTGCTCTCGGAGAAGGCGCTCGTGCTCCCGGGTGGCCGCGCGATCCACGGCGCGACGCTCGTGGCCGCGCTCGCGCTCGGCGTGTGGGCGGCGCACGGCGGGGGCACGACCGCGTTCGCGCTGTTCGCGCTGGTCGCGCTGCTCCTCGGAGTGGCGATCGTGGTGCCGATCGGCGGCGCCGACATGCCGGTCGTGATCTCGATCCTGAATTCGTTCACCGGCCTCGCCGCGGCCGCGACGGGCTTCGTGCTCCAGAACCCCGCGCTCCTGATCTCGGGCACGCTGGTCGGGGCCTCGGGCACGCTCCTGACCCAGCTCATGTGCAAGGCCATGAACCGCTCGCTCGGCAACGTGTTGTTCGGCGCGATGGGCGCGGACACCCCGGCCGCCGCCGGCCCGGGCGCGAAGTCGACCCGGCCCGTGCGCGACCTGTCGGTCGAGGACGCCGCGGTGCTGCTGTCGAACATCAGCTCGCTCATCATCGTCCCCGGCTACGGCATGGCGGTGGCGCAGGCGCAGCACGTCACGCGCGAACTGGCCGACCTGCTGGCGGCGCGCGGCGTCGACGTCAAGTACGCGATCCACCCGGTGGCGGGTCGGATGCCCGGCCACATGAACGTGCTGCTCGCCGAGGCGAACGTGCCCTACAGCCAGCTCTTCGACCTCGAGCAGATCAACGCCGAGTTCGAGCGCACGGACGTGGCGCTCGTGATCGGGGCGAACGACGTGGTCAACCCGGCCGCCCGGCACGACAGGGCGAGCCCGATCTACGGGATGCCGATCCTCGACGCCGACAAGGCGCGCCATGTCCTCCTGATCAAACGCAGTCTCAACGCGGGTTTCGCCGGCATCGATAACGAGCTCTACTACGACCCCCGGACGACGTTCCTGTTCGGGGACGCGCGCCAGGTCCTGACCAAACTTGTGGAGGAATTGAAAAGCACGGCCTGACCGGCGCGATTTCGGCTGGCAGGGAGCGCGCTCCCGGCTACACTTCGCCCCCTCCGGACAACGCGGTCCGCCCGGCCCGACGCCGTCCGCCGACATCCCCCAAGTCCAGGAACGTCTGCCCATGAAGAGTGCGTGGCTTTCCCCCGTCTTCGCCGTCGCCCTGGTCGCGCCTGCGCTCGCCCTCGCCGACTCGCCGCTCGTGCCGCCCGCCGGCATTCGCGAGAGCACCCCCAGGATCCAGGCGTTCGTCCATGCGCGGATCATGGTCGCGCCCGGCCGCGTGATCGAGCGCGGCACGCTGGTCGCGCGCAATGGCGTGATCGAGGCCGTTGGCGCCGCGGTGCGCGCGCCTGCCGACGCGCAGGTGATCGACCTCGAGGGCTACACGCTGTATCCGGGGTTCCTCGACGCGGCGGTCGAGATGGGTCCGGGCGCCTCGGGCGCCGGGCCGGCGCGCAGCCCGCAGGGATTCGACGGCGCGGGCGGGGCGGCCGTGCCGCCACCACCGCGCCTGACGCAGGGCGCGAATTACTGGAGCCGCTACATCACCCCGGAGCTCGCGATCGAGAAGGCTCTCGGTCCCGACAGTCTCGCCGGCGGGACGCCGCGCCGCCTGCGCACGCAGGGCGTAACCGACATCGTGGCCGTACCGTCGAAGGGTGTGATCAAGGGGACGAGCGCGGTCCTCGCGCTTTCGGAGGACGGTTTCTCCGGCGCGCTGATCCAGCCGCGCGCCGCGCTCCACGTGAGCTTCGAGTCCCCGGTGCCGCCGGGGGTCGAGGATTACCCGGCCTCGCGCATGGGCGCCTACACGCTCGCGCGCCAGGCGTTCTACGACGCCGAGTGGCAACGCCGCGCGACGCTCGCCGCGAAGGGCCTGCGCGGCGTGACCGTCGAGCCGAGCGCGACGCTCGACGCGCTCTCGGGCTGGTCGGCCGGCGCCGCGCCCGTGGTGATCGACGCGTTCGACGAGCAGGACGCGCTGCGCGCCGATCGCTTCGGCAGGGAGTTCGCGCTGCCGGTCGTGATTCGCGGCTCGGGCCGCGAGTACAAGCGCTTGGGCGAGGTCAAGGCGACGGGCCGCGGAGTGATCGTGCCGGTGTCGTTCCCGCGGCCGCCGCTCGTGGACACGCCGGAGCTGGCGGTGAACAACTCGCTCGAGGAACTCGAGCACTGGGACCTCGCGCCCGAGAACCCAGGGCGTCTCGCGGCTGCCGGGATCAAGATGGCGCTCTCCTCGGACCGCCTCGAGGACAAGCGCGAGTTTCTCGCCGGCGTGCGCAAGGCGGTCGAGCGCGGTCTCACGGAGGACGCCGCGCTGGCCGCGCTCACCACGACGCCCGCCGCGATGTTCGGCGTGGGCGACCGCCTGGGCACGCTCGAGGCGGGCAAGCTCGCCCACCTGCTGGTGACCGACGGCGACGTGTTCAGCAAGCGGACGCACGTGCGCGAGGTGTGGATCGGCGGGCGGCGCTACGACGCACGGCCAAGGCCGGAGTTCGATGCGCGGGGGACGTGGGAATTCCGCCCCGTCTCGGAAATTGCGATGGAGGGCCCTCCGCGGCTGAAACTGGACGGCCTCGCGGATTCGCTCGGGGGCGCCATGTTCTCCGTGCGGAACCCCACAGGAGAGATCAAGCTCAAGCGCGCAGAGATCCTCGGGAGCCAACTCTTCCTGAACGCACCGGCCGATTCCCTCCTCTACCCGCCTCAGAAGGGGGTCGTTCGTATCTCTGCCACGGTGGAAGGCGATACAATGCGTGGTGAGTTCATGTTTCCGGATGGCACGTCATCCGAGTTCCTCGCCACCCGCACCGCCCCGTTCGTCGCGCCGCCGGACACCGCGCGCGCTCCGGTCCCGCTCCGGGTGCCCTATCCCATGACCTACCCGATGGGCGAGTCCGGCTGGTCCACCCCGCCCGCGCAACCGGCCGCGGTCGCTTTCACGCACGCGACCGTGTGGACGAGCGGTCCGCGCGGCAATCTCGAGGACGCGACCGTGCTCGTGCGCGCGGGCAGGATCGTAGCGGTCGGCAAGGACGTGAGGGTGCCATCCGGCGCGGTCGTGGTCGACGCGCACGGGGAGCATCTCACCGCCGGCCTGATCGACTGCCACTCCCACACCGCGACCGATGGCGGGATCAACGAGGCCGGGCAGACCATCAGCGCCGAGGTCCGAATCGGCGACTTCATCGACGCCAATGACATCAACATCTACCGCGAGCTCGCGGGCGGACTGACCGCGGCCCACGTGCTTCACGGCTCGGCGAACGCGATCGGCGGCCAGTGCCAGCTCATCAAGCTGCGCTGGGGGCTCGCGCCCGAGGGCATGAAGTTCGAGGGCTTCCGGCCCACGATCAAGTTCGCGCTCGGCGAGAACGTCAAGCAGGCCAACTGGGGCGAGCGGTTCGTCACGCGCTACCCGCAGACCCGCATGGGGGTCGAGCAGCTGATCCGCGACGAGTTCGAGGCGGCGCGCGAGTACCAGGACACGTGGCGGCGCGGCAAGGACGCGCGCGGGCTGCCGCCGCGCCGCGATCTCGAGCTCGATGCGATCGCCGAGATCCTGCGCGGCGAGCGCACGATCCACTGCCACTCCTACCGCCAGGACGAGATCCTGATGCTGATGCACCTGTGCGACGAGTTCCACGTGCCGCTGGGCACGTTCCAGCACATCCTCGAGGGCTACAAGGTGGCCGACGAGATGGCGAAGCGCAAGATCGGCGGCTCCACGTTCAGCGACTGGTGGGCGTACAAGAACGAGGTCCAGGACGCGATTCCGCAGAACGGCCCGATCATGCACGACGTGGGCGTCGTGGTGTCCTACAACTCGGACTCCAACGAGCTCGCGCGCCGGCTCAACAGCGAGGCCGGAAAGGCCACGAAGTACGGGACGCTCTCGGACGAGGAGGCGCTCAAGTTCGTGACCATCAATCCGGCGATCCAGCTCAAGGTCCAGGACCGCGTGGGATCGATCGAGGTGGGCAAGGACGCGGACCTCGCGCTGTGGAACGGGCCGCCGCTCTCGCCGCGCTCGCGTTGCGAGCAAACGTGGATCGACGGCCGCAAGTACTTCGACCGCGGCGAGGACCTCACGCGCCGCGCCTTTGAGGCGAAGCTGCGCGCCGCGCTCGAGCAGCGCGTGTTGCTCGAATCCGATCCCGGAGGCGGCAACGCCGGTGGCGGCATGCGCCGCGGGCCGCGCGAGGACGTGTACGACGGGCACGAGGCGGACGACGGCGACGACGACACGCGGGGCGAGTGCGCCGAAGGACGTGCGCGATGATCCGCCGCAGTGACATCGCGCCCGCGCTGTTCGCCCTCTTCCTGTGCGCCCCGTCGGCCCGCGCCGCGGTCCCGACTCCGGGCGCTCCGCAGGCGCATCCGGTCGCGATCGTGGGCGCGACCATTCATCCCGTATCGGGGTCGGACATCGCGGGCGGCACGATCGTGTTCGACGCCGGGAAGATCGTGGCGCTCGGACCGTCGTCGTCGACGCCCGCGCCGAGCGGCGCGGAAGTGGTCGACGGCACGGGCAAGCACGTCTATCCCTCGCTGATCGACGCGTGGACCAATCTCGGGCTGACCGAGATCGAGTCCAACCGGCAGACGCGCGATTTCGCGGAGACCGCCGCGCTCGCGCCGAACGTGCGCGCCGACCAGGCGTTCCACCCCGAGAGCGAGCTCGTGCCGGTGGCGCGCTCGAACGGCATCCTGCTCGCGAACGTCACGCCGCGCGGCGGCGTTCTCTCGGGGCAGGCCGCGTTGATGGCGCTCGACGGCTGGACGAACAGCGACATGACCGTGCGCGCGCCGATCGGCGTGGTCGTCAACTGGCCGGGCATGGTGATCATCCGCGCCGAGGGCGCGGCCCCGGAAGCGGTCCAGCGCGATACCCGCGACCGCGCGCTCAAGGCGCTGGCGCAGGCGTTCGACGACGCCGCGGCCTACCGTGCCGCGCGCTCCGCGGCCGGAAGCCAGGCGCCCCACGACCGGCGCTGGGAGTCGCTGCTGCCCGTGCTCGAGGGCAGGCTGCCGCTGCTGGTTTCCGCCGAGGAGGTGCATCAGATCGAGTCCGCGGTCGCGTTCGCCAGCGAGCGCCACCTCAAGCTCGTGATCTACGGCGGCTACGACGCGCCCCTGGTTCTCGGGCTGCTCAAGGCGCACGACGTGCCGGTGATCATCGCGGCCACCCAACGCCTGCCGCGCCGCCGCTCGGATCCTTACGACGCGCCCGCGACCGCGCCCGCGCAGCTCGCTGCGGCCGGCGTGCGGTTCGCGATCGCGAACGGCGGGGGCGCGTGGAACGAGCGCAACCTGCCGTACCAGGCCGCGACCGCGCAGGCGTTCGGCCTGTCGGCGGGCGACGCGCTCAAGTCGATCACGCTCTATCCGGCGCAGATCCTGGGCGTCGCCGATCGCGTCGGGGCGCTCGAGGCCGGCAAGGATGCGACGTTGCTGGTGACCGACGGCGATATCCTCGAGGAGCCGACCCACGTCCTGTCGGCGTGGATCGCGGGCCGGGCGGTGGACCTGAACGATCGCCAGAAGACGCTCGCGGCGAAGTACCAGACGAAGTACCAGCGGCTCGGCCTGCTTCCCCCGGACGCAACCCACCCGTGAGGCTCTTCATGAATCGTCCCCGCATCCTGCTCCTGCTCATGGCCTGCAGCCTGCTTGCGCCGGCGGCCGGCGAGGCGCGGCCCGCGAGCCACGCGCCGTCCAAGGCGTCCACGGCCGCCCGTTCCGCCGCCCCGCTGCAAAGGCTGCCCGCGGACGTGCGCCCGACCTCCGAGGAAGTGCGCCTCGAGATCGATCCCGCCTCGCCCGACTATCGGGGCAGCGTGTCGATCGCGCTCACGCTCCGGCGCGCCACGCGCCAGGTGCGGCTCCACGCCGAGGACATGACACTCGAGTCGCTGACGATCGCGCCCACGGACGCGCAGGGCTCACCGGGGGCGGCAGTCAAACTCACGGCGGTTGCCGGGGAGCATGGGCTGCAGACCCTGACCGCGCCGCGTGTGCTCAAGCCCGGCACCTATCGCCTCGCGATCGCGTTCGCGAACGACTTCAACACCCAGGCGACGAGCCTGTACCGCCTCCAGTCCGGCGGCGACTGGTACTCGTTCACGCAGTTCGAGGCGGACGACGCGCGCGAAGCGTTCCCGTGTTTCGATGAGCCCGAGTTCAAGATCCCCTGGAACATGACCGTGGTCGCCCCGCAGGCGCACCTCGTGATCGGCAACACGCCGGTGCTGTCGGAGACCGTCGAGGGCGGGAAGAAGACCGTCGTGTTCCAGACCACGAAGCCGCTCCCCTCGTATCTGGTCGCGCTCGCCACCGGGCCGCTCGAGACCGTTCCGATCGAGGGGCTCGGCGTGCCGGGCCGCGTGGTCACGGTCAAGGGGCAATCGCAACTCGCCGGGGAGGCCGCGCGCGTCACGCCGCTGCTGGTCTCGGCGCTCGAGTCCTACTTCGGTCGGCCCTACCCGTACGAGAAGCTCGACCTGATCGCGGCGCCCGAGTTCTGGCCCGGCGCGATGGAGAATGCGGGCGCGATCACGTTCGCCGACCGCGTGCTGCTGCTCGACCCGGCGCACGCGAGCATTACGCAGCGCCGGGGCCTCGCCTCGACCACCGCGCACGAGCTGGCGCACATGTGGTTCGGCGACCTCGTCACCATGCGCTGGTGGGACGACCTCTGGCTCAACGAGTCGTTCGCCTCGTGGATGGGCGAGAAGGTGACGCACCAGGTCTTCCCCGAGTACGGCATCGACCTCGGGCTCGTGACCGACACGGACCGGGCCATGCGCACCGACGGCCGGCTCTCGACGCGCGCGATCCGGCAACCGGTGAACAGCATGGCGAACCTCCTCCAGTCAGCGGATGTCCTGGCCTACGACAAGGGTCAGACGCTGCTCGGGATGTTCGAGCAGTGGGCGGGGGAGGAGCTGTTCCGCACCGGCGTGCGCAACTATCTCGCCGCCCACGCGTTCGGCAACGCCACCGCGTCGGACCTGTTCGCGGCGCTCTCTCGGGCGACCGGCAAGGACCTGGGCGCGCCCATGTCGTCGTTCCTCGACCAGCCCGGCCTGCCCATGGTCGACGTCGAGCCGTTGCCCGGGGGCAAGGTGCGCCTGACGCAAGGGCGGTTCCTCCCCGCCGGGACGACCCGCCCGGCGCCCCAGATCTGGCAGGTGCCGATGTCGCTCAAGTTCGACGACGGCAGCGGCGTGCGCGAGCAGAACGTGCTGCTCACCCGGGCGACCCAGGTGGTCGACCTCGGCGTCTCGAAGATCGAATGGATCGAGCCGAACGCGCGCGCCTGGGGCTACTACCGCTGGAAGCTGCCGCGTGCCGCGATGGTCGCGCTCGCGGACGACGCGCAGAAGAACCTCACTCCCCGGGAACGCATGGAGTACGCCTACAACGCCGAGGCGCTCGTCGACGCGGGCGCGCTGCACGCGGACGGCTACCTGCAGGCGCTGGTGCGCGTGCTGCGCGATCCCGAGCCGCTGGTGGTGGGGGCCGGGCTCGAGGGCCTCGGGCAGTTGCGCGATCCGCTGATCACGCGCGAGCTCGAAGAGCCATACTCGCGCTACGTGCGCATGGCGCTCGCCCCGGCGATCGATCGCTTCGGCCGCTCCCGCCGCGCGGGCGAGGCGGAGGCCGTGTCCCTGCTGCGGCCGCGTCTCCTGACCACGCTCGCGGACGAGGGCAAGGACCCGGCGACGCGCGCATTCGGGGACTCGCTCGCGCTCGCATTCCTCGCCGATCCGGCCGCGGTCGATCCCGCGCTCGCGCCCCCGGCGCTCGCGATCGCGGGACTCACCGGCGACGCGGCCTTGCGCGACCGCGTGCGCGCGAAGTTCGAGTCCGCGGGGTCCCCGGCCGAACGCCGCATCTACCTGAGCGCGCTCGGGTCGTTCCGCGACCCGAAGCTGATCGAGGAGAATCTCGCCTACGCGCTGACCGGCCCGCTCAAGCCGCAGGAGATCGGGGCGATCGCACGCGGCGTGAACGAGTACGCGCCGAATCGCGACATCTCGTGGAAGTGGCTGCGCACGAATTACGACACGATCATGAAGCGCATTCCGCCCATGTTCGGCGCGTTCCTGCCGCTCTACGCCAGCGGATGCTCCGGCCCGCGCCTCGCCGAGGCCGAGGACTTCTTCGCCGAGCCCGCCCATGCGCCGCCCGGCGTGGCGAAGGAACTCGCAAAGGTGGCGGAGGGCGTGCACGACTGCCAGGGCCTGAGGGAGCGCGAGGGGCCGCGCGTGCAGGCGTTCCTGACCAAGGCGGGCGCCGACGGGCAACTGCCTTGAGGCGGACCTACCGGTAAAGCGACTTGATCCCGCCCCACGTCGCCGCGCGCGCCGGTGTGCCGGGCGGCGTGAAGTCGATGGTGAGCGCGGGCCGGACCGTCGGATCGGTCTGCTCGCGCGTGTCGAAGCGCTTCGCCGTCGCGCTCGCGCCCTCGTTGCCGCGCAGCAGCCAGCCGAAGTTCGTACCCGGGACGTCCAGCCAGCCCTGCGCGTCCGCGATCATGGCCGCCGAATTCGGCCACGTCGCCGGGCCGACGACGCCCACGCCCAGCGCGGCCGTCGCCGCGGGCGCGAAGTCGCCCCCGACCGTGCCCCAAAGCGTCCCCGGAAAGAATCGGTGCAGCCAGGTCGCGTCGTTCGCCGTCGAAGGCGCGCCCGCGCCGCCGCCCGTGCCGGCGTTCGACGTGCCCTCGCCCCAGTCGGCCGTCCCGCGGTGCAATGCGATCGACTGGGAGGTCGCGGTCGAGGCCTGCGACACGTTGAGGCGCAGCGAGACGCCGGTGATCGTCGATCCGGCCGGGATCGCCCCCGCGACGTCGAAATGAAGTACGGCGCGCCGGCGCGAGTTCGTCGCCTCGTTCGTGCGGCCGGAAAACATGGTCGGCCCGGCGCCGTTCGAGGCTGCGCCCGTGGCGTTCTCGATCAGCGTGTTGTCGCGGTCGGAGACGAGCACGACCGTGTCGGCGTGCGCGAATGCCACGGGCGCGAAGGTCAGTGCAAGCACGATCGCCAGGAATCGATTCATGGGAGGTAGATGAACCTGAGGGCCGCTCGGCGGCCGGCCGCGCTGACCTCGAGCGCGTAAAGACCCGGGGGCGCGGCGCGGCCGCCGTCGTCGCGGCCGTTCCAGCGCAGGAGTTGGGACCCGGCGGGGCGCGCGTCACCCGCCCACAGGACCGCGACGCGTCGGCCAGCGGGATTGAACACCGTCGCCCGAGCCGCAGCAGCCGCGGGAAGCGAGATCGTGAACCGCGCCTCGCCGCGCGCGGGATTGCTGCCGGCGAACGCGAGTCCGAGGGAGGTGCCCGGCAGCGGACCGTCCCCGACGCCGACGGTCGGCCCAACCTGTCCGCTCCCGAGGAAGCGCTGCGCAAAGATGTCGTGGTTGGTCAGGCCGTTGCGCGCGTCCTCCCACGCGCAGATCGCGCCGCCCGCGCCGTCGCTCACGAGCGTGGGTTCGATCTGCTCGTTCGGAGCGGTGCAGATCGCGCGGCCATCGGCGGCCCATCCGGGGGCGCGCGTGCCGTCGGAGCGCACGTGCTGCGCGTAGAGTTCGGCGCCGGGGCGGCCGTCCTTCCACGCCACGAGGGCGCCGCCCGCGCCGTCGCTGCAGATCGCGGGATCGTCCTGGCGATCCGGCTGGACGCTCAGGTCCACGCCGTTCGCCGGCCAGCCGGGCGCGCGTGCGCCGTTCGCCAGGAGGCGCAACGCGAACACGTCCGTGTTGGTCGGAAAGCTCGAGGTGTCGCGCCCGTCCTGCCACGCGAGGATCGCGCCGCCGGCGCCATCGGGGACGAGCACGGGGCGGTACTGTTCCCCGGCGGTCTTGACGACCTCGACGCCGTCGGCGGTCCAGCCCGGAGCGAGCGCGCCGCCTGAGAGAATGCGTATGGCGTAGATGTCGGGGTCGGCATTGCGCGCGTCGAGCCACGCCACGATCGCGCCGCCCTGGCCGTCGGAGACCGCGGTCGGCTTGCTCTGCTCGAACCCGGGAACGAGCGCAAGCAGTTCGCCGTTCACCGCCCACGCCGTGTCGGGAATGCCCGTGGCCATCATGTGGCCGGCGTAGAGGTCCTTCTGGCTCGTGAGCGCGCCGCCGTTCCGGCCGTCCTCCCACGCCACGATCGCGCCGCCCGCGCCGTCGGGGACGATCGTCGGAAACGCCTGCTGCTGGAGCGCGCCCGAGAGCAACGCGCCGTTCGCGGTCCACGCCGGATCCACCGCGCCGCCGGGGAGCACGTGTTGCACGTACAGGTCCTCGCTCACGCTGCGCACGTCCGACCAGGCCACCAGCGCGCCGCCCGCGCCGTCGCCCGTCACCACCGGGCTGATTTGCTCGCCGGTCGCGGCGCACACCGCCCGGCCGTCCGCAGGCCATCCGGCGGCAAGCCCGCCCGACACGAGGCGCATGGCGTAGATGTCCGACGCCGGGCCGCGCAGGTCCGCCCACACGACGACCGCGCCGCCCGCGCCGTCGGCCGCGATTTGCGGGTCGCGCTGAACGGCGGCGTGCGTGCACAGCGCGAGGCCGTCGGCCGGCCAGCCCGCCACGATGGCGCCGGCGGCGGTGACGTGCTGCGCGAAGAGGTCGGCATTGCCTGCGCGGTAGTCGAGCCAGACCACGTAGGCGCCGCCCTGCCCGTCGGGCGCGGCGAGCGGAATGCTCTGATTGAGGGCGGCGAGCGTCAGCGGGATGCCATCGGCTGTCCACGCCGCATGCGCGGGGGCGGGCCGCCCCGCGAGGGCGAGGGCGGCCAGGACAAACAGGATTCTGCGCGCGCGGCGGGGGGCGCGCGACCGGGCAAGGCGATGCATCGGACCTCCGGTGGGGAGAAGTCACATGGGCGGGTGCCGAAAAGCTTACGCCCTCGCGCGCCTCCGGTCACGCGCCGAATCGGCCCGGGAGGCGGCGTGGGCGTTGCAATTTGCTCTCCGGCGGGGCATCCTCCGCGCCATGCTCGAAACCGACCTGCTGCGCCTGACCTGGATCGCCGACCCGCAGATCAGCCCCGACGGCCGCCGGATCGTCTTCACCCGCGTCACGGTGGACACGGCGCTCGACACCTACCAGACCAGCCTCTGGATCGTCGCCACGGCCGGCGGCGCCCCGCGGGCGCTCACGTTCGGCCCCCGCGATGGGCAGGGGCGCTGGTCGCCCACCGGCGACCGCATCGCGTTCGTGCGCGCGCCGGCCGAGGGCAAGTCGCCCCAGCTCCACGTCTTGCCCATGGGCGGGGGCGAGGCGAGCCGGCTGACCGACCTCGCGAAGGGCGCCTCGAGTCCGGCGTGGTCGCCGGACGGCAGGCGCCTCGTGTTCGCGAGCGAGACCCGGCCCGAGCTCGATGGCCTGACCACCGCCGACCACGAGGAGAAGGAGAAGGCGAAGCCCAAGAAGGAGCCGGCGCGGATCGTGACGCGCCCGTTCTTCCGGCTCGACAACCAGGGGTTCTACGACTTCGAGCACCCCGAGCACCTGTGGCTCGTGGAGGCCGATGGCGGCACGTCGCCGAGGCAGCTCACGGCCGGGCCCTACGCCGAAAGCGCTGCTGCGTGGTCGCGCGACGGGCAGCGCATCCTGTTCCTGAGCGACCGCCGCGCCGAGCCGTGGCACGGTCCCGACAATCAGGACCTCTACGCGGTCGCGATCGATCGCGCGAAACCCGCGACCGACGGCGACGGCATCTCGCTGGTGGCCGACGCCGCCGGGCCGATCCTCACGTTCCACGAGGGCGAAGGCGGCGCGATCCTCGGCACGGGCGTCCTCGTGCAGGAGCCGGCGCGCTCGTACGACCAGGGGGACCTGTTCCTGTTCGAGGCGCCATGGCCGACGCGCGTCGCGCGCGTGCTCACCGGGCCCTACGACTTCGAGGTCGGCGATTCGACGATCGGCTCCGACCAGCACCCGCCCCGCGGCGGCGGCGGGATGCCGCTGGCGTTCGCTCCCGGCGGCAGGGACGCGTACACCACGGTCGGCCGCCACGGCGCGCAGATCCTTGCCCGCGTGGGCGTCGACGACGGCACGGTCGAGGAGCTGACCGACGACCGCCACGAGGTGATCGCCGGCAGCGTCACGCCCGACGCTGCGAAGTTCGCGCTCGTACTCGGTTCGCCCGATCGGCCCGGCGTGCTCCACGTGTTCGACGCCGAGACGCGCGCGCTCACGCCGCTCTTCGATCCGAACCAGGAGCTGTTCGCGGGCTCCAAGTTCGGGCCGGTCGAGGAGATCTGGGTGCCCTCGTTCGACGGCACGAAGATCCAGGCGTGGATCGTCAAGCCGCCGGGCTTCGACCCGAAGCAGAAGTACCCGATGGTGCTCGAGATCCACGGCGGCCCGCACACGGCTTACGGCATGGGCTTCTACCACGAGTTCCACGTGCTGGCAGAGGCGGGCTACGTCGTGCTCTACCCGAACCCGCGCGGCTCGACGACCTACGGGCAGGAATTCGGCAACGTCATCCAGTACGAATACCCGGGCGACGACTACAAGGACCTGATGGCGTGCGTCGACCACATGGTCGCTCTCGGCTACGTCGACGAGTCGCGGCTCGGCATCACGGGCGGCTCGGGCGGGGGCCTGCTCACGAACTGGGCGATCACCCAGACGCACCGCTTCAAGGCGGCGATCACGCAGCGCTGCATCGGCGACTGGGAATCGTTCTGGTACAGCGCCGACTTCACGCAGTTCAACAACTCGTGGTTCCGCAAGGCCCCGTTCGAGGACGACGCCGACTACAAGCGCCGCTCGCCCGTGACGCTGGCAGCGAACATCCAGACGCCGCTGCTCGTGCTCCACAGCGAGGAGGACTGGCGCACGCCGATCGCCCAGGGCGAGACCATGTACCGGGCGCTGGTCGCGCTCAAGAAGCCCGCGGTGATGGCGCGCTTCCCGGGCGAAGGCCACGAGCTGACGCGCAGCGGCGCGCCCTCGCGGCGGGTGCAGAACCAGCAACTGATCCGGCGCTGGTTCGACAAGTGGCTGCTCGGCGCCGAGGTCAAGGACTTCGACGATCCGGCCGTGCGGCTCGCGGCGCCGGCGGGTGTGGTGCGCTAGCAGCTGCGCATGGCCACCCCGCGCAAGGCGCACCCCGTCGTCTTCGGCATCCTGATCGTCCCGTTCGGGGTGCTCGGCGGGTACCTCTCGGTCGCCGTCGGCTACATGCTGCAGAAGGCGGGGATCTCGGTCGAGGCGATCGCCGGCCTGGTCGCGTCGGGCCTCGTGCCCCACACCTGGAAATTCCTGTGGGCGCCGATCGCGGACACCACGCTCACCCGCAAGGCCTGGTACTGGATCTCGGCCGTGCTGGTCGCGCTCGGCGTGTTCGCGACCGGGGCGCTGCCCGCGACCGCCGCGAGCCTGCCGCTGCTCGGCGTCGTGATCCTCCTCTCGAACATCGCCTCGACGTTCATGGGCATGGCGGCGGAGAGCCTGCTCGCCTATGGGACGGACGAGGCCGACAAGGGCCGTGCCGGCGGCTGGTACCAGGCCGGCAACCTGGGCGGCAACGGCATCGGCGGCGGCGCGGGGCTGTGGCTCGCGCAGATCCTCCCCGCGCCGTGGATGGCGTCCGCGATCGTGGCCGCGGTCTGCCTCGCGTGCGGGTTCGCGCTGTTCTTCGTGCCCGAGCCGCCGGCGACCCACCGCTCCGGGGGCGTGCTCGCCGTCCTCCGGAACGTCGGCAAGGACCTGTGGGGGGTCGCGAAGAGCCGGCGCGGGTTCGTGGCCATGATCCTGTGCTTCCTGCCGCTCGGTTCCGGCGCGGCATCCGGGCTGTGGTCCGCGGTGGCGGGGGACTGGCGCGCCTCGGCCGGCGCGGTCGCGCTCGCGACCGGGATCGGGAGCGGGGTGCTCTCGGCGGCCGGCTGCGTCGCGGGGGGCTGGATCTGTGACCGCATGGACCGCAAGAAGGCCTACGCGCTGTTCGGCGTGCTGCAGGCGCTGACGGCGGTCGGCATGGCGATCTCCCCCCACGACCAGACCAACTACGTGTTGTGGACCTCGATCTACGCGTTCGTCACCGGCCTCACCTACGCCGGCTTCACCGCGTTCGTGCTCGAGGCGATGGGCCTCGGCGCGGCGGCGACGAAGTACAACGTGTTCGCCTCCCTGTCGAACATGCCGATCTGGTACATGACGCAGATCGACGGCTGGGCGCACACGCGCTTCGGCCCGTCGGGCATGCTGTTCACCGAGGCCTGTTTCGGCGCGCTCGGGCTGCTCCTCTTTCTCGCCCTGATGGCGCTGGTGCGGCGTCGCGCGCAATGGGCCGCGGAACCGGCCTGAGGCAGGCGGCGCCCCCGGCGCGTCGACCGGGCGCCCCGTCGTGGGCCGCCCCGCTCGTCGTGTCCGGGGTCGCGCTCCTGATTCGGCTGGCCTATCTCGCGCAGGTCCGCGGCACGCCGATCACCGACCTGCTCCTGATCGACGCTGAGACCTACGACCGCTTCGCGCGCGCGATCCGCGCCGGGACATTCCACGGCGAGGACACCTACGCGGTCAACGTGCTCTACCCCTACTTCCTCGCCGCGCTCTACGCGCTGGGCAAGGGCTCGATCCTGTTCGCGCTCCTGGCGCAGGCGGCGCTCGATGCCGCCACGTGCGCGCTCACTGCGTGGATCGGCGCGCGCCTGTTCTCGCCCTTGGTGGGACTCCTCGCCGGGCTGCTCATCGCGCTCTCGGGATCGCTCGTGTTCTACGCGGGCGCGCTGCTGACGCCGACGCTCGTGACGGCGCTCGGTATGGCCACGCTTGCGGCGCTCGTCCAGGGCCAGGCCGATGCGCGCGCGCGCTGGGCGGCGCTCGCGGGCCTCCTGCTCGGGTTGGCGACCCTCGCGCGCGGCAATAGCCTGCTTCTCCTGCCGCTCGCGCTCCCGTGCCTCAAGACGTCCCGGGCGCGGCTCGTGTTCGCGGCGTGCGCGCTCGCGCCGCTCGTGGCCGTGACCGCGCGCAACTTCGCGGTCGCAGGGCAGTGGGTGCCGGTGGCCGCGAACTACGCCGCGTTCTACATCGGGCACAACGACCACGCGACCGGGCTGTACGTGTTGCCGCGCTGGGCGGCGAGCGGCGAGTACGCGAACGAGGTCTGGGGCGTGCGCGACGCGCTCGCGCACGAACTCGGCCGCGCGCTCACCCTCGGCGAGACCGCGCGCTGGCTGTTCGCCGAGGGCTGGCGCTGGGCGTTCGCGCATCCGGCGGAGGAGCTCGCCCTGGCGTGGGCGAAGGCCCGCTTCTTCTGGAACGCGATCGACGCGCCGACGAATCTCAGCCCGTACTTCGCACGCGCATGGTCGCCGCTTCTGTCCGCGTTGCCCGTAGGGTTCGGCGCAGTCGCGCCGCTCGGTGTGCTCGGGGCCTGGTGGTCCCGGGGCCGCACGCGCTGGATGCTCCACGCGTGGCTGCTGGTGGCGTTGGCGACGGCACTCCTGTTCTTCGTCTCGGCCGAGTACCGCCTGCCCGCGCTCCCCGTGCTAGCGCTGTTCTCCGCCTATGCAAGCACGATTGCTGCCCGGGACCTGTTTCCCCGAAGCGCGCCCGCCCCGGGCCGGCGCCGGCGCCTGATCGAGCTCGGGCTCGGCCTGCCATTGATGATCGCGCTCGTGTTCGCGCGTCCGCCCGAGCTCGTCGCGCAGACCGCGCTCCACGCCGACTATGCGAAGTTCGGCACGCTCGCCGCGCGCGCCGGCGACCTGCCCCGGGCGCGCGCGTTGTTCGAGCGCGCGACCACGCTCGCACCCTCGTACCGCCCGGCGTGGCAGGGGCTGGCGGCCGTGCTCGACCGCACGGGTGACGCGCAGGGCGCGCTCGCGGCGGCGCAACGCGCGGGCGGAACGGCCGCGCTGGCCGATTCGGGCCTGGCCGCGGGGGCGCGCTTCCAGCAGGGCGATGTCGCCGGGGCGCTCGCCGACTTCACGCGCCTCGAGGCGGCTGCCCGCGCGGCGGGGGACAGCGCGCTCGCGATCAGCCTCCTCAACAACGTGGGGCTTAGCAATCTGCGACTCGGTCATCTCGATGCGGCCGGGCGCGCGTTCGAGGAGGTGCTGCGCTTGCGCCCGCGAGCGCTCAAGTCGCACTACAACCTCGGCCGCGTGCGCGCGGCACAGGGGCGCGTGCGCGAAGCCCGGGCCGAGTTCGAGGCCGCGCTCGCGCTCGACCCGCAGGCGCCGGGGGTGCGCGAGGAATTGGAGGCGTTGCCTCCCGCGCTGGATCGGGCGCGCGGCCGGGAGTAGGATCGAGGCCCTCCCGGGAGGTGTCACGCCATGAACCACCCATCGTCCCGCCGTGGGCCTGCGATCTTCGCGTTCGGCGCGCTCCTCTCCGGCCTGCTGGCCGCACCGTCGGCGCGGGCGCTTCCTGCTGCCGGACCGGATCCACGCGCCGCGATCCTGCGCCGCATGGACCGATATTTCCAGCGTCACGAGGTCGACGGGGTCGTGCTCGATGCGCGTTACGTGCTCAACGAGACCGAGGCGGTGCGGCTTTCGGTGATCCCGCAATTGCTCGGCTACGCCGAACTCGAGCGCCGCCGGCCGAGCGCGCGCTTGCGACGCGACATCGCCGAGCGGGCGGACTACCTGGTCGACCGACTCGAGCTCGTGCGCTCGGGGAGTGTGTTCGACGGCATGCTCGCCTACTCGCTGCTCGAGGCCTACGACGTCACCGGCGACCCGGGGCACCTGGCCGCCGCAGAGTCGATCCTCGACGAACTCGACGCCCTTCCGACTTCGGAGCGGATCCTCAATGGCGGGCTGATGGCGGCAATGGCGTTCGCCCGCGACTATCACCGCACCGGCGATGCGCGCCGGGCGCAGGAGGTCTCGGACATCCTGACGGTCCTCGCGCCTTACCAGCACACCGACGGCAGCTTCCCGCACTGGTGCCCCTGTTCGACCGACGTGCACTACACGGACTGGATGGCGCAGGAGCTGATCCTGATCGGGCGCCTGGTCAACGACCCCAGAATCGAGCCCATGCTCGCGCGCATGCACGCGTTTCTCGATGCGCGCGTGGGCGACGATGGCGTGACCCGCTACCAGGCGCCGTGCTGGTGGGATCCATCCGAATGCACCGTTGCCTACTGGAGCGTGGGCTCCGGGTGCAACATCGATTACGACACTCGAGGCTTCACGAACGAGCTCGGGTACAGCGCGCTCGAGTTTGCGCACGCGGGCTCGCCGAAGTACCGGGCGGTGTTGCAATTCCTCGATGGGCTCGAGGATGGCGGGGTGATCGCGGACAAGTGGGACTACCCGATCCCACAGAGCGATCCCTACTGGCCGTGGACGTCCGCGGACACGTCGGTCGTCAACATGAGCCTCGTGTTCTGGTCGTTGGCCGCGATTCCCGGGTCGAACGCCCACGCGCCGGGCGCATTCGCGGAGGAGGATGCCGCGGCGATCGCTTCACCCCGTCCTCCGGGCCGGAGCGGGCTGCTGGTCGATCGCTGGCCGCGCTTCGCGGCCGTCACCTCCGGGCTCTACTGCGATGAGCCCGAACTCCGCTCGTCCGCGGCGCCGCAGTCCCGCATCGAGATCGAGACTGCAACGGCCGGCGGCGAGGTGACGATCCGATTCGTGCTTCCCGTGGCCGGATCAGTGTCTTGCGAGATTCGCGACGTGCGGGGACGGCTCGTACTCTCGCTTCCCCGGCAGGAGTTCGACGCGGGGCCGCAAGCGCTGCCCTGGGACGGATGCGACGCGCGCGGCAGGGCGTGTGCGCGCGGCATCTATTTCGCCCGAATTGCGGCCTTGGGCGCCACGCGGTCGGCCCGAATCCTCTACCTGCCCCGGCGCTGAGCCGCCTCGCGGGCGCGGCGATCCCGAGCCGGGGGGTGCTCGCGGGCGGGCGGCCTCGAAGCCGCGCCGAGCGAACGGAAAAAACCGGTCGAGCGGGGGAGCCCGTTCCATCGCCCGGGACTCCGCAGCGTTGCGTGGTGCCCGATCGCGGTTCTGGCCGGGCGTAATGCAATCCGGACGCGCGGCTCGCTCGCAGGGCTCCGCCCCGAACCGATTGCGGGGCTCCGCACTGTGCATCGCCGGGTTTCCCGGCACGGGGCATGCATTCAGGAGTCAACCGATGCGCCGGACCCTCCCGCGCACGAACCTGGAGCGCGCTCACGATGCTTCGCAGGCGGAACGGTTTCACCCTGATCGAACTCATGATCGTCGTCGTCGTGATCGGGATCATCGCGGCGATCGCGATCCCGAACTTTCTCACCATGCAGAACTTCGCGCGGGAGGGGGGCACGAAGGCGAACATGCACACGTTCCAGCTCGCCGCGGAGGATTACGGCACCCAGAACGCTGGTGTTTACGCCGCGAATGCGGC
This sequence comes from Candidatus Eiseniibacteriota bacterium, assembly GCA_046598045.1. Lineage (GTDB taxonomy): Bacteria > Eisenbacteria > RBG-16-71-46 > RBG-16-71-46 > DASYSL01 > JANPEF01. The sequence goes on from JBKJJJ010000095.1 coordinate 24,609, forward strand.
GCAGGTCGCGCCGATGCTCCCGGGCGCATACGAGAATCCCTTCGATCAATCGAGCGGACCGGGCAATGCGTGGAAGGACCAGGCGACCTATTCGCCGTCGATGGGCACCGGCTCATCGATCAAGGGGATCGTCGCCTACGCGGACAGCTCGCAGCAGAAGTACTGCATCGCCGGCCACGGCACGAGCGGCGCACTCGCGCTCCACCTGCGCAACGGCGACTGACGAGAAACGGAGGGGAGCCTGGGGCTCCCCTCCGCGGCGTTCCCTTCTCCGGCAACGATTCCTCCAGCTAAGCCGCCTTACGCGCTGAGGTCGAGACGCGGTTCCTGCCCTCGGCGCGGCCCTGGTCGAGCGCGCGGTCGGCGAGCGCGAGCAGCGCCTCCACCTCGAGGCCGTCCTGCGGAAACGAGGCGATCCCGACCGTGACCGTCACCTGCCCGGCTTCGGCGGGGGAGAACGCATGGCCGGCGATGCTCGTGCGCATGCGCTCCGCAACTCCGCGCGCGCCGTCGAGATTGGTCTGCGGCAGCACGACCAGGAAGCGCGCCTCGCCGCTCTTGCCCAGGCTGTCGAACGAGCGCACCTGCTGGGCGAGCACCGAGGCGGCCTCCTTGAGCAGGTAATTGCCGCGCTCGGCCCCGTGGGTCTCGCAGAATTCCGGCATGCCGTCGATCTCGACCCACATCACCGAGAGCTCCTGGCTGTAGCGGTTCGCCCGGCGCACTTCCTTCTTGAGCGTGGTCTTCAGGAATCGCGCGTTGTAAGTCTCGGTCAGGTCATCCGTGGTCGCCGAGCGATCCGCGCCGACGGCGAGCCGGAGATTCTCGAGCGAGTTGCTGAGCCAGGCCGCGAGCAGGAGCATCGACTCGGTCTCGGCCGCGGTGTAGCGGGCGCGGCCGCGCTTGCGATAGATCGCGAGGAACCCCGGGACGGGATCCCGCTGGTCCACGGGAACGAACAGGACCGGTCCCGCCTCGACACCAGGGCAGGCGTCCGCAGTTGCGAATGCCGACGTGTCGGAGAGGTCCGGGACGACCAGCGCCTGGCGCTCCTCGGTCAGGCTCCGCAGCGCCTCGCTCTGACCCGGCGTGAGCGGAACGGCCGCCGGCGTGTCGCTTCCCGCGTAGAGGATGAGCCGTTCGGCGCGCCGGCGCGAGGAGCCGAGCACCACGCTCGCGGCGTCGGCGTCGAGCAGCAGGATCGCGGCGCGCAGGGCGCCCGCGATCGCCTCCGATCGCGTGCGGCGCTCGCCCACGTTCGACAACTGCAGCAACAGCTCGATGGTCTTCGCTTGTGCGGCCATGTCATGGTCCCCCTGGACGCCCTCCGGCTCGAGGGCAGTGATCTAACCCCTGTTATCGGCCGGAATGCGGGCGCCTTAGCGCGAATGTGAGAGCGGCCTCGGATCTCAATCGCCGGCCGCTTGCTGCTCGAGCGGTCGGACCACCTTGCGGAACGCGGGAAGGGCATGGGTCCGGGCGGAGGCCTCGGAATCGGGCCGCGGGAGGGGACCGACCCCCCGCAAAGCCGGGGGGACCATCCACGCGGGCTTGAGATCATTCCGTGAAGTTTGAGGGGCGTACCATCGGGCTCGAGTTGGAACCTGGTCGCGGACTTGTGGCGCAATGTGGAGGCCCTGCGTTCACCCAAACACTCGTGATGCGAACATCGAACTGACGTGGCGACAATGACTTGCGCGAATATCCAACTTGCCCCGGGGCAAGTTTGCAAGTGCTTTGATGGGGATTCATCCGGACGAACTGGCGTGCCTGAACCCTCCAAGGTGGAACTGGATACGGGGGTGCTTCAAGACTCCGCATTTCCTGAGGTTCGGTTTCTCCGCCGCTTGAATCCGTTATCCTCGGCCCTCCGTGCCCTACGGGGCTCGCAAGGAGACTTGGCGAAGGTCGTCGCGGGATGGTCAGTGGTCGGTTCAGGAGACACTTCAGGAGCCCACATGATCATTCGCCTCAACGTCGAGGAAATAGTCGAAGAGGTTGAAGCTCGGGAGGTGAGCGCAGGGACTTTCGAGCTTCTCGAGACGCCCCTTTTCTTCTCCGATGAACTCGGCCTTGGGGACGTTGTCCTGCTCGATCGGGACGAAGACGGATCCTACCGACTTCGCGAAATCATGGAACGGCCATTCCGCCATTTCTTCCGGGTCATTCCGGGCGAGTATGGCCACTCGAAAGCCATCTACGATTTCGGCGACTGGGTAATTGCCCATGGGGGGCGGTGGGAAACAGCGATGGGCGGGCTTCTGTTTCTCCACTTTCCGCGGGGGTGCAAGATGCCGAGGGTCAAGGCGGAACTGCGCACTCGCCTGGAACGATTCGCACAGAGCGAGGAGCGGACGGAACTCATCAAGGCGGGACCGTCCGCGCACTTCCCTAAGCGGGACAAGTGATACTGGCGTCCCTGACCACCCCCAGTTGGAACCAGATCCGGCAGTGGCTGGAGTCCTTACAATCCCTGCGCGAGAGCCTCAAGGTCGCCTAGATCGCATATCTTGGGCCCACGGATTTCGGGCGTGGCATTCGCATCCGGCGATCCCACCCGGGACTGGAACCCGGTTCGAAGATCACCGTGTGCGTCACGCCTACCACCATCTCGCGCGGATGAAGGCGGCGCTCCAGCAGGGGATTGGGGCGTCGGGCAGGGCGGCCTAGGACGGGGCCGATGCATGGAGACGTCGTGGAGCCGCGGGCGGCTGGCAGGCGTTGGCGGGCACCCACGAGGAGCACGAACGACGAGGGGCTGAGCATGATTGCGGACCCAGGGGATCCCACCCGGCGATTCGGGTCACGCTGGTGGCTCCTGGCAGCGATCGCTTTCGCGGTCGTCAGCCTGGTGCTCTCTCCAGTGACCCTGGTGCTGTTCGGGTTCATGTTCATCGTGGCCGGGTTTAGCGGCCGATTTCTGCCCGTGCATTGGTTGTGGGCCGCGGTGTTGCTCCTTGCGGCCCCGGGCCTGGCCGCGTTCGGACTTGCGACCATGGTGGAGCGGCTTCTGCGCCGATCCGGGCGTCCAGATCGCGCTCGACGCTGGTCCTGGAGAGCGGTCGTCACCGCGCTGGTTGCGGTCTCGCCCTTTGTCTTCCTGCCGGCGCTGTTTGTGATCGGGATCCAAAGCCGCATCCCTTCGAAGGGGGAGCAGGCGGCGCAGAAGCAATACGCGCTGCGTCCGATCGTCGCCAGCGATTCGATGGGATTCTGTTCCGTCCCCGTGTGGCGGGTTCGCGACCGGGCTCCGGAGTTCACGGTCGCCGTCCGCGTGCCCCGACGTGCGAACTACGCTCTCACCGTGCACGGCGGGTTCGGGCGCCGCAGTCTCCCGTCGAAAGACGGGACCGCGTACTCGGAAAGCGACGCCATGGGCTTCCTGATGCGCGAGTTCGGACCCGGAGTCGATACCCTCACCGTCCGACTCGATAACGCCGGCACCAGCCCGCCCACGTCGTGGCCGATTCGGATCTGGTTCATCCAGATCGCACGAGCGGACTCAGACCTGATTATCGACGGTCGCTACGGCGACTCGCTCTACGTCATCGACTCGACGGGGGTGCGGACCAGCGGGCGGTGAGCTTTGAAACTGGCGTCCCCAGCGGGATTCGAACCCGCGTCGCCGCCGTGAAAGGGCGGTGTCCTGGGCCGGGCTAGACGATGGGGACGCGAAAGGGCAGGGGCCACGCGCGGCCGGACCGTAAAGAGGCGCGTGACAGCCGCACCCTAGCGTGCCCCGGTCGCCGCTGTCAACCCGAGCGGACTTCGGTCCCAGGCCCCTGCTAGAGTCTGTGTGTCCCACCCGATGGATCGCGCGTCGACCTCGCTCCCGTGAGGTTTGCCGATGCGACCGACGTACCGCGAAGAACCTTGCCGCTCGGCGCTCAACCGCGTCGAGGGGATGCCGTTTCGCTGGTCCCTCAATCCCTACATGGGCTGCGCGCATCGTTGCGCGTTCTGCTACGTGCGCGCGTTCGAACGGCGCGCCGACCGGCCGAGCGATGGGCGTTACGGCGCCGACGTGCGCGTGAAGACCAATTTCGTCGAGGTGCTTCGCGGCGAACTCGCCAGGCGATCGTGGGAGCGCGAGCCGGTGACGATCGGCGCCGCGACCGATCCCTACCAGCCGGCCGAGAGCTGCTATCACCTCACGCGCGGCGCGATCACCGCGCTCGCGGATGCATGGACCCCGTTCGACATCATCACGCGCGGGCCGATGATCGTGCGCGATCTCGACGTGCTCGCAGCAGCGGCGCGCCGGGTCCGCGTGCGCGTGCATGTCTCGATCATCAGCCTCGACGAGCGGGTGTGGCGGGGACTCGAGCCGGGCGCGCCGTCGCCCCGGGCGCGGCTCAAGGCCGTGCGGGCGTTGAGCGATGCCGGGATCGACGTCGGCATCGCGCTCGCACCGGTCCTGCCCGGCGTGACCGACGACCCGGCGTCGCTCGAGGCCGTGGTGCGCGCGGCGCGCGCGGTCGGGGCCGCTCGGGTCTGGGCGCGCGAGCTCTATCTCAAGGCCGGGACGAAGGAGCACTTCCTGGCTGCGCTCGAGCGCGGATGGCCCGGGGAGCGGGCGCGCTACGAGCGTCTCTACGCGCGCGGCGCCTACCTGCCGCGTTGCGAGGGCGAGCGCGTGCGCGCGGGCGTGCGCGCACTCGCACGGCGCCACGGGGTGGCGGACCGCCGCGTCATCCGGCTCGAGCCCACGGAGCCGCCGCCGCCTCCGCGCTCGGAGTCGACGCAGCTGGCGCTGGCCTTCTAGGGCTCGCGCGGTGTGTAGGGAAGGACGATCGCCTCGGGGATGAGGCTGCGCCCGATCAGGTCCTGCGCGGCGCGCTGCGCCTCGGTCTCGCTGCCGTAACGGCCGAGCACGATCCGGTACCAGGTGACGCCGTCGTCGCCGTCGTTGACGAGGATCTCGCCCGGCAAGTGCGTGACGTCGGTCATCTCCTTGAGCACGCGCGTGGCACGATTCGCAGTGCGGAAGGAGGCGACCTGGAAGCCGAACACCGACTTGCGCGCGGGAGCCGCGGCCGCCGGAGTCCCCGTTGCCCGATCCGGAGCAGAGGCGCTTCCGTTCGTGGTCGTGGCGGTGGGGGCCGGGGAGTCGCCGCGCGCGGTGGCGGCGCCCTTCTTGCCTACCAGGCCGGTGGAATAGAGCACGATCGCGACGATCGTGGCTGCGACCACGGGGATCGCGAGCGCGATCAAGCGCGTGCGCCGCCCGTGCGCCTCCTCGTGGTCGTGCGTCGCGTGCGTAGGCTCCGCCTCGTAAGCCGGACCATGGGGCGCGCTCGACGCATAGACCGGAGTGGGAGCCGGCGGCGCCACGGGACGCGGCGTGAACACCACGGGCGTCGCTTGCGGGGGAGCGGCCACGGGAGCGACGACCGGGGCGGGCGGCGCGGGCGCAGCGGGCTCTGGGACCGCTTCGGGCACGGGCGGCGCCGCGATCACGGGCGGGCGCTCGCGCCAGTTGCTCACGGTGCGCGGAGCTGCATTCGCGGTCGGCACGGGCGTCACGCGCGGAGGCGGTGGCGGCGCCAGCGGCCTCGGTGCGGGCGGTGGCGACGCGGTGACCGGTGTGGCCGCGGGCATCGGCGGCGCGGACGCAGGCGGCGGCGCGGGTGCTGGCGGAGGCGCGACGCGTGGCACCGGGGGCGGGAGCACGGTGCGCGTCAACGGCGGCAGCGGCGCGGGTCCTGGAGCGGCCGCAGGCTGGGGATCCTGCTCGCCGAGCACGCTCTGGAACGAGAACTCGTCGCTCACCGCGCGCACGTGCTCGGGGCGGACGGGACGCGTGTGCTCGACGAATGCATTCACCATCGCCTGACTGGCGACGATGTTGATCTCGCGCGGGATGCCGTGCGTCAGCCGGTGCACCGCGTACGCGCTGTCGTCCGGAAAGATGCTCTCGGGCTCGCCGCCGGCGACGCGCAGGCGGTGGTGGATGTAGCGCACGCACTCCTCGGGCGACAGCGGACTGAGGCGGTACTTGACCGAGATGCGCTGGCGCAGCTGCCTTAGTTCGGGGCGGGCGAGCTTTTCCTCGAGTTCGGGCTGGCCGACGAGGCAGATGTGCAGCAGGTGGCCGCCCCGGTCATCGAGGTTCGACAGCAGGCGGATCTCCTCGAGCACGTCGTTCGAGAGGTTCTGAGCCTCGTCCACGATCAGGATGCAGGGCTCACCCTTGCCGTTGTGCGCCGAGAGCCGAAGCTCGAGCGCCGACAGGAGGGCGGGTTTCGACGGCGTGGCCGGCGGTTCGACGCCGAAGCGGCGTGCGATCTCCTCGAGCAGTTCCAGCCGCGTGAGCGCCGAGTTGTTGATCAGCGCGACGTGAGCCTGCTGGGGGAGGCGGCTCACCAGGTCGTAGATCGCGGTGGTCTTGCCCGTCCCGACCTCGCCGGTGACGAGCACGAATGCTTCGCGATTCTGGATGCCGTAACGGAAGTGAGCGACGGCCTCGAGGTGTTCCGGGCTCGGGTAGACGAAGCGCGGATCGTGGCCGGTCGAAAACGGGTTTTCACGCAGCCCGAAATGGGGCTCGAACATGGAGTTCTCCGGGAGATCGCCTGGACGCGCCGCTTTCCGTTATCGGCTGCGTCGCCCCGGGGCTGAAGCCGGGGCCAGTCCACCCCGGGGGGGTTGCGGGGCCGCGCTCATTGTAATCGCTGGGGCCGCTGCGCGCTACGGGCGCGCGCGGGGCGCCCGGCGAGGATCTCGCGGCCCTCGGGGCTGGCCGCGAGCAGCGTGTCGACATCGAGGCAGGCCGTGAGCTCGATGCCCGCGGCGGCAAGCGCCTCGCGCCCGCCCGCGCGCCGGTCCACCACGCACCAGGCGCGGGTCACGATCGCGCCCTGGGCGCGGGCGGCGAGCGCGGCCTTGAGTGCGGACTCGCCGCTCGTGCACACGTCCTCGACCACCAGCGCGTTCGTGCCCGGGGAGAGGTTGCCCTCGATCATGTTCTCCGCGCCGTGCACCTTCTGGGCCTTGCGCACGAGGAAGGCGTCGAGCTCGACGCCGCGCGCGCGCCCTTCGAGCAGCGTCGCCACGACGATCGGATCGGCCCCGAGCGTGAGCCCGCCGACGGCCCCGATCCTGCCTTCCGCCAGGTCTCCGGCGTAGGCGTCACACACCAGGGCGCCGATCGTGGCGGCGCCCTCGGCATCGAGGCTGGTCTTGCGCACGTCGACGTAGAACGGGCTGGTGGCGCCCGAAGCGAGCGTGAACTGCCCGAACCGCACCGAGCGGCGGAGCAGGATCTCGATCAGTCGGGCGCGGACGTCGGGCGACATGGGACCTCCGAGTGGCACTGGGGACGGCGCACTCTAGCCCGCGCCCGCCCGGGGCTGCAAGGCGCCGCCTTGACCCGATGGCCCCGACGCGCCTACTCTCATGTCTGTCTGGGCAACCCCCTTTGACCTTGGAGATCTTGCATGCCCGGGCTCTTGCGCCATCCGTTTCGTGCGCTGGGCGCCTTCGTGCTCGGCGCCCTCTTGCTGTCCGCGCCAGCCGACCGCGCCGCGGCCGCGCCGCGCGTGCTCGACCTGCCGCTCTACGAACCGGCGCGCGGGCTCACGCAGACTCCCGCCTATGCTTCCCACAAGTTCGTGCTCGAACTCGAGCCGGTCGGTCCGCGTCTTGTGGCCGGCGCGCCGGCGGGGCTCAAGGGTGCGCCGGCCTCCGTCGCCGAGGCGGCGCTGTCGATCCGCCCCGACGCCACCGGTGTGAGCGCGATCGACGCGCTCGATCGCCAGTTCGGCGTCGCGGCGCTCGAGCCGCTGTTCCCCGGCGAGAGCGCACCCGAGGCGGGCTCGCTGCTCGAGGACCTGACGCGCTTCTACGTCGTCCACCTGCCCGACGGCGCGGACCTCGCCTTGGCGCTCACCGCGTACGAGAGGGCCGCCGGAGTCAAGAGCGCGCAACCGGTCGCGATCATGCCGCTGTCCTACCTGCCGAACGATCCCGGGCGCGTGAACCAGTACCAGCTCGGCCAGGCGAACGACCGCGACAGCGATGTCTACGAGGCCTGGGACACCTTCAAGGGCGACACCTCGATCGTGATCGCGATCGTCGACACCGGCGTCCAGTACAACCATCCCGACCTCGGTGGCCCGGCTCCGTACACGGGCGGAAACATCTGGACCAACTACGCTGAGCTCGGCGGTACGCCCGGCGTGGACGACGACGGCAACGGCTTCGTCGACGACTACCGCGGCTGGGACTTCGTGATCGCGGTTGCCGGCGCCGCGGGCGAGGATTTGACCACGCCCGACAATGACCCCTCGGACTACGTCGGACACGGCACGTTCTGCGCGGGCATGGCGAGCGCCCGCACCGACAACAGCACGGGGATCGCGGGGACTGCGTTCAAGTCGAAGATCATGGCGCTGCGCGCGGGCTGGGACGACGGGTCGCCGGCCGGGGGCGTGGTCGACATGAGCTGGTGCGCGCAGGCGATCAACTACGCGGTGGCCAAGGGCGCGAAGGTCATCAATTGTTCGTGGTCGAACAACAACCTGAACGCGCTCCAGCTCGCGGTCTCGAACGCGATCACCAAGGGCGTCACCGTGTGCGTCGCCGCGGGCAACGACAACTCGGAGAGCCAGGCCGCGAACTACCTGTCGACGCGCGGGGACTGCGTCGACGTCGCGGCGACCGACAACTTCGACGTCAAGGCGACGTTTTCCAGTTTCGGTTCGTGGATCGACGTCGCGGCCGCGGGCGTCAACATGTACTCGACGTATTCGAACCACTACGCGCCGACCTATGCGACCGGCGGTGGGACGTCGTTCTCGTCACCGTTTGCCGCCGGTGCAGTGGCGCTCTTCCAGGGCTATCGCCGCTCACTCGGGTTGCCGCTGTACTCTTCCACCCGCATGTTGCTTCGGCTGCGCGACACGGGCGACAACATCGATGCCTACAACGCGGGGTACGCAGGGGCGCTCGGCTCCCGGCTCAACGTCAATCGCCTGCTCACGGACCCGCCGACCTCGTGGGTGGACGGGCTCGGAGGCGCCTGTTCGACTTCGCCCGCGATCGCGGACCTCGACGGCGACGGCGACGACGAGATCGTCGTCGGCGCGAGCGACGGCAAGCTGCTGGCCGTGGGCGGCGCCGACGGCGACACGATTCCGGGCTGGCCGGTCGGGCTCGCCTCGAGCATCAACTCGAACCCGGCGGTGTGGGACGTCGACCAGGATGGCCTCCCGGAAATCGTGGTGGGCACGAACGCGGGCAAGGTGTGGGCGGTCCATGGCAACGGGTCGACCGGCGTCACGGGCTGGCCCGTGCAGCTCGCGGGTGGGATCTACGGCGGCCCCGCGGTCGGCGAGCTCGATCCCGCGGTTGCCGGCCTCGAGTGCGCGGTCGTGACCGACCTCGGGAACGTCTACGTGATCGACCACAACGGGACGATCCGTCCCGGCTGGCCGAAGCACGTCAACGGGACGATCTACGCCACGCCCGCGCTGCATGACTTCGACGGCGACGGCGAAGCCGAGATCGTGGTCGGCGCCTACGACTCGACGCTCTACATGTGGCACGGCGATGGTTCGGCGGTCGCCGGGTGGCCGATTCGCCTCGGCGCGGAGATCTATTCCTCGGCCGCGATCGGCGACGTGGACCACGACGGCGCGGCCGACGTGATCGTCGGCTGCTTCAACGCGAAGGTCTACGGTTTCCACTTCGACGGTTCTCCGCTCGCCGGCTGGCCGGTCACGGTCGCGGGCGCCGCCCGCTCGTCACCGGCGCTCGCGGACCTCTACGGCAACGACAGCCTGCTCGAGGTCGCGATCGCGTCGGACGGGCCGACGGTCTATGTGATCCAGGGCAACGGCACGTTCGTCCCGGGCTGGCCGCGCGGGATCGGCGGCAACGTCACCGGTGGCGTCGTCGTCGGCAACATGGACACCGATGCGGCGCTCGAGCTGGCGGTGGGCGCGAGCGACAAGAACATCTACGCCTTCAACGCCGACGGCTCGGACCTCGCCGGGTTTCCACGGGCGTACGAGGGGGTGATCAACGGCACGCCGAGCCTCGGCGACCCCGACCGCGACGGCCGCGTTGAGCTCGTGTTCGGCGACCAGAGCAAGCGCGTTCGCGCAGTCGATCTCGGGCCGGGCTCGTTCAATGCCGGGCTCATGCCCTGGCCCACGATGCACCGCGACATGCTGCGCCGCGGCAGTGTGTCGAACCTGCCGGTTGCGGTCGGGCCCGGCGGCGTGTCGGGCCGGGTGGGCCTCGCCTTCGCGTTCGCGCCGAACCCTGCCAGGGGCGCGGTGCGGATCGCGATCTCGCGCGACGTCCGCGTGGCCGCGGCCGACCCGGACGCGCCGGTCGGCGTGCGGCTCTACACCGTCGGCGGTCGCCTCGCGCGGACGCTCACGCTCCCCGCAACGAGCGGGCCGAACGCGACGCTGCTGTGGGACGGCAGGGACGAGGCGGGAAACCTCACGCCGGCCGGGCTCTACTTTGCGCACGCCACCTGGGGCCGCGCGACGGCACGAGCCCGGCTGGTGCGCCTGCCGTAGCGCAGCCGAGGGCCCTGGAAAGCGAAAAGGGGGAGGGCGCCTCGCGGCGACCTCCCCCTCGAATTTGTGCGGATGGACTCAGCGTCCGCGCGGGGCCTGCTCGATGCCCGGATCGCCCGTGTCCATCGTGTTCCCGAGCGAGGCCGCCGGAGCGGTGGCCTGCAGCGCGCCCGAAGCCGCGCTGCTGTTCGCGCTCGTGTCGACGGCCTTGACGCGATACCAGGAGGCCTCGGCGCCCGCATCGGCCACCAGGTACTCGGTGCCCGTGATGATCGCGCTGTTGACCTTGACGTACGAGTTCTCGCGCGCCGGATCGGGCTGGTAACGATAGACGTTGTAGCCCGCCACGTCGGCGTCGGCGCTGGCGTCCCACGAGAGGACCAGCGCGCCGTCGCGGGCTTCGGCCTGGAGGCTCGTCGGCGCACCAGGCGCGGTGGCGTCCAGTCCCGAAAGCGCGGCGACCGGGTTGTCGGTGGTGCAGCCCGCGACCGCGAAGGCCGAGATGGCGAGGACGGCGACGGAAAGCATGCGGCGAAGCGACATGGCGGGGGAACCTCCGTGTTGTGACCGTGACCGGGGACCATCCCTGGCATCAGCGAGCCTCCGGTTCGAGGCGTCGGGCGGATGCATCGCAATCGCCGTGCCACCCCGCCGCCCGCGGCCCGCCCGACTCCCGGGCGACCTCATCCTTCGCCTCGGGAGACTCGCGCAACGCCGCGCTGCGCAGGCTGCAACGGGGATCGCCCTCCGCCCGATCGAAACGCATTCCCGCCCCCGGGTCGACCACGGCCGTCCCCGCTGGGGCGGCCGGGCCCCGTGCAGAATGCAGGGACCGTGGCGCGCCCGAAACGCAGGCTGCAACGCCCTTGACTTGACCCCCGGACCGAACCGCTGATAGGTTGCCCGGGTGCGCGCTATCAGATTGTGCAGTTTGAGTTTAGCGATATCGATCGTGCTGGTCTCGGAAACCCCGGCCGCGGTTCGCCGGGCGGCCCACCAACCGGCGCCCGCCCGGCGAGTCGCCGCGCCGCTCCTCGGGGCCCAGGACGGCTACGTCGCCCCCCTCGAGGCCTCACCCGGGCTGGCGTCGGGCTTCGGCGAATTTCGCGACGCGCATTTCCACGCCGGGCTCGACTACTCCACGGAGCAGGTGGAGGGCAAGCCGGTGCGCGCGGTGATGGACGGCTGGGTCGAGCGCGTGCGCGCTTCGGGCGTCGGCTACGGCCGCGCGATCTACCTGAGGCTCGAGGATGGCCGCACCGCGGTGTATGGCCACCTCTCGCTGTTCGCGCCGACGCTCGAGGCCTGGGTTGCCGCGCGACAGGACAGCGCCGGCCAGTTCGAACAGGACCTCGTGCCCCAGCCGGATGAACTCGCGTTCCATCGCGGCGAGGTGATTGCCTGGTCCGGGCAGAGCGGGGCCGGGCCGCCACACTTGCACTTCGAGTTGCGCCAGGGCGACGTCAACCTCAACCCGCTCAAGCACGGCTTCGGGCTGCCCGACGCCACGCCGCCGACCCTCGCCGCGGTGCGGCTCACGCACGCCGATCCCCTGCGCGCGCCCGGGACCTCGGTGACGACGTTGCGGGCGGGTGGTGTCGCGCCCGAGGTGACCGTGACCTCGCCGTTCACGCTCGCGCTTTCGACCTGGGACACGATGGACGGGCGGCCGAACCGGCTGCCGACGTGGCGGCTCGAGGCTTTTCTCGACGGCCGGCCGGCGTTCGACGCGGTCCTCGACTCGATCTCGTGGGACTTCGCGGTCGAGGTCGAGCGCATCTACGACTACGCGCGCACGCTCGCCGGGCAGGACACCTGGCGCGCGCTGGAATTGCTCCCCACGTATCACTCGGGGGTGATTCACCGGGGGCCGCCGGTGTGGGCGCTCACTCCGGGCACGCACCGCTTCTCGTTCACGGCCACCGACGAGGCGGGCAATCGCGCGACGCGCGAGCTCGACGTGCGCGTGCTCGCCGCCGCGCGCGCGCCCTTGGCGTGGCGCGATACCAAGGGAATGGTGCGCTGCTCGCCGGCCGCCGCGTGCACGCTCGCGGCGGAGCAGGCCGGGTTCCGCGTGCGGCTCGTGATCCCGCGCGGCTCGCCCTACGCGCCCGAGGTCCTCTCCTACGGTGCGTCCCCGGCCGTCGTGGCCCCGAGCGGATTGGTTTCGGCCTCACCGGCGCTCGATTTCGGCCCGCACGACCTGGTCCTGCGCTGGCCGGCGATCGTGTCGGGCAGCGACCCCGATGTCGCCGGCGGGGGGCTCCAGCCGCGCGGGTTGTTCGTCCGCCAGGAGCGTTCGTGGTCGTTGGTCGCGGCGCTCGACTCGCTGGGCGACTTCCAGGGGGAGTGCCGGCGGTTCGGCGCGTTCGCCGTGTTCGCGGACACGACGCGGCCGAAGATCGTCCCAGCGGCGTCGTATCTTTGGCCGTCGGCCGCGCCCGACGCTGCACTGCCCGCGATCTCGGCCGGGATGCGGGACCAGGGCGCCGGTCTCTCGGCACGCGTGCAGGCGATCTACGTCGACGGCCGCCGCGTGCCCGCCGCCTACGATCCCGAGGCCGCGCGGATCACGTGGCGAGCGCGCAAGCGACTCGCTGCCGGGCATCACGAGGTGCGCTTCGAGGCGGTCGATCGCCTGGGCAATCGCGCTGTCGCCAGAGTGCCGTTGGAGGTAGAGTAGCCGCGCCATGGACCGCCCCGACTTCGTACACCTCCACGGCCACTCCGACTACAGCCTGCTCGATGGCGCGTGCAAGATCGACTCCATGGTCGCGCGCGCCGCCGAGTGCGGCATGCCCGCGCTCGCCCTGACGGATCACGGCAACCTGTTCGGCGCGGTCGAGTTCTACGAGAAGGCGAAGTCGGCGGGGGTCAAGCCCATCCTCGGCATGGAGGCGTACATCACGCCGGGTCCGCGCCAGGACCGCACGCGCGGCGAGGGCAACTTCCACATGATCCTCCTCGCCAAGGATTTCACCGGCTACCAGAACCTGATCAAGCTCACCTCGACCGCGTTCGTCGACGGCTTCTATTACAAGCCGCGCATCGACCGCGAGGTGCTCGCCGAGTACCACGAGGGCCTGATCGGCCTGACCGCCTGCCTCAAGGGCGAGGTCAACCAGGCGCTGCTCAAGGAGCAGATCGAGGACGCCGAGGGCACGGCGCGGCTCTACGGGGAGATCTTCGGGAAGGACAACTTCTTCCTCGAGGTGCAGAACCACCAGATCCCCGACGAGCTGACCGCCGGGCGCCGCATGGTGGACATCGCGAAGCGCACGGGCCTGCCGCTCGTGGTCACGAACGACTTCCACTACCTGAACCCGGCCGACGCCGAGCCCCACGACGTGCTGCTCGCCATCGGCCACGGCAAGACGCTCGACGATCCCAAGCGCCTGCGCTACCGCTCGGACCAGATGTTCTTCAAGTCCCAGGAACAGATGTGGCAGCTGTTCGGCGAGGAGCTGCCCCAGGCGCTCACGCAGACGCGCGCGATCGCCGATCGTTGCAATCTCGAGCTCGACTACCAGAACAAGCTGCCGGTGTTCCCGCTGCCCGAGGGCGAGGTCTCCGCCGAGGCGTTCCTGACGCGGCTGTCCGAGGCGGGGCTGATCGAACGCTACGGCCACGCCACGCCGGAGCTGCGCAAGCGGCTCGACTACGAGCTGGGCGTGATCGCGAAGCTCGGGTTTGCGTCGTATTTCCTGATCGTGCGCGACTTCATCCACTACGCGCGTACGCAGGGCATCGGCGTGGGGCCGGGGCGCGGGTCGGTCGCGGGCTCGCTCGTCTCGTACTGCCTGCGCATCACCGACATCGACCCGATTCGCTACGGACTGATCTTCGAGCGTTTCCTCAACCCCGAGCGCGTGTCGATGCCCGACATCGACCTCGACTTCGAGGACGCCCGCCGCGGCGAGGTGATCGAGTACGTGCGTAAGAAATACGGCGAAAAATCGGTCAGCCAGATCATCACGTTCGGACGCATGAAGGCGAAGGCGGTGATCCGCGACGTCGCGCGCGTGCTCGGCATGCCGTTCTCCGAGGGCGACCGCATTGCGAAGCTCGTACCCGAGGAGCTCGGCATCACGCTCGACCAGGCGATCGAGAAGGTGCCCGACCTCAAGGCGCTCGCCGCGCGCGACGACGAGTACGGCAAGCTCATCCGCTGTGCGCGCGGACTCGAGGGCATGGCGCGGCACGCCTCGGTGCACGCCGCCGGGGTCCTGATCGCGCCCGGCCCGCTGACCGACCACGTGCCCGTGTTCCGCACCAACAAGGACGAAATCACCACGCAGTGGGACATGCGCTCATGCGAGAAGGCCGGCTTGCTCAAGATGGACTTCCTCGGCCTGCGCACCATGACCGTGCTCGACGAGACCGCGCGCCTGGTGCAGCGCCACGACGGCATCACGGTCGAGGTCGCGACGCTGCCGCTCGACGACGCGCCGACGCTCGACCTGCTCGGCCGCGCCCAGACCGTGGGCGTGTTCCAGCTCGAGTCGAGCGGCATGCGCGACCTGCTGCGTCGCCTGCAACCCCAGAAGTTCGAGGACGTCTCGGCCGTGGTCGCGCTCTACCGGCCCGGTCCGATGGAGATGATCCCGAACTTCCTCGACGGCCGGCACGGCCGCAAGCGGACCGACTACGGGATCGCCGGCACGGGCGAGGTGCTCGACGAGACTTACGGGGTCATGGTCTACCAGGAACAGGTGATGACCATCGCGTCGCGCGTCGCGGGCTTCTCGATGTCGCGCGCAGACGTGCTGCGCAAGGCGATGGGCAAGAAGGATCCGAAGGTCATGGCCGCGCAGGAGTCCGACTTCGTCTCGGGCGCGAAGGCGAACGGGCACCCCGAGAAGAAGGCGCGGGCGCTCTTCAAGGACATCGAGAAGTTCGCCGGCTACGGATTCAACAAGTCGCACTCGGCGGCGTATGCGCTGCTGGCCTACCAGACCGGGTACCTCAAAGCGCATCACCCGACGGCGTTCATGGCCGCGAACCTGTCGT
Organism: Candidatus Eiseniibacteriota bacterium; assembly: GCA_046598045.1. GTDB lineage: Bacteria > Eisenbacteria > RBG-16-71-46 > RBG-16-71-46 > DASYSL01 > JANPEF01. Next base: position 40,154 of record JBKJJJ010000095.1, read on the forward strand.
CCGAGATCGGCGACTCCGACCGCATCGCCGTGCTGATCGAGGAGTCGCGGCGCATGGGCATCGCGCTCAAGCCGCCGTGCGTGCATGGCTCGGCGTGGAGATTCGACCTCGAGGAGGGCGCGATCCGCTTCGGCCTGGGCGCGATCAAGAACACCGGGGAGGCGGCGATCGCCGCCATCGTGCGCGCGCGCAATCAGGGCGGGCCGTTCCAGGACCTGTTCGATTTCGCGGGGCGCGTGGAGAACCGCGCACTCAACCGCCGCCTGGTCGAGAGCCTCGTGCAGGCCGGCGCGTTCGACCAGTTCGGCGACAATCGCGCGCGCCTGTTCGCCGCGGTCCCCATGGCGCTCGACTGGGGCACGCGTCGCCGCCAGGAGGCGTCGGCGGGGCAGGCGTCGCTGTTCGGCGGGGGCGCGGCGCACGGCGCCTCGCTGACCACGCCGCAGCTTCCGGACGTGCCGCACTGGGGCGCGCTCGAGCGCGCCGCGCGCGAGAAGGAGGTGCTCGGCTTCTACCTCTCCGGGCACCCGCTCGATTCGTTCAAGGAGGATCTCAAGCGCCTCACCAGCGGGACGATCGCGCACTTCCTCCAGCAGGCGCCGGGCACGCCCGCGCGTGCGGCGGGCGTGATCCTGGGCCTGCGCAAGACCGCAACGCGCAAGGGCGACCCGATGGCGTTCGCGACGCTCGAGGACATGTCGGGATCGATCGAGTTGCTGGTGTTCCCCGAGGCCTACGAGCGCGCCGCGAAGCACCTTGCCGACGGGGCGATCGTGTGGGTCAAGGGCCAGGTCTCCGCGCGCGACAGCGAGGACCGCAAGCTCGTGGCCGAGGAGGTGCGTCCGTTCGAGGAGGCGCGTCTCAAGAGCCTCGGCTTCTACGTCGCGCTGAGCGGTTCGCAGGTTCCCGACGCCGTGCGCGGCGAACTCGACCAGCTTTTCATGTCGCGCGTCGGGCCACTGCCCGTATTCATGGAACTCACCGAGCCGGACGGGACGACGGTCGTCCTGCGCTCCGGCCGTTACCGGGTCGCCTTCGACGAGGGGCTGCGCGATGCCTGCGACGCGCTCCTCGGCCCCGGGCGATCCCGCTTCGCAGCGAGGCTCTGATGGCGATCAAGTCCGCCCGCAGCAAGTCTCCCGCGGCCGCCCAGGCGCCGCCGGTCCCCGACACCACGCCGCCGCTCAAGAGCATGGAGTCCGCCCCGGCGCCCGCGGTGCCGCTCCTTGACGCGCCGGTCGCCGCCGCCCCGAACGTCCCCGACGCGCCGCCCCGGCCGAAAGGGCGCGCGAAGAGCGAAGGGGTTCTGCCGGGCGGGCCTTATCTCGACTTCGAGAAGCCGATCGTCGAACTCGAACTCAAGATCGCGGACCTGAGGGCGCACGCGGCGGGGGAGAACATCACGCTCGAAAGGGAGCTGGTCCCCCTCGAGGCGCGCGCCGAGAAGCTGCGCCACAAGGTGTACGACAACCTCACGCGCTATCAGCGCGTGCAGCTCGCGCGCCACCCGCGCCGGCCGTACCTGCTCGACTACGTCGAGCGCCTGACGACCGAGTTCTTCGAGCTGCACGGCGATCGCGGCTTCGCCGACGACCGCGCGATCGTGGGCGGGCTCGCGCGTTTCGGGGGCGAGCCGCTGATGATCGTGGGCACGCAGAAGGGCCGCGACACCAAGGAGAACCTGCTGCGCCGGTTCGGCATGGCGAACCCCGAGGGCTATAGGAAGGCGCTCCGCCTGATGCAACTCGCGAGCAACTTCGGCACGCCGATCTTGACCCTTGTCGACACGGCCGGGGCGTTTCCGGGGCTGGGCGCGGAGGAGCGCGGCCAGGCTGAGGCGATCGCGCGCAACCTGCGCGAGATGAGCCGGCTCACGGTGCCGTTCATCTCGGTGATCACGGGGGAGGGCGGCTCGGGCGGCGCGCTCGCGCTCGCGATGGGCGACGTGGTGCTCATGTTCGAGAACTCGATCTACTCGGTGATCTCACCCGAGGGCTGCGCCTCGATCCTGTGGCGCGACCGTGCCCGCAGCCAGCAGGCCGCCGATGCGCTGCGCCTGACCGCAGCCGACTGCCTCGAATTCGGGATCGTGGACGAGATCCTCCCGGAGCCGGTCGGGGGCGCGCATCGCGACCCGGCCGCCGCCGCGGCGACGCTTGGGGCGACGCTGGCGCGGCACTATGGGGCACTGCGCGAGTTGTCGCCGGCCGAGCTGGTGCGCCGCCGTCGCGCGAAGTTCCGGGCGATGGGGGTGTTCGCGACCGGCGGGGCGGCTTGACCCTCGCGGTCCGGGCGCGCTAGACTCGCGATTGCTGGACCTCGTGACGCCCTCAAGAGGACGGTTTGGTTCCCGATTCGCGCGCCGGGCTCAGCCATGGCGGCGACATTCCAACGGCGCGCCCCGCGCGCAACGAGGACGACGATGGCGCTGAGCGAGGATCTTCTCTCCATCCTGGTGTGCCCGCAGTGCCGGGGCGATCTCACCTACGACCGCACGGGAAATACGCTCACCTGCCCGGCCTGCAAGCTGCGTTACCGGATCGAGGACGACATTCCGGTGATGCTGGTCGACCAGGCCGAGCGTCTCTCCTAAGGTCCGCCCGATGCCGCGCGCGTCCGGGGGCCTTCGGGTCCGTGCTGTCGTTTGTGCCCTCACCGTCCTCGCCCTCTGCCCCGCCGCGTATGCGGCGGTGGACCAGTCGCCCGCCTCGGATGCGCGGTTGCTCGCCTCCTCGGCCTCCGGCGTCTCCTTCGAAGTCGACGTGCCTTCGCCCGACATCGCCACGCTCGAGACCGCGGGCGGGACGTACCACCGCCTCGACCTCGACGGCTTCGTGTGGGATGGCGCCGTCGGTCAGCCGCTGCTGCCTGCGCGCGTGCTCACGATCGCCGTGCCCGCGGGCGCGCGCGTGCGGCTGAGCGCCACGGGCGAGGGCGAGCGCATCTACGACGGGCTACGCCTCGTGCCGCAGCAGACGGCGGAGTGGGCGGCGGCGTCGACCACCTCCGGTGCGCGCGTGATGAACGAGATGACCGAGGACCGCGCCGTCTACGGCCGCTCGGGTTACGGCGACACGCCGCTCGCCACGCTCGACGGTGTGACCGGCATGCGCGCCCAGCGCATCGCGCGCATCACCGTGCGGCCCGCCGCTTACGATCCGGCGCTTGGGCGCGTGCGGCTCTACTCGAGGGTGCGCGTGACGGTCAGCTTCGAGGGCGGCACGGCGCCGCCGACTTCGGGCGCCCTCCTCAGCCCGGCCGAGGCGGCCGCGGATCCGTTCGAGGACGTCTACCGCGGGACGCTGCTCAATTACGAGGCTGGCCGCGGCTGGCGCGAGGACCTGGGGGCGCACTCCCTCCGGCGCCGGGGCCTCACGCCGAACGCCCGCACGCAATCCACGGGCCTGAACCCGAACGGCACCGCGCGCGAGGACTTCACCTCCTCGCCGAACTGGCTGAAGCTCGAGGTCTCGAGCAAGGGGGTCTACAAGGTCGACGCGGTGGACTTCGCCGCCGCGGGGGCGAACCTGGCGGCAATCGATCCGCGCACGATCCGGGTGTTCACGAAGCCCGGCGTCACCCTGCTCGACGAGCTCGCGCCGCCCGCCGGCTGGCTCTCGGAGCTCGCGGTCAACGTCGTGGGCGAGGGCGACGGCCAGTTCAACACCACGGATTACGTTTTGTTCTACGGGCTCGGCATCAACGGTTGGCGCGACGAATTCACGAGCCCGGGCGCGGACTCGGGCTACATCAACCATCCCTACGACACGAAGAACGTCTACTGGTTGACGTGGGGTGGCTCGTTTGCGAACCCGCCCCGGCGCTGGACGACGCGCAACGGCGCGCCCGAGATCGCCGGCGCGTGGGCCACGCCCGACTTCCCGGCGCGCCTGCACTTCGAGCAGGACAACGACTACCGCCCCAATCTCCAGGCGGGGGGCACTTTCCACGAGTACACCGGGATCTTCTGGGAGAAGTGGGTCTGGCTGAACTTCAAGCAGAGCAACGGCCCGGTGCCGTTCACTTTCAGCCTGCCCGCCGCGGTCACCAGCAAGCCGGCGCGCTTCCGCGCGCGGCTCTGGGGATCGTCCATCGCCCTGCACCGCTTGAACGTCTCGCTCAACGGCATCCCGTTCACCCAGCGCGTGTTCTTCGGCAACGCGGACAACGGCCGCCAGGACTACGACACCACGTTCACCGACGTGCGGCTGCTCGGCAACCAGTTGCGCGTACAGTGCGACGCCGGCCCGTCCGACGAGTGCGCGCTGTTCTGGTACGACGTCGACTACTCGCGGATGCTCACGCCGGCCGCGAACACGCTCGACTTCAGGAGCCCGGACACGACGGGCGCTGTTGCGTATGGGCTCGGGCCGTTCACCTCGACCAGCGGGTTCCTCCTGCTCGACACCACCGATCCGCTCGGGCCCACGCAGATCACGGGCGTGGTCGAGCGCGACACCACGGGCGGCAAGGCGGTCTACTTCCACGACGACGTGGCGTCCAAGCGCGACTACCTCGCGCTCGGATCGTCGGCGTGGCGCCACCCGGACACGATCGCGCGCTCGCAGATCGACGACCTGCTCGCTCCGTCCAACGGCGCCGACTACGTCGTGATCACGAATGACGCCTTCACGGGCCCGGCGCAGGCGCTCGCGGCCCGGCGCGCGGTGGCGCTGCCGGGCGTCGCGAATCCGCGCTCGCGCGTGGTCAAGGTGTCGGACATCTACGCGTGGTATTCGGGCGGGCGGCTCGATCCGACCGCGATCCGCAACTTCGTGTACGACACGGTGCGCGGGGTGGGCTGGTCGCCGGCGCCGTCGTTCGTGTGCTTCATCGGCGACGCCTCGTTCGATTACAAGAACATCTACCGCCAGGGCACGCCGGGTCGGGCCACGAACCTGGTCCCGACCTATTCGAACGGTTTCCAGACGGCGCAGTTCAGCACGGACGACTGGTTGGTCGACCTCGACCTCGGCATTCGCGAGCCCTACCCGAACGGCCCGCCGCCCGGCTACCCGGATTCGGTCAACTTCGACGTGCCCGACCTCGCAGTGGGCCGGATCCCTGCGGCCACGCTCGCCGAGGCCGACTTCGTGATTCGGAACAAGATCCTGGCGTACGAGACCGCGCCCGAATTCGGCGAGTGGCGCCAGCGTGGCCTCCTGGTGGCCGATGACATCACGCAGGGCTTCGTACCCGATGGCCTCGGGACCGAACACATGCTACGCAGCGAGTACATCGCGAACAACGACCTCCCGATCACGATCGATCCGCGCAAGATCTATCTGATTCGCTACCCATACGGGTCGGGCTCGGAGAAGCCCCTGGTCAAGCGCGACGTCATCGCGGCGGTCAATTCGGGCATGCTGTTCTGGAACTACGTCGGCCACGGCAACCCGTTCAAGATGGCCGACGAAAACGCATTCATCCTCTCGGACGTCGGATCGCTGACCAACCTGAAGCGCCCGACGTTCCTGATCGCCGCGTCGTGCGACCTCGGCAAGTTCGACGACGCGATCGTGACCGGGCTCGGCGAGGCGCTGCTCAAGTCGCGCAACGGCGGCGCGGTCGCGACTTTTTCGGCCACCGACATCGCGTTCGCGTTCTCGAATGCGACGCTCGCGGAGCAACTGTTCGCGCAGATGTTCAGGGAGACGCCGCAGGGCTTCCAGGTGCCGCTCGGCGTCGCGGTGCTCAAGGCGAAAATGCGTCCGGTCACGCTCTCGATCAACGACAACAAGTATGTCCTGATGGGGGACCCGGGCACGCGCCTCCAGATGCCGGACCGCTACGTGCGGGTCGCGCTCAACGACGCGGACACGAACGCGCCGGTGGACTCGCTCAGGCGCGGCCGGCGCATCCACGTGCACGGCGACGTGAGCCCGACGCACGATCCGCTCGCGACCGATCTCGACGCGGCATTCAACGGCGTGGCGTCGATCCTGGTGACCGACTCCCCGCCGATCGACTCGGTCACCGCGTTCTTGGGAACACTGCGCTACACCTACGACCCGGGCGTCATCTACCACGGCGACGCGGCGGTGGTGAACGGGCGGTTCGACGCCTCGTTCATCGTGCCGCTCGAGGCGCTCACCGGGCCGCGGGCGCGCGTCACCACCTATGTCACGACGGGCTCGAACGACGGCGGCGGGGCGTTGCTCAGGTCGCTCGCCTCGGGCGCGGCCGCGGTCGTGGACACGACCGGCCCGACGATCGCGCTCGCGTTCCTCAACGGGCTCACGGTGGTGCCGCCGGACGCCGTGCTGCGCATCGTGGTGCGCGACGAACACGGCGTGAACCTGACCGGCCATACCATCCCGAACGCGCTGTTCCTGACCATCGACGCCACGACGCGCTTCGATCTCACGAAGGACTTTCGCTACGACACCGGCTCCTATCAGTCGGGCTCGGTCGAGTTCACGCTGCCCGGCCTCGAGGCCGGCCCACATTCGATCTCGGTCTCGGCGGCGGACAACTTCGCGCAGGGCGTGCTCGGCAAGAAGAACCGCTCGACCGCCTCGATCGATTTCGAGGTGACCTCGAGCACGGACTTCGCGCTCGGACGGGTCTACAACTTCCCGAATCCATTCCAGCCGAACGCCGGCGGGACCTCGTTCGTGGTCACCGGGCTGACCGAGGCGGCGCGCGTTCAGGTCAAGGTCTACACCGTCAGCGGCGCGCTCGTGCGGCGCCTCGAGGCGGTCGGCGGCCCCGGGCAGGCCCAGCTGGCGTGGGACGGCCGGGACGAGCAGGGGACCCGGGTGGCGAACGGCGCCTACCTCTACCAGGTCGTCGCCGAGGGCCAATCCTCGGGCCGGACGGCGCGCTTCCGAGGCCGCGCGGCCGCGCTCGAGTAGGCCCCCGCGGGCGGCGACAATCCGGACGTATCCTCCGTCCCCGGCTGGACTTGGGCCCCATGCGGGCCCGCTCCGGCCGGGGACATTTTTCCCGACCTTTCCCCGGGGTTCGGGGTATCATGCAGCGTCTGTCACACCCCATATCGCAGTTCCACCGGAGGTCAAGCTATGCGACGTCTAGCATTTACGGGTCTCGTCCTGGCCGCCGTGGCGTGGGCCGCTGAATCTTCGGCCCAGACCGCGGCCCTTTCGCTGAGCATTCCGCCGACCGGGCGGGCGAACGGCATGGGGCAGGCTTACGTGGCCATTGCGGACGACGCGACCGCGACCTGGTGGAACCCCGGCGGCCTGGCCTTCCTCGACAAGAAGGAAGCCTCCGTCACCTACGCCAAGCTGGTCCCGGACCTCGCAAACGACGTGTT
>JBKJJJ010000216.1:0-3536 GCA_046598045.1 Candidatus Eiseniibacteriota bacterium
GGCCAGCCGGCGATCGGCGCCGCGGTGTTCGCTTCGTCGGTCGGGCTCGCCGCGGCGGGCTCGATGGTCGCGTTCGCGGTGCGCGCGGTGCCCGGCGCCCCGCGCATCGCGCCCGGCAATGAGCAGCGCGTGCTCGCGCTCGCGGTCGTAGCCCTCCTGACGGGCGCGTGGCTGGTGTCGGGACTCGCGGTCGACTGGCCCGAGTGGGAGCCCGCGGTCGTGTCGGCGCTCGCGGTCTCGCTCGCGCTGACGGGACTCGGCCTGTTCGGGCTGCTCACGCGCCGGCACTGGCTGTCGCTCGTGATGGCGGGCAGTTGCGTCGCCTCGGCGCTCACGCTTGCCGCCGCCGCGCTGCCCGGGGGCGTCGGGCTCGGCTTTGCGGCGCTGTTCGCGGCGTGGAACCTCGCGCTCGGCGCGGCCGGGCTGGCGCTCGCCGGAGTCGCGCTGAGGCGCGGGCACGGGCCGTGGGTGGACCCGAGCGCCGGACCGCGCGTGGAGCTGCGCCCGTGATCTGCCCGCGTTGCCAGAGCGCGAACCCCGACGAGCACCGCTACTGCGCGCAGTGCGGCGTGCGCCTGCTCGAGCCGAGCTCGGCGCTCGCGGGCAGCCTGCGCGAGCAATTGCACCGCGGCCTCGCGCTGCTGGTCGAGGGCGAATGGGGCCGCGCGCGCGAGCAGTTCCGGCGCTGCCTCGAACTCGACCCGCGCCACGGCGCCTCGGCGCTCTATCTCGGGCTGGTCGACTGCCTCGAAGGCGCGCCGTCGTCCGGGCGGGAGCACTTGAGGCGCGCGGTCGAGCTCGACCCCGACCTCGTCAACGGCTGGCTCCTGCTCGGCCTGCTCGCCGAGTCCGAGGAGGATTACCCCGAGGCCGAGGAATGCCTGAGCCGCGCCGCGATGCTCGAGCCCCACGCCCACCTCGCGCGCGCGCGCGTCTCGCCGCGCTCGAGGTCGGCCGCGGCGATTACGAGGCGGCGCTGCCGGAGCTCAGGCGCTGGGTCGAGGCGCAGCCCGGCGAGAGCGCGCCGCTGCTCTATCTCGCATCCGCGCTGGTCGAGCTCGAGGAGTGGACGGAGGCCGCCGAGGCGCTCGACCGGGCGCTCCAGGTCGAGCCGCAATCGGCCGCGCTCCACCGCCGGCGCGGCGACCTGTGCCGCCGCCTCGGCGAGAAGGCGCGCGCCGCGGACCACTTCGCGTCCGCGCTCCAGCTCGACCCCGACGACGACGAGACGCGCCTCAAGCATGCGCTGCTGCTGGCCGATCTCGCGCGCGTCGACGAGGCACTCGCGGAACTGAGCGAGGTGATCCGCCGCGACTCGGAGCACGCGGCCGCGCTCTACCAGCGGGGGCTCCTCCGCTACACGGAGAAGGGCGACCTCGCCGGGGCGCTCGCGGATCTCGAGCACGCGCTCGCGATCGATCCCGACGATGCGATGGTCAAGATGATCCACCAGGAGCTCCTGCTCGAGCGCGCCGCCACGGCGGGCAACGGAGCCCCGGCGTGAACGCTGCCTGGCACGCGCTCGGACGAGTCTTCGTCTACACGCTGCGCGGCATTTTCACGTTCGCACGCGCGGCCGTGAGCATGGACACGGCGTTCGTCGCGCGCCTGGGCAGCACGTGGCTCGCGGTCGGGCAGGCGTTCGCGCAGGCGATCGCGCGCGCACACAAGGGCAACGCCCAGGACATGACGCTGCTCTACCTCGCCGGGCTCGCGCTCCTGCTGGTCGGGAGACTGTTCGGATCGTGAACCCCACGGCGCTCGTCCCCGCCCCCTGGCCCGCGCTCCTGACGCCCGTCATCGCGACGGGGGAGTTCGACCCCGCGGGCCCGCTCGCCATGGTCGTGTTCCTGCCGCTCGTCGGCGCTCTGCTGCTCGGCTTCGCGCCCAAGCCGGTGGCGCGCGTGCTCGGCCAGGCGGCCGTGCTGTGGACGCTGCCGGGCGCTTTCTTCCTGCTCGCCGCGGCGTGGTTCGGGGCGTCGGGGCACAGCGTGGTCGGCGTGCGCTGGCTCGAGCGCCTGCCGGGCGGCGCGCAGTTCGTGCTCTCGATCTGGAACATCGTGCCCGCGCTGCTGGTCGGGTTGGTCGCGCCGCTGGCTCTCTTGGTGGCCGAGCCGCGCGAGAAGACACCCGCGCGCGCGGGCTGGCTGCTCGTGCTCGCCGCGTCGACCGAGGCCGCGCTGCTCGCGGCCGGGCCGGGCATGGCGGTGTTCGGCTGGGTGGGGGGGACATGGGCGCTGTTCTTCCTCCTGGGTGAGGCCGACGCCGAGACCCAGGGACAGAAGGCGAACGGCCCGTTCGTGCTGCACGCGCTCGCGTGCGCGTGCGTGCTCGCGGCCGGATTGGCGCCCGGGCTCCTGCCGCTGCTCGCGCTCGCGGGCGCGATCCGGCTCGGCGTGCCGCCGTTCCACGGCACGCTCGCGCGCGCGTTCGAGGTGCTGCCGACCGGAGCCCTACTGCTGCTCGGCGTCGGCTTCACCTCGACCGGCCTGCTCGCGGCGCACGACGGCCTGCTCGCGCTCGCGCGCATGGGCGGCACCGGCGCGGCGGTCGCCGGTTACGCGGCCGCCCTGGCCGCTCTGTGGGCGGGCCTGGTCGCGCTGCCGCAGGACGAACTGAGGCGCCGCGTCGCGGGCTTCCTGTCGGCGCAGGGCGCGGTCTGGCTCGCGTTGCTCGCGCTGCTCGACCCGGCGCTCGCGCGCCCGGCGGTCGGCGGCTGGGCGCTGGTGACGCTGGTCGCGCTGGTCGCGATCGTGATCGCCTACGCGCGGCTGTGGGCGTTCACGCGCACCGGCGACCTGCGCGCATACGGCGGGCTCGGGCAGCTCGCGTTGCTCCGCTCGACGCTGCTGCTGCTCGCATTCGCCGCGATCCTCGGCGCACCACTCCTGGGCGCGAACGGGAAGGGCGTGGCGGCGCTCCTGGCCGCGCTCGTGGCCTCGCCGCTCGCGGGCTTCGCGCTCGCTTTGGGCGGAGCGTTGGGCGCGCTCGCGCTCGGGCTCGCGATCTACCGCACGATCCGCGGGCAGGCCGCCGCGCCCATCCCCGCGCCGGACCTCGCGGGGCGCGAGTGGGCGTTTCTCGTAGTGTTCGCGGCCGCGCTGATCTTCCTGTCGTCGCTCGGGCCGAGGGTCGGCGGGCTGGGATCGCTCTGGCCCGTGTTCGCCGCCGCGGGGACGCCGTGACGCTCGCGCGCGCGCTCGACCGCACCGGGACCACGCTCACGCTCGTGATCGGCGCGGGCGCGATCGTGCTTGCGCTGCGCGCGCTCTCCGCGCCGCCGGGGCCGCCCACGATCGACGTCACCGGCGCGTTCGCCGACGACGGCTGGTCGCGCTCGTGCCGCGCCGCGATGCTGCTGATCACCGGTCTGACCGCGATCGGCCTCGTGCGCGCGCCGGGGCTGAGGCGCCTCGCCGCGATGGGCGCGTTGCTCGGCTCGGCGGCGGGCGTGGTGCTCGCCGCGACCTCGCTCGAGCTGACCAGCCTGTGGGCCGGCGTCGCGCTCGCGACCACGCTCTCGCCGCTGGCGATCG
>JBKJJJ010000068.1:0-26625 GCA_046598045.1 Candidatus Eiseniibacteriota bacterium
GGCCGCCGCGGCATGCCCGCCGAGCTCGAGCGCGCGCTGGCACGCGGGCCGCGGGGTATCGGCCGCGCGCGCGGAGCTGTTCGAATCCCGAAGGTTGGTGCGCGCGGAGGACCGCTACCAGGTCGACGCCGCGAACGGCGCGTTCGCGTGGACCGTGGGCGACACGGCGACCGCGCTCGCGGCGTACGACTCGGTGCTCGCGTACCAGTCGGACAATCCCGAGGGCGCGCAGGGGCGTGCCGAGGCGCTCGCGCTCGCGGGCCGTAACGCCGAGGCGTTCGCCGCCTACGATCGCGCGGTGCGCGAGCGCACCGGCGTGATCGGGTTGCGCTGCGACTTCGCGCGCGATCTCCTGATCGCGGGCAAGGTCGCGGAGGCGACGAGGCAGCTCGACGAGGCGCGGCTGCTCGACGCGGAGAACCCGACCGCCGAGGCGCTGCGCGGCTGGGCCGCGCTGGCGAGCGGCAATCAAGCCGCGGCGCGTGCACACGTGAAGCAGGCGCTGGCGTGGGGCCCGTGGTGCGACCTCGCGCGCATCGTCGGGGCCGACATCGACAAGCGCGCCGGGGATGCCGCCGCCGCCACGCGCGCGCTCGCGCCCGTGCGCGAGCGGATGGCGCGCGAGGCGCCGCCCGAGTGGGTCTATCGCGCGAAGCTCGCGACCTGGGAGCACGTGCACACGCTGCCGGCGGTGGAACGCCGCCTGATCGAGCAGATCAGTCCCTCGCAGGAGCAGGCGAGGCTGCCGTGAGCCAACTTCACGACCGGATCGGCCACGAGCTGCGCGGGGCGGGCCGCACTGGGCACTTTGCGAACGGCCCGCGAAGCCGTAGCATCCAAACCTGCTCGGTGAAGATCCGCGGGTTAGGGCAAGACAGAGAAACCGGGGGTGGAGGATGGCAGTGGAAACCAGCAACACGCCGCTCATGATCGGGAGCATCGCTCCGGACTTCGAAGCGGAGACGACGGAAGGGCGCATCAAGTTCCACGACTGGATCGGCGATTCGTGGGCGATCCTGTTCTCGCATCCGAAGGACTTCACGCCGGTGTGCACGACCGAGCTCGGCTACATGGCGAAGCTCCAGCCCGACTTCGAGAAGCGCAACGTGAAGGTCATCGGCCTGAGTGTCGATCCCGTCACCAACCACGCGAAGTGGGCCGAGGACATCAAGGAGACGCAGGGCCACGCGCCGAACTTTCCGATGATCGGCGACACGGACCTCGCGGTTTCGAAGCTCTACAACATGCTGCCGGCCGGTCTCGACGGCACGTTCGAGGGCCGCACGGCGATGGACAACATGACCGTGCGCACGGTGTTCGTGATCGGGCCGGACAAGAAGATCAAGCTCATGATCTCGTATCCGATGACCACGGGCCGCAACTTCGACGAGGTGCTGCGCGTGATCGATTCGCTCCAGATGACCGCCAAGCACAAGGTCGCGACGCCGGTGAACTGGAAGCCGGGCGAGGACGTGATCATCGCGGGCTCGGTGTCGGACGACGACGCGAAGAAGGCTTATCCCGATGGCTGGAAGTCGCCGAAGCCATACCTGAGGATCGTGCCGCAGCCGAAGGGCTAGTCCTCGCGACCGAGCTCGGGATCTGGAAAACGCCGCAGTCGGGGATCCCGGCTGCGGCGTTCGTACAAAAATCCCTCTCCCGCCATCGCCTCAAAGTTGTCTACTGACAAGAGCCCGGGCGCGAGGTCGCGACCCGCGCATAGGCCTGCAGGCACGACCGTCAGGAGATCCCCGACATGAGCATCCCCAAGGACCAACAGCGCGCACTCCTCGTGCGCATCGCGCGCGAGGCGATGGTCGCCCGCGGGCTCCTGCCCGACTTCACGCCCAAGGCGCTGGCCGAGGCGCAGGCGTTCACGCCGCCGCACGCGCCCTTCGCTGAAGGCGTGCAGGACCTCCGCGAGTTGCCCTGGTGCTCGATCGACAACGACGACTCGCGCGACCTCGACCAGCTCACCGTCGCCGTCCGGGAGCCGGGCGGCGCGACGCGCATCCTGATCGCGGTGGCCGACGTGAGCGCGGCCGTCCTGCCGGGATCGGAGCTGGACCAGCACGCGCAGGCGAACACGACCTCGGTCTACACGCCTCCGCAGGTCTTTCCCATGCTGCCCGAGCACCTGAGCACGGACCTGACCTCGCTCAACCAGAACGAGGATCGCCTCGCGGTCGTGACCGACGTCGTGATCGGTGGGGCGAGCGCCGCGAACGTCTACCTGGCGGTCGTGCGCAATCACGCGAAGCTCGCCTACTCGGGCGTGGGCGCGTGGCTCGAGGGCCGGGGCGAGCTGCCGGCGGCCGCGGCGGCGGTGCCCGGGCTGGCCGACAATCTCAAGTTGCAGGACGAGATCGCGCAGGGCCTCAAGGAGAAGCGCCACGAGCAGGGCGCGCTCGAGCTCGAGACCATCGAGGTGCGCGCGCAGTTCACCGGGGACGCCGTGAGCGGGCTTGCCGCCGAGCGCCGCAATCGCGCGAAGGAGATCATCGAGGACTTCATGATCGCCGCGAATGGCGTGATGGCGCGCTTCCTCGAGGATCACAAGCTGCCCGTGCTGCGCCGCATCGTGCGCGAGCCCGAGCGCTGGCCGCGCATCGTCGAGATCGCGCTCGGCCTCGGCGACAAGCTCCCGCCCCAGCCCGACTCGAAGGCGCTCGACGAATTCCTGCTGCGCCGCCGCGCGGCCGATCCGCTGCGCTTCCCCGATCTCTCGCTGTCGGTGATCAAGCTGCTCGGCCGTGGCGAGTACGTCGCGAGCTTCCCGGGCGAGCCGCCGATCGGCCACTTCGGCCTCGCGGTCACGCAGTACACGCACTCGACCGCCCCCAACCGGCGCTATCCCGACCTGATCACCCAGCGCATGCTCAAGGCCGCGCTCGCCGGCAAGCCGGGCCCGTACGACAAGCCAGCGCTCACGGCGCTCGCGACGCGCTGCACGCAGAAGGAAGACGACGCGCAGAAGGTCGAGCGGCTGCTGCGCAAGTGCGCCGCCGCGCTGCTCCTGAGCGACCGCATCGGGGACCAGTTCGACGGCATCGTCACCGGCGCCTCGGACAAGGGCACGTACGTGCGCGTCTTCGACCCGCCGGTCGAGGGCCGCGTCGAGCAGGGCCAGGCCGGCCTCGACGTGGGCGATGCCGTGCGCGTGAAGCTGCTGCACACCGACGTCGAGCGCGGGTTCATCGACTTCGCGAGCCTCAAGACGACCGGGCACGCCGCGGGCGTCCGCCCCGGCGCGCGCGGGACGGAACCGGTCGCGCACTAGAAAGGGACGGGCCATGCAGAAGATCACGACCTTCCTGTGGTTCGACGGCAACGCCGAGGAGGCGGTGAACCACTATGTTTCGATCTTCAAGAACTCGAAGATCGGCAACGTCAGCCGCTACGGGGACGCCGGCCCCGGGCCGAAGGGATCGGTCCTGGTGATGACCTTCCAACTCGACGGGCAGGAGTTCATGGCACTGAACGGCGGGCCGAAGTTCAAGTTCACGGAGGCGATCTCGCTGGTCGTGAACTGCGAGAGCCAGGCCGAACTGGACGACCTGTGGGGGAAACTCTCCGCCGGCGGGAGCACGTCGCAATGCGGATGGCTCAAGGACAAGTTCGGGTTGTCGTGGCAGATCGTCCCGACCGCACTGGGCCGCCTGCTGGCGGACCAGGACGCGGCGAAGGCGAACCGGGTCATGGCAGCGGTGCTCAATATGACCAAGCTCGACATCGCCACGCTGGAGCGGGCCGCCTGGCAGACCTGACAAGACTCGGGATGAGCGCTCAGCCCTCGATCTTGTAGATCTCGCGTCGGCCGTCGGCGACCAGGTCGTGATAGCCCTCCATCAGCTTCTCGAATTCCTTCATCTCCGGGCTGTGCTGGTCCATGCCCTGCATCATGGTTTCGAACGCGGACAGGTTCTCGACCTCCATCTCCGCCACGACCGTCCAGTACTGCTCAGCGCAGAAGTCGGTCGTGATGCGCATCTTCGGCATCCCGAGCTTGAGGTTGATCTTCGACATCGCGAGAAACTTCTCGACCATCGGCCGGACCTTCCCCGGCTTGCAGTGCATGATTTCGCGGATGAGCAGCATCGAGGATTCCTTTCGGCGGAGGCTGGCGGACGAACACCGGGGCTGCCAGGGGAGCATAGCGCCCCGCTGGGCCCCGGGGAAGGCGGCGGGCGGGCCCCGGCGGCGACTCCATCGAGTCTTCGCAAGCCGTCTCCGGAACGTTCATGTCGGCGCGCGGTAAAGGTTTCGGCGTGACGCGCCGACCCCTGCGAGGGCGGGCCGGGGCCATTCCGCACGGGCCGCGGCGCCCCACCCGGTCGAGCCCCGTCGATTGATTTCTTGTCGGACTTGATTCCGTTCTTGCCAACGCCCCCACAAATGGGATTAAGTCCTTCCCACGTCGATGATTTGGGAACCATTGGGTGCCGCGTTGAAAACCACCCCGAATGACTTCTCCCGCGCGTTCCCGCAGGCCACTCGGCGATTGCTTCACGCTTCATTCTTGGTCCGTTCGATCCCAATCGATCGAGCCCGTCGGCCCCTCGAAGGACGACTCGCTGCGCAGTGCTGCTCCCTTGCTGTGCCACGCGCGGACCCCTGCCATGGTAGCGGAGGTCACTTCATGATCATGAATACCAGGACTCTGTATCGAGGACTGGCCCTCGGGGTGCTCGCCCTGTTGAGCGCGTCGACGGTCGTCTCCGCGGATACGGCCCAGGTCAACCCCTGGCCCGCGGATCTCTCGCCCGCCGGCTTCTACGCCGCGCACATGATCGGCACCGTCGACGACGCGCAGTTCGAGGCCACGGTCGCTCCCGAGGTCGTCGACGCGGCGCGCAACTTCCTTGCACAGTCGAAGGCCATGGGTATGTCGACCAACTCCGGTCGCCTTTCGGTCGAGCTCTCCGGCGCCAACGTCCGCGCCAACAATCCAGCCGGCGATCGCATCGGCGAGACCCAGTCCGAAATCTCGGTCTGCGTCTACGGCGATACGGTGGTCGTGGGCTGGAATGATTCCCGGGGGTTCCTGGCCGGCTCGACGCTTTCGAGCTATGCCTATTCCACCGATGGCGCCGCGACGTTCGTCGACGGCGGTAATGTGCCGCTCGCCCTGGCGTCCGACCAGGCCTTCGGCGACACCGATCTCGATACCGACGGCAAGGGCAACTGGTATCTGGTGGGTATCTACACCCGGACCGCGAACAACCCGGATCCCACGGCCGAGCAGAACATCGCGGTCTGGAACGGGCACTTCGTCGCGGGCGTGCTGGTGTGGAATCCTCCGGTCCAGGCCTCGATCGCCCCGACCACCGTCTCGGCGAACGACAAGTGCTACCTGGCCGTCGACCGCGCCGTGACCGGCAACGTGTATGTTGCCTACACACGCTTCTCGCAGGTCGGCGCGAACCCGAACATCGAAGTCGCGCGCTCGACTGATCGGGGCGCCACGTGGGGCGTGCCGACGATCCTCGATAGCGACGCCACCCCGACCGCTTCGAAGCAGTGCGCCAACCCGTACTGCGGGCCGGGCGGTGAAGTCTACGTGGCGTGGGAGAAGGGCGCGAACCAGATCAATTGCCCGGACGGCACGGGCAACCTCAATAGCGTGAGCGCGGTCATCGCGTTCAGCAAGTCGAGCGATTTCGGCTTGACGTATTCCGCTTACGTGCAGATCGGTTCGCCGGTGACCGACTTCGAGGCCGCCGGCCCCGGCGACCTGCGAGAGCGTGGCAACGAGTTTCCCGACATCGTCGTGGACCGCTCGAGCTGCGCGACGCGCGGCAATGTCTACGTGACCTGGCACTCCTCGGCCCCGTGGACGGCGAATGTCGCTGCCGGCCCGGCGCACGCCGAGGCGGCCGATGCAGCGAACAACAACCCGGGTGGCGCCGAGCTCTTCCTGGTCGGCGAGAACGTGACCGGCACGATTACCACGACCTCGGACCTCGATTATTGGACGTTCGACGCGGTCATGGGTACGAGCTACCTGCTCGTCCTCGACCCGCAGGGCTTCAATTGCGGGGTCTCGGGCACGTCGAGGAGCATGCGCATGCGCATGTACGCAACCCAGGCGGCCTATACCCCGGCCACCAGCTTCCCCGACACGCTGATTGCCGCGTCGGCGCAGGGCACGTTCGAGGACCGCATCACCTGGACGGCCCCGAAGACGGGCCGCTTCCTCGTACGCATGCAGCGTTCCGCGGGCACGGCGCCATTCACGTACTTGCTGCGTGTGCGTGCGCTGACCTTCACGACCGGGCCGGATGGCGCGCGCGACACGCGCGACGTCGTGCTCACCCGTTCGACCGACGGCGGCGCCACGTGGTCGGGCGCGAATCGCATCAATGACGACCCGGCCGGTCTCGAAAACCGCCGTCCGTTCATGTCGGTGGACGACAAGGGTCGCCTGAGCGTGTTCTGGCATGACAGCCGGACTCCGGGCTTCGGCTCGAACGCCGCCCTGACGTCGGTCTTCGGCGTCACCTCGCGCGACGGCGGCCTGAACTGGAATCCGAACTACCTCGTGACCGACGCCCTGTCCTTCTTCTCCTTCAACACGATTGCCATTCCCAACCTGGGCGACTACAACGCCGCCTCGTCGTTCGGCAATACGACCATCGGCGCGTGGACCGACCAGCGCGTGACGGCGGGGGAAGTGCGCGATCCGGTCACGGGCGCCTTTACGGCCGGTCCGGGTCCCGACGCATGGACCGGCAAGATCACGTTCGCGCAGGGAGTCACTTGCCCGGCCAGCCCGGCTTCGGTGGTCGGCGGCGGAACGGTGCCCCTGACGTTCTGCATCACGAACAACGGAACGGTGGCGGACCAGTACAACTACGTGCTTGCTGAGCCGAACGGCTGGCTTGTCGGCGCGGCCAATGGCACGACGGGCGTGCTCACTCCGGGCGCGACCCAGTGCGTGACCTTCACGTTCGCTCCGCCCTCGAGCTGCAGCCCGGCAGTTGCGGACCCCATCACGTTCACCAGCACCCCGGTGGGCAGCTCCGCGTGCGACCAGGTCGCGTGCTCCGTGGACTTGATCTGCGAACCGGTCGTCCCGACGCTGATCGCGGACTTCGAGGCCCAGGACAATGGTGGCGGCGAGGTCACTGTCAACTGGTCGACCAGGGTCTCCTCGTCGATCCAGGGCTTTCACCTGTATCGCGGCGTGAACGCGCAGTCGGCGTTCGACCGCGTGAACAGCTCCCTCATCCCGGTGAATGTCTCGGGCGCTTATAGCATCATCGACGATGCGGCTCCGGCCGGCCTTGCCTGGTATCGCCTCGCGGCGGTGCAGGGCGACGGCACCGAAGTCACGGTCGCCTCGATCAGCGTCAGTGTCAGCGGCTTGCCGACCGCATACTCGTTCCACCTCGCGGGCGCAAATCCGTTCCCGCGCCTGAGCGGGACGTCGTTCGCATACGCGCTGCCGACTTCCGGGCACGTGCGGGTGGGTGTCTACAACGTCGCCGGACAGTTGGTGAAGACGCTCGTTTCGGCCGACCAGGCCGCGGGCTTCTACACGCTGCCGCTGTCGTTCTCGAACCAGGGTCGCGCCCTGAATTCGGGCATCTACCTCGTCAAGTTCGATGCCGGCGCCTTCCAGAAGACGGTGCGCGTGATCGCGGTGCAGTAAGGCCGCGACGCAAACATCGAGGTCGTGCGGACTCCCCGGGGGGACATCCCCCGGGGAGTTTCGCTTTTGTCCGGGCCGGGCGCGCCGTCCGGCCCGGCGCCCGGGGCGCGCGGAACGGAACCGGCCGGCCGTCACGGGGCTTGCGTTCGGGCGGCAAGGGGTCTAGGAATGATGGCTGGTGCAGGCCCGGGCTGACCCCGGCACCCGGCCCATTGTCCCCCCCCGGCTCAAATCCCCGACGACGCCCACCCCGGGCGAGAATTCCAGGAGTGTCGTCATGAAGTACCTCCCGCTTGCCCTGCTGCTTTCGGCTTCGATCCTGGTCGGACAGGCCACCGCGAACCCCTTCGCCCGCAAGTCCGGCAATCCGGGCACGCTCGGCTCGGTCGTCACCGTCCCACCCGAGTGGGCGGGCATCTGGGTGACCTCGGATTCGACGTACGACTGCACAGGCGCCCTCACCGGCACGTCGACGTACACCGACACGCTGTGCGCCGGAACCAGGATCTATCCGGACACGACGGTCAGTTGCTCGGGGTCCTCCACCGCGACCACGTTCGACATGACGTGCTCGGGCTCGGCGGAAGTCTTCACGGACTGCCGGTACACGCTCAACCTCGAATCCCACGGAACGCGCAGCGGGGATTCGTTCTCGAGCGTCGCGACCCTGAGCATCGCCTATTCGGGGATCGGGCCCGGGTGTGACCTGTTCCCGAATCAATGCTCGCAGACCAACTCGCACAGCACGCGCATCGGTGCGGCTCCAGCGGCCTACTGCGCGACGCCGACGCAACCGGTGACGTGGGGGCGGATGAAGGTCCTCTATCGCTGACGGGATCCCTTCGGCTTGATCCTCTGGGCGCCCGCCATCCAGCGGGCGCCCTCTTGTTTCCTCATCGTCCCGCGGCTGCGGCGTGGTGTAGATTCCGCGCATGCTGCTCACTCCGGGAACCCGCCTCGGCCCCTACGAGATCCTCGCGCCGATCGGCGCGGGCGGGATGGGCGAGGTCTACCGCGCGCGAGACACGCGGCTCCAGCGCGACGTCGCGGTCAAGGTCATCCTCGCCGAGAACTCCCGCGACCCCGAACACATCCTGCGATTCGAGCACGAGGCCCGCGCGGCCGGAGCTCTGAGCCACCCGAACGTCTGCGCCATCCTCGACGTGGGCACGCATGACGAATCCCCGTTCGTGGTGATGGAGTTGTTGGAAGGTGAGAGCCTGCGCGCGAAACTCGCGGCGGGCGCCATTCCGTTGCGCAAGGCGCTGGAGTACGGGGCGCAGGCCGCGGAGGGGCTTTCGGCGGCGCACGCGAAGGGGATCGTGCACCGTGACCTCAAGCCCGAGAACCTGTTCGTCACCCGCGAAGGGCGCGTGAAGGTGCTCGACTTCGGCCTCGCGAAGCTCAAGCGCCGGGAGGGGCTTGCGACACCCGGGGAGACCGTGGTCTCGCTCGCGGCGACCGGGGACGGGGCGATCCTGGGCACGTCGGCCTACATGTCCCCCGAGCAGATTCGCGGCGAGCCGGTCGACGACCGCACCGACGTGTTCGCGCTCGGCGTCGTACTTCACGAGATGCTGACCGGCGAGATGCCGTTCCGCGGGGCCACGGCGATCGAGGTGATGAGCGCGATCCTCCACCAGGACCCCGCGCCATTGGCAACGCTGAGGCCCGATGCCCCGCCTTACCTCGCACGCATCCTGCGGCGTTGCCTTGCGAAGGATCCCGAACGCCGGATCCAGACCAGCAAGGACCTGCGCAACGAGCTCGAAGACGTGTTGCACGAGCTGGGGCTGGCGAGCCCCGGCGACCCGTCCGCCGAGAAACCGCAAGGGCAGCCGGTGGAGCGGCAATTCGTGCTCACCGCCGAGCACGTGCGCCAGCTCGAGGTTCGCAACCCGCGGCTGATCGGATTCCCGATGTTCTATCTCGACAACCAGGTCGAGTCGGAGACCCTGGTCGTCCTTTTGCATGGCCTCGGCGGCGACTACCGGCGATTCGAGCCGGCCTTGCGAGCCCTGCCCTGTCGCGCCGTTTCGGTCTCGCTGCCCGGGTTCGCGGAGGGGGACACGCATCGACCCGTGATCGGCATGGAGGACCACTCGCGCCTCCTGCGGATCCTGCTCAAGGACCTGGTGCGCGAGCAGCGCCCGGTGACCACGATCCTCGTCGGACATTCCGCGGGCGCCGACCAGTACTTGCGCATGATCGACTCGGAGGAGGGTGCGGGTGTCGACGTGGATGCGCTCATCGCGTTGGGGCCGAACGTGAGTCTCGACACCTGTTTCGTCTCCAGGCTCTACACGGCGCTCGATGCCGCGAACCCGGAGGCGATTCTCGACACGCTCAAGTCGCTCGGCGCGAACACGCGGCCACTGTCCGCGTGGCTGGTGGTGCAGGGCTACCTGTGCAATACGTTTATGAAATTCGGCTCCGACCTGGCGCCCCTCAAGCACTACGCGGCCGAGGTCGTGGCGCCGTTCGAGCGCCCCGGCGAACCGCTGGCGGACTGGTATCGCGCCGCCAAGGCGCAGCTGCGATGCGTGCGTCTCGTGTTCTCGGACCAGGAGGCCGGCCCAGCCGAGGCGTTGCTCGCCCGGCACCTCGAACAGAACGTGCTCGGGGATGAGTTCTCCGAGGATTCGTACTTGATCGAGCCCGTGCATCACGCGGCCTTGCTCGAAGCCGGGCTGGTCCGGCGGCACGTCGAGAGTGTCCTCGGGCAGCTGGCGGCGAAGGCGTAATCCAGTCATGTCGCGCATCGCGGTCCTCGGCGGGGGCACCGGCGGGTTGCTCGCGGCGCTGGTGCTCGCGCGCGCGGGCCACGCGGTCACGCTGGTCGAGAAGGATCCGCTACCCGGGCCGGTCTCGCCGACCAATCTGCTCGAGGAGTGGCATCGTCCGGGAACCCCGCAGGCGCAGCTTCCGCATGGCTTCATGGGACGCGCGCGGCAACTCCTGTCGCAGCGCAGCCCCGACCTGCTCGCGGCGATCCTGAAGGTCGGCGCGCTCGATTTTCCGCTCGCACCGTACATCCCGGGGCCGGAGCGCCTGGCGGGGGACGAGGACCTGGCCGTGGTTTGGTGCCGGCGCCCGCTGCTCGAGTCGCTGCTCTGGCGTGCCGCCGAGCGCGAGCCGGGGGTGCACTTGCTCACCGGCGCCCCGGCCACCGGCCTGCTCCTAGACGGCGTCGATCCAGTTCGCGTACGCGGCCTGCGCCTGGCATCGGGCGAGGACCTGCAGGTCGACCTGGTGATCGATGCGGGCGGGCGCCGATCACCGGTGCGCGGCTGGCTGCTCGCAGTCGGGGCGACGCTGCCGCCGGACTCCACGCAGGAATGCGGACTGATCTATTACTCGCGTTACTACGCGCTGCGACCGGGCGCGTCGTTCCCGCGTGGACCGTGGCTGTGGGGCCCGCGGATCGAACTCCCGTTCGGCATGCTCATGGTGCACCTGGCCGACAACGGAATCTTCTCGATCTCGATGGCCGTCGCGACCAGGGAGCCCGAACTGCGCGCGCTTCGCGACCACGTGGCGTTCGATGCGGCGGCGGGCCTGCTGGCTCCGCTGCAGCCGTGGCTCGCCGTCGCAACGCCGATCTCGCCGGTGCTCGCCATGGGCGGGTTGCAGAACGTTTTGCGACCTTTCCTGCTCGATGGAGCCCCGGTCGCCCTCGGGCTCCTCCCGCTCGGCGACGCGCTCTGCCACACCAACGCGGCGTACGGCTGGGGCGTGACGATCGGGATGGAACACGTGTACGCGCTGGGCGATGCCATGGCCGCGCACGGGGACGACGGCCGTGCCGCGGCGGAGGCCTACCATTCCCGCGTGTGGCCCGAGGCCGAAGCGCGATGGCGCGTTGCGTCGGAGCAGGATCGCGCCCGCATGCGGACGTGGCAGGGCGAGCCCGTGGACGATGCCGATACACCAGGCGCAGCGGCGCTGCGGGAGATCACGGCTTCGAGCATGGCGGATCCGGGGCTGTTCCGCGCGCTCATGCGCTTCATCACGTTGCTGGACCCGGCGGAGACCCTGCTCGGGAACCCGGCGCTCCGGGAGGTCGCCCGCACAGTGCTGGCAAGCGCCCCGGCGCCAGCGCGGCCGACCTTGCCGACACGGGACGAGTTCCTGGCCGCGATCAGGGCGTGATTCTCATCGCGCCTGGTCCGCGCCTGGGACGATTCCGGGCTGCCTGGCCTGCCTCGGTGTTCTCGAGTCAAACAATAATAAACATTGACAAACAGTAAGAGGGACGCCAGCCTTTCCTTAAGAAGGGAGGGCCACCCATGGCAGCCGTCTCCACCAGCCCTGTCGCCGCCCCGGACCAGCCGGGCGGCTACGCCGGTTTCGTCACGGAGATCCTGAGCGACCGCGAGCGCTTTTACGCCGAGGTCGTCGAGGGCAAGCGGCTCGGCAGCCTGCTCGCCCATGCGCTGTGGACGCTGGTCGGCCTGTGCGCGCTCTACGGCGCGGCCGCGGGCGCCTACGCGGGGCCGCTGCAGGCCGTCTCGTCCGCGCTCAAGTTGCCGCTCCTGTTCCTCGGCACGCTGGCGATCTGCTTCCCCGGGTTCTTCGTCATCCAGGTGCTCGTGGGCTCGCGCCTCAAGCTGATCCAGGTGCTCACGCTCGTGCTCGGCGCGCTGTCCCTGAGCGCGATCCTGCTCGCGGCGGTCGTCCCCATCACGGCGTTCTTCCTGCTGACCGGGGCGAACTACTATTTCCTCACGCTGCTGCACGTCGTGCTCGTGCTCGCGGCGGGCCTCGTCGGCATGGCGGCGCTGCACGAAGGCCTCGCGTTTGCGTGCGAGAAGCGCGGCGTGTACCCGCGGCAGGCGATGACGATCATGCGGGTGTGGGCGGTGCTGTTCGCGTTCGTGGGCATCCAGATGGCGTGGAACCTGCAGCCGTTCGTCGGCGATCGCGGCAAGCCGTTCGAGCTGTTCCGTCACAACGAGGGGAACTTCTACACCGCGGTGATCTACTCACTGCAGCGGCTCGGCAAGGGCGGCGACGCGTCGCCCACGCCCGCGATCCCGCCGCAGCACGTCGAGATCCTCGACGAGACGCTCAAGCGGTATGCGCCCGCCGTCCCCGACAGCGCCGGCGCCGGCAAGCGATGAGCGGCACGAACACGCCTCCCGAGCACGAGATCCTCACGCTCGAGGAGGTGGCGCATTACCTGCGCCTCAAGCCCCAGACGATCTACAAGTGGGCGCAGGAGAAGCGCATTCCCGCGGTCAAGCTCGGCAAGGAGTGGCGGTTTCGCCGCAGCATCCTCGACCGCTGGCTGAACGAGCAGATGCTGAGCGAGGAATCCGGCTTCGGGCACCTCAAGGAGCCGGAGGCGGGGGAGTAGGGCGCATCTCGGGTTGAACCCACCGCGCCCGCGTTCCGGCTCCCGTTGCTCCGCCGCGACGAGGCCGCCGACCCGGGTCACCGCTCGCTCAGAGTTTCGCGAACTCGACGCGGCGGTTCATCGCGCGGCCCTCGGGTTTCGCGTTGCTCGCCATGGCCTGCGTGTCGCCCTTGCCGTCGGTCGTGAAACGATCGGCCGCGATGCCGAGCTGGGTGGAGAGCACCTTCGCCACCGCCGCGGCGCGGCGCTTGGAGAGATCGAGGTTGGCCGCCGCCGCGCCCACGTTGTCGGTGTGGCCGGTGATCTTGAGCTTCACCGCGGCGTTTGCCGCCATGTACGCGGCGACCTGCCGCAGGATCGGCGCGGAGTCCGCGAGCACGACGTCCGAGCCGCTCTCGAAGTGGATCCCGTGCGTCACGAGCTTGCCCTCGGCCAGCATGTCCTTCGCGGGCCTCGGCCCCTCGGCGAAGCGCACGTGCGAGATCATCGGCCTGTCATCCGACCCGATCCGGAAGTCGAACTCCGCCGGGTCGCCGTGCGCCGCGTCGTACTCGGGCACGTTCACGAATCGCCCCTGGTCGACGTAGCCCTTGATCGCCTTCCCCCGCGCGAGCAGCATGATGTGGTGGCGGCCCGCCACGTCGTAGCCGAGCGGCGTGTTGGAGGAGACCTGCCCGGAGTGGAACTCGACATTGCTCCCGGAGTAGGGGAAACGGAGTTGCCAGACCTCGGCCCCGCCGGCGGTCATGCCCCCGAGGGTGAGTACGATCGCGCTCGCCGGATTCGCGTCGTAGAGGTCGAACTCGAGCGTCCAGAACTCGGGAAGCCCCCCCCGCGAGCTTCATGCGGATGTGCCCGTCCGTGCCCATGCTGCGCAGCCAACGCTCGCCCGCCATCTCGGCGACCTCGAATGTGCCCTTCACGAGCTTCCAGCGCGCGGGGAACTCGCCCAGTTCGTCGGCCGTGAAGTCGTCGGCGAAGATCACGCTGTCGCCGGGCACGAAGTCGAACTTCGTCGAGACGCCCGAAATCGAGCCGTTGCCTCCCGGGCCGGACTTGCCGCCGCCGGCCGCCTCGCCGCTTGCCGGTTTCGACGGGTCCTTGCCCGTGACCGCCTTTTCCGCGTCGTCGGCGGCCTTGTCCGTCGCCTGGTCGGCCTTGTCGTTTGCCTTGTTCTCGAGCTTCTTCTTGAGCCGATCGGCGAGCCCGGCTTTCGCGGGATTGGTCTGCGCCATCGCCCCGAGGACGAGGCTGCCTGCGAGCAACGCGACGAGAGTCCGGTGCCGGTTCACGTCCCACCTCCTGAAAGGGCCTCGCCCCAGGGCGAGAGCCGAGGGCATGGTTACGAAAGTGGGACGATGTTAGACCTGCCGGATCAGCCGCGTGGGGTGTTTTCTTCGCCGCCACGAGTTTTGGAGCGGAGGAAGCTTGCCGTGTCACGGTCTCCGGATGCCGCCCGGGACCCCGTCCCATATGAGTCAGAGGAAAAGATCATCGATCCTGCGGTGCACCCGGTCTCGGGCGCGCGCGGCGCCTACAGCGAGGTGAGGGTCGGCGGGATGGGGGCGGTGCGGAGAGCTGGAGAGCCGAGACGGGTAGGGAGTTGGCACGGTCTGGATGATCCTGGGGTACGCTGCGGATCCACCGCCTCTCGCGTTCCCCAACCGGAAGCCACCATGACCTTCGCCGAACTCGCCGTCCCCGCCGACCTGATCGCGGCTCTCGCAAAGCAGGGCATCACCGAGCCCACGCCGATCCAGGACGCGGCGCTGCCGGTGCTGCTCGAGGGGAAGGACGCCTACCTCAACGCGGAGACCGGCACCGGCAAGACGCTGGCGTACCTCCTTCCGCTGTTCGAACGCATCGATGCGGGCCTCGCGGCCACGCAGCTCATGATCCTCGCGCCGACGCACGAACTCGCGATCCAGATCCAGCGCCAATGCGTCGAGCTCGCGCAGAACGCGGGCCGGCCGATCCGCACGCTGCTCCTGATCGGGGGGACCTCGACCGAGCGCCAGATCGAGAAGCTCAAGAAGAAGCCGCAAATCGTGGTGGGATCGGCGGGCCGCATCCGAGACCTGCTCACCATGGGGAAACTCAAGGGCCCGGCGATCCGGGCGGTGGTCCTCGACGAGGCCGATCGCATCATGGACGCGGAGAGCCTCCCCATGATCAAAGCGATTCTCAAGGCCGTCCCGTCGGGTCGCCAGCTCGTCTTCGCGTCGGCCACCGAGCAGGACGATTGCACCACCGCGATCACGGCGTTGGCGCCGGGGCTCGTGCTGCTGCGCGCGGGCGCCGCGCCGGTGAACGAGAACATCGAGCATCTCTATCTCGTGTGCGAGGGCAGGCAGAAGCCCGACCAGCTTCGCAAGCTGCTCCACGCGCTGCAACCGGAGCGGGCCCTCGTCTTCGCGCACGAGATCGAGACCTCCGATCGGATCACCGCGCAACTCGAGCACCACGGGATCCCCGCGGTCGAGTTGCACGCCACCGCGCACAAGTTCGACCGCAAGCAGGCGATGGACGACTTCCGCAGCGCGAAGGTGCACGTCATGGTCGCCTCGGACGTGGCCGCCCGCGGGCTCGACATCCCGGGCATCTCGCACGTCTTCATCCTCGATCCGCCGACGCGCAGCAAGACCTACCTGCACCGCGTCGGCCGCACCGGGCGCGCGGGCGCGAAGGGCCGGGCCATCACGCTGATGACCGAGGACGAGGTTCGCCTCGTGGCCCGCTACGAGCGCGAGCTCGCGATCGCGATGGCGCGCGTGCGGCTGCGCGAGGGCAGGGTGATTCCGTACGGGGCGTCGGGGCGGATGGAGTGAGCCCGCGTCACCGCTTCGGGATCGAATCGTCCAGCGGTTCGTTCGACTCCTGATCGACCCGCTGCACGAACCGCACGCGCCGGCTGGATACCGCCGGCGCGTGTCGGAAGCCGCCGCAGTCGACCTTAGTGAATCAGGACGACGCGCTGGGTCTTCGATCCGCCCGCGGTCGCGAGCGTGATCAGGTAGATGCCCGGGGTCGCCCTCTGGAGCCGTTCGGTCCGACCGTCCCACGTCAGCGAATGCTCACCGGCCGGCAGCGGCCCCTGGTGAAGCATGCGGATGCGGCGGCCGGCCACGTCGGTGACCGCGAGGAGCACGTCCTGGGCGCGATCGATCCGGAAGGTCACCGTCGACCCCTGCACGGTCGGGTTCGGCCGCGGCGACCCCAGAGACACGCCTTCAGCGAGGACGCCCCTCTGCGCGCTCACCTGGCCGAGGTAGGTCACGGTCCCGAAGCGATCTTCCTGGCGAAGTCGGTAGAAGTACACACCACCCGGTGCGGTGGTCGCGTCGAGGGCGGTGGAGGCCGAACCATCGCTGCCGGCCTCGACGGCGATCGGGCCCCAGGGGCCGGTCGCCGCGTCGGCGCGCTCGACGGTGACCGGGTTGCCGCCGCCGGGCTCGCTGAATTGCCAGCGCAGGAGAATCCCGTCGTCGCGTCCCTCCGCGTCGAAGAACGCCAACAACGTGGCGGTGGCTCCGCAGGGCGCCGGGATCCCGAACCAGCCGATGTCCCGGAACGCCGGCATGGTCAGGTCGACATCCGAGGAAATTCCATTTGTAATCGCCGGCTCCATCAGGAGGCTCGGCTCGGCCGACGTGTCCCAATGCGAGACCGACGACCCGGCGGCAAACGGGATCGGCGTGTACACGAGGACCTTGCCCTGCTTGGTCCCGGCATCGAGCGCGGGGTCGGAGATCAGCGACGCCACCACGCCTGATCCCAGGTTGGCCTTGATCAGGGCCCCGTCGCTGTTCGTAAGTCGTACCGCTGGAATCGTGATCGTCGGATCGGCCCCGCCCATGCCGAGCGGCGGGCATCCCGGGAGGCTGTCGGCCACGATCACGCCGATCGCGCCGGCGTTCTGCGCATTCTTGACCTTGACCACGAAGGGGCACGCGCCGCGGTCGACGAACGCGATCTTGCCGTTGATCGCCGCGGCATTGACGAAGGGTTCGCAGCCGTTGCTCGAGCTGTTCGGAGGAAGCGAGCCGTCGTCGGCAAGAACGACACTCCCGGTGACGCCCGTGCTGCTGAGCGGAGCGCCGAACTGCGCGAGGCCCACCTCGTAGTCGCCCGCGATCGAACCCGGCGAGCTCACCCGCAGAAGGGGCTTGGGGCCGAGCCGGGCGGGCGCAGCCAGGGTGACGCACAACCCATCCCACGCGAGGTTCTGACAGTTCTGGGCCGAGGCGCCGCGCTGGGCATCGGTCGCCATGTCGTTCCAGTGCTGGCCCTGCGTGAGGTCGTAGAGCTGGCGATCGTACACGTGTGGACCGGGGGGAGTGCCCATCTCGACCCCGGCCAGCGTGATGGTCGCAAAGCCCAGGCCGTGACCGATCTCGTGGAGCACCACGGGCAGCAGCTCGATGTCGGCGCCCTCGTTGCCGTCCACGCCGTAGTACCAGCGGAACGAGCACGGCGCCACGCCATTGAGCGCCGAGTTGAACGTGATGTTCATGTCGTTGACGGCGGGATTGAGGTCGAATCCCGCGAGGCGGTTCGCCAGCGCCTGCTGGTACCAGGTGTTGGCGAACGGGGCGTTGGCGAAGTTGCGGTGCGAGGATCCGGCGCTCGTGCTGCCGAGCACCGCGCCCGAGGCGTCGCAGGTCTGGGGATCGAACTTCGCGTTGACCTTGATCTCGACCGCGCTGGGCAGAAGGTTGCCCCAGATGTTCGCGGCGTAATTGAACACGTAGAGGCGCTGGGCCCCGATCGTGGTGCCGGGGTTGCCTCCCACCGGGGCGACCGGGGTCGGGTCGTTGAAGCCTTCGCCCGCCCCGTCGAGGTTGATGATCGTGATCGTGCTCGCCCCGGCGTTTCCGCCGATCACGCCGGCGAGCGCGCACGCGGCGAGAACGACGCGCAGTGGATTGAGGATCGTGAGGCGCATGGCTACTTGACCTCCACGGCCGACGTCGCCGGTAGGGGGCCGCGCAGCGCGTGCTCGAACTGGCCCTCGCCCTGCACGCACTCGAAGATCAGCTTCCGGTCGGGTCCGACGCGCACGATCGAATGGTCCGCGAAGCGGCCCGCGTGGTTCAACGTCTCGGATCCGTCGGCGTTCTGGATCGTGACCAAGCCTTCGGCTTCGGCGCGCGCGAGCGCCTGGAGTTCCGGGATCGTGAGCGCGCGATGGAGCTGGGACTCGGGCATCGCGAGCATGCCGGTTTCGGGGTCGACGGCGAGGATCATGCCGGTGGAGCCGGCCGAGGGGGCCGGAGCCGCCGCGCCGGAGTTGCGCACCGCGGGCTCGGTGGTTGCGCGCTTGCCCACCGCGTGTCGCGCCGGCGGCGGGATGCCCTGTCCCATCGGCGCAACGGCGGATGTCGATTGCGGCAACGAGGAATGGAGTGCAGCGGACGGCCCACGCGGAGACACGGGCCTACGAGCAGCGGAACTTGTCGCGAGGATGAGCCCCGCGACCAGTCCGATCGCCGGGAGGATGAGGAGTAGCCGTCGCATGGGACAGCCCCCTTTCGAGTGGAGGGACGCAGACCAGCTGGGACCGCAAACAGCCTAGTCTTCAGGCTTGAATTCGACTTGAGCCCAGCCGGTTGGGGCCGGGGAAGCGATTGCGCGGAAGGCAATTGCGGGGCGGGTGGGGGAGCGTTGCCGGCTCGGCCGCATCGGCGGGCCCGTCGGCCCGGAGTCTGCCGACGGTTGCTCCCGCGGCAGGCGTCGAGTCTCGATTCCCGGCTTCTCTCCGACCAAATCGCAGGCGAGCGGGCACCCGAGGAACTCGAACATCGGGAGTCCAGCATCGCGGCCCGTGACGCGCACGCGATCGCTCGTGTCGGGTGGATCCGGGAGCGCGACAAGGGAGGTCTGCGCTAGAGTCGCCGCCATGTCCAAGTCCGGCTTGCCCGTGTTCGACGGAACCGCCCCGGAGCACGTCGCGGCCTACGACGAGTTGCCGCTCTGGTCGGCGATGGCCGGCCTGTTGCTGCTCGAGCACGTGCCGCTCGGCGCGAAGCGGGCGCTCGACGTGGGTTGCGGCACCGGTTTTCCGCTGCTCGAACTCGCCGAGCGGCTGGGTCCGCGCGCATTCACCTGCGGGGTCGACGTGTGGGGGGCCGCGCTCGAGCGCGCGCAACAGAAAGCGCGCACATGGCCCGTGCCGCAGGTGGCCTTCGCGCGTGCGGACGGTGCCGCGTTGCCGTTCAAGGACGGCGCGTTCGATCTCGTGGTTTCGAACCTCGGGCTGAACAACTTCGCCCAGCCCGATGCCGCGCTGCGGGAGGCCCGGCGGGTGCTCGCCCCGGGCGGCGCGCTCGCGCTGACCACGAATCTCGCGGGGCACATGCGCGAGCTCTACGCCGCGTTCGAGGCCGCGCTCGTGGAACGTGGCGATGCTGCGGCGCTCGAGCGGCTGCGCGTGCACGTGGCTCACCGGGGCACGGTCGAGAGCTTGAGCGCGCTGGTCGCGCGTTGCGGATTCCGGGTCGAGGCGGTTCATACGCGCGAGGTCGCGATGCGCTTTGCCTCCGCCGGGGCGCTGTTCGCGCACCACTTCATGCGTCTGGGGTTCGTCGCGGGGTGGGAGGCGATCGCCGGCGAAGCCGGGCGGAACGAAACGCTCAGCGCGCTGAGCGCACGCCTGGATGCCGTGGTCCAGGAGAACGGCGAGCTGCGGCTGACCGTGCCGCTTGCGTGTTTGGTCGCCGAGCCCGTTTAGCAGATTCCGCTACTTCGCGATCTCCCAGAGATGCCCACCCGGATCCATGAAACTGGCGGTGCGCACGCCCCAGGGGCGATCCATCGGGCCGTTGAGCAGCTTGACCCCGCGGGCGGCGAGCAGCGCGCACGTCGCGTCGACGTCGTCCACGTTGATCGTGAACACCATCCGGGGTCCGGCGTCGCGGCTAGCGACCCGGGCCGGCTCGACGAGTTCCACGGCGGCCGTCGTCTTCAGAAGATTCAGGAGCATGCTCCCGATCTTGAAGACCGCCGAGTCGGGATCCTCGAACACCACCGATAGGCCGAAGACCTCCTGATAGAATTGCCTGCCGGCCGCGAGGTCCTCGACGAACAGGGTGATGACGTTGACGGCCTTCGGCCATGCAGTCGCTGTGTCGTCAGTTCCGGTGGTCGGTTCCATTGAAGGTCTCCGGTTCGGGGCGCGGTGTCGTTCGGTGCTTCAGCGTGGACCGGATTCTATCCACGCGGCATTGCGCCTACCACCTCAGACCGCCGTCTGCGCCGGTTGATAGCCCCCCGGCACGAGCCTCGCCGCGATTGAGAGCCGGTTCCACGCGTTGATCGCAGCCACGGCCACGGTCAGCTCGCACAGCTCGGTCGCGCCGAACACCGCACGCGCCTCCTCGAAGACCGCATCCGGGGCGTGGCCGTCGGTGATGCGCGTGACCGCCTCCGTCCACGCCAGCGCGGCGCGCTCGCGGTCGGTGTAGTAGGGGCACTCGCGCCAGGCGTCGAGCGAACTCAGGCGCTGCTCGGTGTCGCCGAGCGCGCGCAGGTCCTTCCAGTGCATGTCGAGACAATAGGCGCAGCCGTTGATCTGCGAGGCCCGCAGCTGGACGAGCATCGTGAGCCTCGCCCCGAGGCTGCTCTTCTGCACGAACTGGTCGAGGGCGTCCATCGCTTCGTAGGCGCCGGGAGCGGCCTTCGCGTAATCGAGTCGGGTTTTCATGGGTCTAGTTCTTCCTTTCGAAACGGGTTTCGAGGACGACCGTGTACGGTCCACCGCTCTGCGCGAGTTCGATGCGCTCCACGAACGCGTTCCACCCTGTGCGCTCGTACGTGATTCGCGTGCGCCCCGCGTCCGACTCCGGGCTCGCGAAGACGATCCGCTCGTCGCTCGAGGCAGCGCTGTCGAACGCCGTGTCCGACGCCGAGCCGTCTGCGGCGAAGTGGCGCAGGACGAGCGCCTGCCGCTGCGCGTCGAAGCTCACCACGCCCCACACCGCCGCCGGCGACCCGCCGCCCTTCTCGGTGATCTCGAGATGGTGGTTCGTTGCCGCCGGGGCATAGACGCGCGTCACCTTCGTGGGGCCCTCGGCGCCGCTCCGCGTGCCCTTCCAGGTGCCGATGAACACGTGCATCGGCCGCCACGCCTCGGTGGGGTCGACGGCGGCGGCACTCGCCTCAGGGCCGATCAGCACGGCCAGGGCCAACATCCATGCGAATCTCATGACCGAATCCTCCTTCAGAACTCCAGGTATGGAGGGCAGCCCGGACGGTCGCCCGAATCCCTCCACGCAGGAGTCATCCTCGCGAAGATTGGTCTTGTCGGATAGGCCCACTTAGGCAATCCTTGGTGAACCAATGGCAAAGGCTCCGGCACCGTTCACATTCGTCCTGCCGCCCCGGTTGCGGGGCGTGCCCGCGTCGCGCTGGCTCTACGAGTCGCTGCGCAGCGCGATCCTCGAGGGCCGCCTGAGCGTCGGCGCGCGGCTGCCCACGACCCGCGAGCTGTCGAACGAGTACGACCTCGCACGCGGCACCGTGGTCGCGGCGTTCGAGAACCTCAAGGCCGAGGGCTACGTGAACGCCACGGTGGGCTCGGGCACGTACGTCGCGTGCGTGCTCCCCGAGAGCCTGCTGGTCGCTCCGCGGGCGGGCGCCGGGCGCGAGGCCGCGCCGCAGCCGCAGCCGCGCCGGCCGCGGCGACTCTCCGCGCTCGCGCGCGGGCTGAGCCCGCTCTTCGGCTACCCCGAGGGGCGAACGCCCGCGTTTCGCATCGGGCAGCCGGCGCTCGACCTGTTCCCGACCACGCTCTGGGCCCAGGTCGCGTCGCGGCGCCTGCGCATGGCGTCGGTCAAGCAGCTGCTCGGGTGCGAGGCGCTGGGGTACCTGCCGCTGCGCGAGGCGATCGCCGACTACCTCGTGGCGTCGCGCGGGGTGACCTGTTCGCCCGGGCAGGTGGCGATCGTTTCGGGCACGCTCGAGGCGCTCCACACCACCGCGCGGCTGTTGCTCGATCCCGGGGACCGCGCGGCGTTGGAGCGCCCGGGCTACGCCGGCGCGCGGGTCGCGCTCGAGGCCGTCGGCGCGCAAGTCCTGGATGTGCCCGTGGACGACGAGGGCCTCGTGGTGGACGCGAAGCGCATGAAGGACGCGCGCCTCGTGTACGTCACGCCCGCGCACCAGTACCCGATGGGCGTGAGCATGAGCGTGACGCGTCGCCTCGCGTTGCTCGACTGGGCGCGCGGCTCGGGGGCGACGATCTTCGAGGACGATTACGACAGCGAGTATCGCTACTGCGGCCCGCCCATGCCGGCGCTCCAGGGCCTCGACCAGGGCGGCAGCGTGATCTTCTCGGGCAGCTTCAGCAAGGTGCTCTTCCCGTCGATCCGCCTCGGCTACGTCGTGTTGCCGTCGGACCTGGTCGAGCCGTTTGCCGCGATGATCTCGGTCACCACGCGCCACGCGCCGCTGCTCGACCAGGCGGTGCTCGCGGATTTCATGACGGGCGGACACTTCGGCCGCCACATCCGTCGCATGCGCGAGGTCTACGCCGAGCGGCACTCCATGCTGCTCGAGGCGGCTCGTGTGGAGCTACCCGGCCTGCTCGACGTCTGCGAGATCGAGGCCGGGCTGCAGACCGTCGGGTGGCTGCCGCCCGGCGTGAACGGCGCGAGGGTGGCCGCACTCGCCGCCGAGCGCGGGGTCGAGATCAAGGCCGTCACCCCGACCGGGCGCGGCCGCGGGGCGCAACATGTGCTGGTGCTGGGCTTCGCTGCGGTGGACGCCCGGGAGATCCGGCGGGGGGTGCGGGTGCTGGCGGAGGTCGTGCGCGGGGCCGCTTGACGTCCGCCCCGGCCGGGATCACGCTTCCCCCGCAATCGAGGTCGGCAACATCGCGCGCTTGTTCCGAAAGGATCCCGAATCATGGCGGTGAAATTCCGCGACTACTACGAAGTGCTCGGCGTGCCGCGCAGCGCGTCGGCCGACGAGATCAAGAGCGCGTATCGCAAGCTGGCGCGCAAGCATCATCCCGATCTCCAGCCGGCGGCCGAGCGACTCGCGGCGACCGAACGCTTCAAGGAGATCAACGAGGCGAACGAAGTTCTCCAGGATCCCGAGAAGCGAAAGAAATATGACGCGCTCGGGGCCGACTGGAAGAACGGGTCCGAGTTCACCCCGCCGCCTCACGCAAGACGCCCCGGCGGCGGATCGCCGGACGAGGCGGACCTCGACGGGTTCAGCGACTTCTTCGAGGCGATGTTCGGCGGAGCCTCCGGACGCGGCGCGCGCGCGGGCCGCGGCTTCCGCTTCACGCGCCCCGCGATGGAGATCGAAGCCGAGTTGCCGGTCACGCTCACCGACCTGCTGCACGGCGCTCGGCGGCGCATCGGCCTCGAGGGCGGCCGCAATCTCGAGGTCGAGATCCCGCTCGGCGCGCGCGATGGCACCGTGCTGCGGCTCGCGGGGCAGGGCGAGGGCGGCGGGAGCGGCGGGCCCGCGGGCGACCTGTTTCTCCACCTGCGCCTCACGCCCGACGCGCGCTTTCGCGTCGAGGGCGATGACCTCGAGATGAGTTTGGCGCTCTGGCCGTGGCAGGCGGTGCTGGGCGGTTCCGTGCGCATCGAGACGCCCGAGGGCCCGGTTACGCTCAAGGTGCCGAAGGGGACCGAGGCGGGGCAACGCCTGCGCCTCAAGGGGCGCGGGCTCCCGCACAAGGACGGCAGCCGCGGGAACCTCAACGCCAGCATTCGCATCGTGATTCCAAAGAAGCCAAGCGCCGACGAAGTCGCCGCGTACGAGGCGCTCCAGCGCACCGCGACGGCTCCCACGGACCGGCCGGCCGAGGAGTGAACATGGACAAGACGCCGCGCAGCCACCTCCAAATCACCGTCGCCGGGGCCACCTGGCAATCCGAAGCCTGGCTCTCCGGCGAGGCGCTCGCCGCCGCCGTGGGCATCGATCCCGCGATTCTCGATCAATTGAAGGGCATGGGCCTCGTCGAGCCGGCGGGACCGGATGCGGCCGCATTCTCCGCGGGGACGGCCATCCGCCTGCGCCGCATGCTGCGGCTGCACGCCGACCTCGAGGTGGATCTCGACGCGGCCGCGATCATCGTCGACCTGCTCGGGCGGGTCGAACGCCTGGAGCGGGAGCTGAACCGGCAGCGCGCAGTGGAGCGCTAGACCTTCGTCGCCCGCGTCATCAGGTAGGACTGCCGCATCGTGTTCATCTCGAAGTACTCCGCGGCAATCGCGTCGTACTCGCGCCGGAACTCCGCGAGCTTCGCGGGGTCGCTCTCCTGCAGGGCCTCGACCAGCTTGAGGATCGGCCCGGAGGTCCGCTCGACGTTGAAGCGCACGTGTTGCGGGCTGAGCGTATAGGTCATCATCATGTCGCGCTCGAACGTGAGGTTCGTCACCCGGTCGCCGAGGCGCTCGCGGACGATCGTCGGTTCACCCCACAAAACGGGCGAGACGACGCCGGGCGGCGGGGGCGGCGCATAGCGTGCGGTGAGCAAGAACATGCGACCAATGAAGGCATCGGGCGGCCACGTGGAAAACGCGATCGTTCCGCCGGGCTTGAGCACGCGCAGCATCTCGGCGATGGCTACGTCCGGGCGCGGCGCGAACATGTGGCCGTACTGGCTCAGCACGACGTCGTAATGCGCATCGGCGAACGGGAGGTGCTCGACGTCGGCCTCGCGCCACTCGACGTCCGTGCCGCTGATGGCCGCGTTTTCGCGGGCCTGTTCGAGCAGCTCCGGTGTGAGGTCCGACCCGGTGACCTTCGCGCCGAGCCGCGCGGCGGTGATCGCCACCACGCCCGTGCCGCCGGCCACATCGAGCACGCGCTGCCCCGCGCGGACGCCGGCGAAGCGCACCAGCCGCGCGGCCGGAGGCGTCGTGAACGTCGCGAGCGGACCGAAGTGCGCCCACCCCGCGCGCTGGTGCGCCTTGAACTGCTCGAACGGGTCGGCCGCAGGGGCGTTGACGGGGGAGGTCGGATCGGGAGTCATGGCGCCTCGGTTTCGAGAGTGGTTGGACGAGCGGGAGCGCCCAGACTTTCCCGCGACTCAGGGGCGGGTGCAATGTGAAAGTCCCCATCCACATTTCGCGGCGCATCGGCAACAAAAGGCCCTAGAATGCGCACCGCATTCGCCGCACGGATGGTGCTCGCGCCGCGGGTGTCGATCGTGGTGGCGTTGGGAATGCGGAAGGAGGATCGATGAGCCTGGTGCGGATCGCGCTCGCCAACCTTCGTTATCCGGCGACGCCCGAGGAGTCGGTCGCGTCGGCCGTCAGGGCCATCGCCGCGGCGTTCGCGGCGCGCGCCGAGTTCCTCTGTTTTCCGGAGTGCTACGTGCCGGGCTACCGGGACCCGGGCAAGCGCGTGTCGCCTCCCGATCCGGCGTTCCTCGAGCGCGCATGGCACGAGATCGCGGCCGCGGCAGCGACTGGAAACGTCACGGTCATTCTCGGCACCGAGCGCTTGGTCGATGGATTGCCTTTGATCTCGGCGCTCGTCATCGAGCATGACGGAACGATCGCCGGCTTCCAGGACAAGGTCCAGCTGGCTCCCTCCGAGGAGGCAACCTACGCGCCCGGCTCGGGCCGGCGTGTCTTCCAATCGGGTCCGCTGACGTTCGGGATCGCGATCTGCCACGAAGGCTGGCGGTATCCGGAGACTTTCCGCTGGGCCGCACGGCACGGCGCACAGGTGGTGTTCCACCCGCACTTTCACGAGGCGGAGGCTGGCGGCTATCGGCCCACGACGTTCGCGGATCCCTTGAACACGTTCCACGAGAAGGCGATCCTGTGCCGCGCGGCCGAGAACACCTGCTTCGTGGCCTCGGTGAACTGCGCGAGCCCGGGCTCGCCGACGACCTCCGCGGTGGTGCGGCCCGACGGCACGCTCCTCTGCTACCAGCCGTATGGCGAGGAGGGGTTGCTGTTCGCGGACATCGAGCTTGCCGAGGCCACCGGCCTTTACGCAGGACGCGCCATTGGGGAGCGCGCATGACCGCCACCTCGGCCCTCCCCGAGACCAGCCCGCGCGTCCTGCGCCGGGTCATCCTCGCTTCCTTCGTCGGCACGACGATCGAGTGGTACGACTTTTTCCTCTACGGAATCGCCGCGGCGCTGGTGTTCAACAAGCTCTACTTTCCCACACTCGATCCGCTTGCCGGGACGCTGAGCGCATACGGCACGTTCGCCGTCGGGTTCGTCGCGCGGCCGCTGGGTGGCATCGTGTTCGGTCACTATGGCGATCGCCGCGGCCGCAAGGAGATGCTGGTCTGGTCGCTCCTGATCATGGGCGTCGCGACCGCGGCAATCGGCTTCGTTCCGAGCTACGCGCGCATCGGCGTATGGGCGCCCATCCTGCTCGTGGTGTTGCGATTCATCCAGGGCTTTGGCGTGGGCGGCGAGTGGGGCGGTGCGGTCCTCCTGGCGGTCGAACATTCCAGTGGCGAGCGCCGGGGCTTCCATGGCTCCTGGCCCCAACTCGGCGTCCCCGTGGGGCTCCTGCTCTCGACCGGAATGCTCACGATCCTCTCGGCACGGCTACCGGAGAGCGACTTCCTCGCGTGGGGCTGGCGGGTGCCGTTCTGGATCTCCGCGGTGCTCGTGGGCGT